>DASULG010000074.1:0-6568 GCA_036278335.1 Pedococcus sp.
GCGGCGACGATGGCGAAGTACGTCGACGTGGGCCATGAGGTGCTCGTGGTCTCGTGCACGGGCGGCGAGCGCGGAGACATCCTCAACCCGAAGCTGAAGGACGACATCCACATCCTGCGGGACCTGCCCCGGGTGCGCCGCGAGGAGATGTCCCGGGCCCAGGAGATCCTCGGGGTGCAGCACAGCTGGCTCGGCTTCGTCGACAGCGGCCTGCCCGAGGGCGACCCGCTGCCGCCGCTGCCGGAGGGCTGCTTCGCGCTCGAGCCGCTGGAGGTCACGACCGAGGCGCTGGTCCGCGAGATCCGCCGGTTCCGCCCGCATGTCATGACCACCTACGACGAGAACGGCGGCTACCCCCACCCCGACCACATCATGTGCCACACCGTCTCCATGGCCGCCTTCGCGGCGGCCGGTGACCCCGCGGCATACCCGCACGCCGGTGAGCCGTGGCAGCCGCTGAAGATCTACTACAACCAGACCTTCAGCCGCGAGCGGATCGTCGCCTTCCACGAGGCCCTCATTGCCCTGGAGGAGGAGAGCCCGTATGCCGAGTGGCTGGAGAACTGGGCGGAGCGCCCGGCGCGGACCGTGACCACCCGCGTCCCCTGCGCCGACTACTTCGAACAGCGCGACCAGGCGCTGCTCGCCCACGCGACGCAGATCGACCCCGACGGCACGTTCTTCCGGGTCCCTCGTGAGGTGCAGAAGCAGGTGTGGCCCACGGAGGAGTACGAGGCCGCGATCTCGTACGTGCCGATCGAGCCCGTCGAGGACGAGCTCTTCGCCGGGCTGCCTGACGTGGCAGCCGCCGACGCCATGGCGACCAAGGGCGACCTCCCGATCGCCTACGACGGACGGAAGGACCCCTCGTGAACACCCCCAGCACGGCCGTCTCCCCGGGCATCTGGGGCTTCATCGCCTTCTTCGTGCTCGCCATCGCGCTCTGGCTGCTGATGCGCAACATGAACGCGCGGATGCGGCGGATGTCCTACCGCGCGCAGCAGCGCCAGGAGGAGGCCGAGGCGGAGGCCGCCGGCCGGCTTGCCCAGGAGGACGACGGCCCAGTCGCCGGTGAGCAGCAGCCCGGAGCCGGACCTGAGACGGGCCAGGGACCCGGAGGACCCGGAGCGCCCGGAGCGCCCGGCGCCTCGGGGGCCCCCGGCGCCCGCCCGCGCCAGCGCTGACCCGCGGAACCGGCTTACGGGCCGCCCTGGCGCTCGTACGATGCAGGTGGCAGGGGAGCCGCAGCCGATCGGGGAGGTCCACATGACGGGTCGCATCGTCCACTTCGAGGTGCCCTACGATGACGCCGGACGGGCGCGGGAGTTCTACTCCGGCCTCTTCGGCTGGAAGCTCGAGGAGGCGCCCGGCATGGACTACACCATGGTCACCACCGGTCCGGTCTCGGAGCAGGGGATGTCGAGCGAACCGGGCTACATCAACGGCGGGATGATGCGGCGCCAGGCACCGACGGAGCACCCGGTGCTCGTCATCGACGTGGACGACATCGACGCCACCCTCGCGGCCGTCGCCGAGCGGGGCGGCTCGACCGTGCTGGCCAGGCAGCCGGTCGGCGAGATGGGCTTCATGGCCTACTTCAACGACTGCGAGGGCAACCTCATGGGCCTCTGGCAGACCGCCCGCCCCCAGGGCGGTTAGCCGCCGAGCCTCAGCTAGGCGCCGAGGCTGTAGACGGTCAGCGACGCGGCGACGTAGTGCGCCGCGAACGCAGCGATCGTCAGCGTGTGGAAGATCTCGTGAAAGCCGAACCACCGAGGTGACGGGTTCGGCCGCTTGATGCCGTAGACGAGGGCGCCCAGCGTGTAGAGCAGCCCGCCGGCCGCGATCAGGCCGACGATGGCTGGGCCGCCCGCGCGCAGCAGCGGCCCGAGGTAGAACACCGCCACCCAGCCGAGCGCGACGTAGATGGGCGTGTAGAGCCAGCGCGGGGCATGCACCCACAGCACCCGGAACAGCACGCCGCCGATCGCTCCGGACCACACGAGGATCAGGAGCGTCTTCGCCTGGTCGTGGGGAAGCAGCAGGGCGAACGGCGTGTAGCTGCCGGCGATGATGAGGAAGATGTTGGAGTGGTCGAGGCGCTTGAGCACGCCCGCGACCCGCGGCGACCAGTTGCCGCGGTGGTAGACCGCGGAGGTCCCGAAGAGCAGCCAGGCAGTCACCGAGAAGACCGCGGCGGCAACGCGCGCGGACGTCGTGGGCGCCAGGGCGATGAGGACGATGCCCGCGGCAAGGGTGAGGGGGACCATGCCGGCGTGCAGCCAGCCGCGCAGCCGGGGCTTGACGGCGGCTGCCACGGCGTGGGCGGCGTGGGCTGTGCCGCGCTCGTCAGGGGCAGGTGTCGTGGCCATGGCGGCCAGCATAACCTACGCGAGCGTAAGTTACCGCCCAGTAGGTGCGTCCGGATGTACCGTGTGCTAAAGGCAGGCGGTTCCGGGCGGGGACTGCCGCCGCCCGACCCACCGAGGAGACCTCTTGGCCCTGCGCGACCTGCTGTATGCCGCGTACGAGCGGCGCCTGCGCCGCAGCCTCAGGGGCGCAACGCTCCCGCGTCACGTCGGCGTCATGCTGGACGGCAACCGCCGCTGGGCCCGGGCCCGCGGGGCCGGGACCAAAGAGGGACACCAGGCCGGCGCCGACAACATCGCCAACTTCCTCGGCTGGTGCGAGGACGCTGGAGTCGAGGTCGTCACCCTCTGGCTCCTCTCGACCGACAACCTGCACCGCCCGGCCTCCGAGCTCGCACCCCTGCTGACGATCATCGAGACGGCCGTCTCCGACCTCGCCGAGACGCGTCGGTGGCGCATCAACCCGGTCGGCTCGCCGGACCTGCTGCCCGCCGACACCGCGCGCAAGCTCAAGGAGAGCGCGGACGCCACCGCCGATGTCAACGGCATGGTCGTCAACGTCGCCATCGGCTACGGCGGCCGCCAGGAGATCACCGACGCGGTGCGCTCGCTCCTGGCAGCCCACGCCGCCAACGGCACGAGCATCGAGGACCTGGCCGAGAGCCTGCAGGTCGAGCACATCGCCGAGCACCTCTACACCAAGGGCCAGCCGGACCCCGACCTCGTCATCCGCACCTCGGGGGAGCAGCGGCTCTCGGGCTTCCTGCTCTGGCAGAGCGCGCACAGCGAGTTCTACTTCTGCGAGGCCTACTGGCCCGACTTCCGCCACGTGGACTTCCTGCGGGCCCTGCGGGCCTACTCCGAGCGCAACCGCCGCTTCGGCTCCTAGCCCCGGCGCCGTCGCCGGGAGGTCGGCCGAACGGTTGACGTCTGGGCGAACTCCGGCCGACACGCGCAGACATTGCCGCCGTGGCGCCGCGACTGGTCGTACCGTCGGCAGTGACGCGGAGCACCCGCATCGCGTTCGGGAGGTCCATCACATGGAGCGAGAGCAGCTCCGAGCGGAGGGCCGGCACCGGCCCCACCGCGGTGGGAAGGCCCGGTCCCGGCACCTCGTTCGCGAGTAGGCGCACCGCGCCGAAGCGCGCGCTGTGCCAAGGAGTGAGATGGCCTCGACATCGAGCACGAACCGTCAGCCCAGCAGTTCCTCCGCTTCGGCCAGCCCGCGCCGCAAACCCACCCCGGCCCGCAGGGGCACCCCGCCGGCATACCGCACGTTTGTCCTCGACACCTCGGTGCTCCTGTCGGACCCGCGCGCGATGCTGCGCTTCGCCGAGCACGAGGTGGTGCTGCCCATCGTGGTGGTCACCGAGCTCGAGGCCAAGCGCCACCACCCTGAGCTCGGGTACTTCGCGCGCACCGCGCTGAGGATGCTCGACGACCTGCGCATCAAGGAGGGCAGGCTTGACGCGCCGGTCGCCGTCGGGGAGGTCGGCGGCACGCTGCGCGTCGAGCTCAACCACACGGACCCCAGCTCGCTGCCTGCCGGTTTCCGCCTCGGTGACAACGACACGCGGATCCTCTCGGTCGCCAAGAACCTGGCCAACGAGGGTCATGACGTGACCATCGTGAGCAAGGACCTGCCGATGCGGGTCAAGGCCTCGGCAGTGGGACTGGCCGCCGAGGAGTACCGCGCCGAGCTCGCCATCGACAGCGGCTGGACCGGCATGGACGAGCTCGACGTCACCACCGAGGAGATGGACGCCCTCTACGAGCACGGCCGGGTCGAGCACGTGCAGGCGGCCGAGATGCCGTGCCACACCGGTCTGGTGCTGCTCTCGCCCCGGGGGAGCGGCCTCGGGCGGGTCGGCGCCGACAAGCAGGTGCGGCTCGTGCGCGGCGACCGCGACGCCTTCGGGCTGCACGGCCGCAGTGCCGAGCAGCGCATCGCCCTTGACCTGTTGCTCGACCCGGACGTCGGCATCATCAGCCTTGGCGGCCGGGCCGGCACGGGCAAGAGCGCGCTCGCCCTGTGCGCGGGCCTCGAGGCGGTGATGGAGCGGCGCCAGCAGCGCCGAGTCGTCGTCTTCCGTCCTCTGTATGCCGTGGGCGGGCAGGAGCTCGGGTACCTGCCGGGCAACGAGGCCGAGAAGATGGGCCCCTGGGCGCAGGCCGTCTTCGACACCCTCGGCGCGCTGGTCTCCCGCGAGGTCGTCGAGGAGGTCATGGACCGCGGCATGCTTGAGGTGCTGCCCCTGACCCACATCCGCGGCCGCTCGCTGCACGACGCGTTCGTGATCGTCGACGAGGCCCAGTCGCTCGAGCGCAACGTGCTGCTGACCGTGCTCTCCCGGATCGGCCAGAACTCCAAGGTGGTGCTGACCCACGACGTGGCCCAGCGGGACAACCTCCGGGTCGGCCGCCACGACGGGGTGGCCGCGGTCATCGAGGCGCTCAAGGGCCACCCGCTCTTCGCCCACGTGACCCTCACGCGCAGCGAGCGCAGTCCGATCGCGGCACTGGTCACCGACCTGCTCGAAGGTCTGGAGGTGTAGGGCCACGCCCAGCCACCTGGCCCTGACGACGACTGCGGCGCCCGGTTCTCCGGGCGCCGCAGCCGTGTCCGGGATGTGATGCAGCACACCCACTCGTGCTGCTTGTTCCGTGGTGTCCGTTCTGTGTCGGTTGGATGCGCTAAGATCTCGGTTCGGTAACGCGCCGCCCCGCGCTCTGCAGGGCGGCAACCACATGGCAACGGCAACGGGGAAGCCACCTGCGGGTGGCTTCTGCGCTGGAGGAAGCACACATGGCAACGCGCGGCGACGGCAGCAAGGGCTACAACGGCCGGCACCGCAACGCTGCGACCCCCCAGCGCACCGCCGCCCACCGCGCGGCGCCGTTGCGCGGGTCGACCGGCTCCGTGGTGCGGGCGCTTCGCCGGCCCGCCGTGACCGCCAGCATCGGGCTGGCCGTCGTCGCGACCACCGCCGCCGGGTACCAGGCCAGTGACGGCCACCAGACGGGCCAAGCCGGCTTCACCGTCAGCGCCGAGGCCATCGAGCAGGCCAACGAGCTGGCCAACACCCAGATCGAGAACGACGCCCAGCTCGCCTCGGCTCGCAACCAGGCCAACGCGAGCAGGGCGGCCCTGCAGGAGAAGGGCCGGCGGGACCAGATGGTCGCCGCGGCTGCCGCGGCCCAGGCCCGCAAGCAGGTCGCCGAGAGGGCCGCCCGCGCCAAGGAGCGCGAGGCCCTCCAGAAGAAGCGCGAGGCGGTCATCGCGCGGGCGCAGGCCGACCCCAAGGCCGCCGCCCGGGTGCTGCTGCCCGACTACGGCTGGGGCGACGACCAGTTCTCCTGCCTCGACAGCCTGTGGGAGGGCGAGAGCGGGTGGAACTACAAGGCGACGAACTCGTCCTCGGGCGCCTACGGCATCCCGCAGTCGCTGCCCGGCTCCAAGATGGCCTCCATCGCCCCGGACTGGCACGACAACCCGGCCACCCAGATCAAGTGGGGCCTGAAGTACATCCAGAGCTCCTACGGCAGCCCGTGCAACGCCTGGGCGCAGTGGCAGAGCCGCTCGCCGCACTGGTACTGAGCCGGCAGGAGGCTCGAGCGAGGCGCAGGTGCTGGGTCAGCCCTTCTCCGGGCGGGTCATCGCCAGGACGTCGAGCGCGGCGTCGAGCTGCTCCTCGGTGAGCTCACCCGAGCCGATGTGCCCGCGGTCGATGACGACATCGCGGATGGTCCGCCGCTCCTTGACCGACTGCTTGGCGACGGCGGCCGCGGCCTCGTACCCGATGTAGCGGTTGAGCGGGGTGACGATCGACGGCGAGCTCTCGGCCAGCTCGCGGCACCGCTGGGCGTCGGCCTCGATGCCGTCGATGCAGCGGTCGGCGAGCAGCCTGCTGGTGGTGCTCAGCAGTTCCACCGACTCCAGCACGTTCTTGGCCATCACCGGGAGCATGACGTTGAGCTCGAAGCTGCCGGCTGCCCCGGCCGTGGTGATGGCGACGTCGTTGCCGATCACCTGCGCGCAGGCCATCAGCGTGGCCTCACAGATCACCGGGTTGACCTTGCCGGGCATGATGCTCGAGCCCGGCTGCAGGTCGGGCAGGCGGATCTCCCCGAGCCCGGCCCGCGGCCCGGAGGACATCCAGCGCAGGTCGTTGCAGATCTTGGTCAGGCTGACCGCGACG
>DASULG010000075.1:0-19783 GCA_036278335.1 Pedococcus sp.
TAGGGGATGGCCACTGCCTCGGGGGCAGCCATGGCCAGGGTGCTGGTGAGGCTGAGCAGCAGCAGGGAGGTGAGCACCCGCTGGCTGAAGAGGTGGCGGCCTCCCTCCAGCACGTCGCGGGCGAAGCCGGCGATGCCCTCCTGGGGCTGGGCCAGGGGCTCGCGGCGCTGCACGGCAAACGTGAGGACGGCGGCCGCCACGAGGAAGGTCCCGAGGTCGAAGAGCAGTCCCTGGGTGGCGCTGGTCGCGGTGACGACAAGTCCACCGATGGCCAGGCCGATGGCCTGGTTGACCTGCTCGGCGAGCGTGACGACCCCGAACGCCCGTGCGTAGAGGCGCCGGTCGGGGAACAGGTCGGTCAGCAGGATCTGGCTCGCGGCCACCGCGGGGCCGCCGCAGAGCTCGAGGACGAAGAGGATCACCAGCAGCACGCCCACGGGCGTCCCGCCCAGCACCGCCACGAGCAGCGCCGCCACCAGGGTGGCGCGCAGCAGGTGGCTGCAGATCAGGACGTGTTTGTAGGGCATGCGGTCGGCGAAGGGCGAGAGGAGCATGCGCCCGAACACCGAGGGCAGCAGCGAGACGGCGAAGGTGGCGGCCGTGGCCACCGCCGACCCGGTGCGCTCGAAGACCACTGCTGCCACCGTGATGCGGGCGATGTAGTCGCCCCAGGTCGACAGCGAGGAGGCCAGGAAGACAGGCAGGAACGCCGGAGCCCTGAAGACGGCCGCGATCGGGGGCACCCCGACGCTGTCCCCACTGCTTCGACGCATGGGGCTGACCGTACCTCGCTAGGGGGAGTCGTAAAAGTCGAGCTGCACAACTGCCCGGGCGCGTCGCGCCACGCGCCGGTAGGTCTCCGCGAGCTCTCCCCCGGAGCCGGGCTCCCCACCGAGGATCCGGCTGACTCCGTCGGCCACTCTCAGGTCCGATGGCACGCCGTCGACGGGACGCCCGCGGAAGAGGACTGCGGCATTGCGCATCCGCGAGGCGAGCGTCCACGCGGCGCCGAGGTCCTCGGCGTGCGACGGCTCGATCAGCCCTGCCTCCAACGCTGCCTGCAGGGCCGGCAGGGTGGCCGTCGTGCGCAGCCCCGGCACGGCGTGGGCGTGGCGCATCTGGAGCAGCTGGACGGTCCACTCGACGTCGCTCAGGCCCCCGCGGCCCAGCTTGAAGTGCGTCTTGGGGTCGGCGCCGCGCGGCAGCCGCTCGGCCTCCATGCGGGCCTTGAGCGTGCGGATCTCCCTGACCTGCTTGGGGGTGAGGCCCTCTTCCGGCCAGCGCAGCGGGTCGATGAGGGCGGTGAACCGGGCACCGAGGTCCACGTCGCCGGCGATGGGACACGCGCGCAGCAGCGCCTGGCTCTCCCACGTCAGGGACCAGCGCTCGTAGTAGGCGCGGTAGCTCTCGAGGCTGCGCACGAGCGGGCCGTTCTTGCCCTCCGGACGCAGGTCGGCGTCGAGGCCGAGCAGGGGGTCGGGGCCCTGGGCGGACAGCAGCCGGCGCAGCTCCTGGACCACCTCGAGCGCCTCGGCCTGGGCCACCTCCTCGGAGGCCCCCTCCACCGGCTCGTGGACGAAGATGACGTCGGCGTCGCTGCCGTAGCCGGACTCGCCGCCACCGAGGCGCCCCATGCCGACCACGAGCAGCCGGGTCGACAGGGTCTGGTCCCGACGCTCGGCGACCAGGCGCTGGGCGACCTCGAGGCCGGTCTCGACCAGGGCCGCCGACAGGTCGGTCAGGGCGCGGCCGACCCCGTCGAGGTCGAGCTGGCCGGTGAGGTCGGCCACGGCGATGCGGAACAGCTCCTGGCGGCGGATCCCGCGGGCGGCGAGGACGGCGCGCTCGGGGTCGTCCTTGCGGCCCGCGGCCGCGGCCATCCGGCGCGTGAGGTCCTCGCGGGGCCGCGGCGCCAGGCCGCCGCTGTCGCCGAGCACCGCGACCGCTTCCGGCGCGCCCATGAGCAGGTCGGCGGCGAACCGGCTGCGGGCCAGGGTGTGGGCCAGCCGCTCGGCGGCGGACCCCTCGTCGCGCAGCAGCCTCAGGTACCAATGGGTCGACCCGAGGTCCTCGCTCACCTTGCGGAAGGCCAGCAGCCCTCCGTCGGGATCGGCCTCGTCCGCGAACCACCCGAGCATCACCGGCAGCAGGGTCTTCTGGATGGCGGCGCGTCGGCTCACCCCGGCGGTGAGCGCCTCCAGGTGGCGCATCGCGCCGGCGGGGTCGCGGAAGCCCAACGCGGCGAGGCGCTCCCGTGCGGCCTCGGGCGCCAGCCGGGCCTCGGAGGTGCTGAGCCTGGCGACCGCCGCCAGGAGCGGTCGGTAGAACAACCGCTCGTGGATGCGGCGGACCTCACGGGCGTGCTGCTGCCACCGGGCGAGCACGGAGGCGACGGGCTCGCGGCGCTCCCCCAGCCCCCGGCCGAGCCGGCGCAGGTCGCCGTCGGCGGTCGGCATGAGGTGGGTGCGCCGCAGCCGGTAGAGCTGGATCCGGTGCTCGAGGGTGCGCAGCAGGCGGTAGCTCTCGTCGAGGGCCGCGGCGTCCTCGCGCCCGACGTACCCGCCGCGGGCCAGCGCGTCGAGGGCCTCGAGCGTCGTGCCGGACCGCAGCGAGTCGTCGGCGCGGCCGTGCACCAGCTGGAGCAGCTGCACGCTGAACTCGACGTCCCGCAGGCCGCCCGGCCCGAGCTTGAGCTGCCTGTCTGCCTCGGCCGCGGGGACGTGCTTCTCGACCCGGCGGCGCATGGACTGCACGTCCTCGACGAAGTCCTCCCGGGACGCGGCCTGCCACACCATGGGGCCGACGGCGGCGAGGTACTCCTCCCCCAGCTTCCGGTCGCCGGCCACGGGTCTGGCCTTGAGGAGGGCTTGGAACTCCCAGGTCTTGGCCCACCGCTCGTAGTAGGCCCGGTGGCTCTCCACCGTGCGCACCAGGGGGCCGCTCTTGCCCTCGGGGCGCAGAGCCGCGTCCACGGGCCACAGCACGCCCTTGGCGGTGGAGGTGGAGCAGGCGCGCATCAGGTGGGTGGCCAGCGCCGTGGCAGTGGCGAGCGCCGTGGTCTCGTCCGCGCCGTCCGCCGGCTCCGCCACGAAGATGACGTCGACGTCGCTGACGTAGTTCAGCTCCCGGCCGCCGGTCTTGCCCATGCCGATGACCGACAGCCGGCAGCAGTCCGCCTGCTCGCCGACCTCGGTCTGGGCGATGACGAGCGCGGCCTCGAGGGCCGCCTCGGCCAGGTCCGCGAGGGCGGCTGCCGTGTCCGGGAGGGTCGCGGTGGCCTCGGCCGAAGTGAGGTCCAGCGCGGCGATGCCGAGCAGCTCGCGCCGATAGGCGATGCGCAGCGCGTCGTATGCCGTGTGCTCGGCGGGGCTGCGCACGGCCTCCACGAGATGGGCTGTGCGCTCCTCGACCGTGCGGGGCCGGGCCTCGGTGACGCTGCGCCAGTGCTCGGGGTGGGCCACGAGGTGGTCCGCGAGAGCCGTGGACGCGCCGAGGACCGCCAGCAGCCGGTCGCGCTCGGCCCCCGGGTGGCGCAGCGCGGCGACGAGCCGACGCACGTCGGCGGAGGGGCCCGTCTCGGCGTCGCGCCGCTGCAGCTCGCCGGCCCGGACGGCCTCCATGAGCCGGACGAGGCTGAGCAGCGCGAGGTCCGGGTCTGCCGTGAGCCCGAGGGCGTCGGGCAGGCCGTCCCTGAAGGTGTCGTCAAAGGGGTCGACGAGGCCGCCGAGTGCCCGGTCCTCGAGGAGCTGCTCGGCCCGGGCGCCGTCGGCGAACCCGAGGCGGGCGAGGGCAGCCGAGCGGGAGCTCTGGCGGGCGCGTGTCACGGCACCAACCTAACGGGGGGCGGTCGCAGTGCCGGTGCCGCCTCAGAGTCCGGGCAGGTACCGCTCGAGCTCGAACTGGGTGATCTCGCCCCGGTAGTCCTCCCACTCGGCGCGCTTGTTGCGCAGGAAGAAGTCGAAGACGTGCTCGCCCAGGGCGTCGGCCACGAGGTCGCTGCGCTCCATGACCGAGATGGCCTCGTGCAGTGTCGAGGGCAGCGGCTCGATGCCCATGGCCCGGCGTTCCGAGCCGGTCAGGCCCCACACGTCGTCCTCGGTCTCGGCCGGGAGCTCGTAGTCCTCCTCGATGCCCTTGAGACCGGCCGCGAGGAGCACGGCGAAGGCGAGGTAGGGGTTGCACGCGGCGTCGAGGGTGCGGACCTCGACGCGGCTGCTCTGCCCCTTGAGCGGCTTGTACATGGGGACCCGCACCATCGCGCTGCGGTTGTTGTGCCCCCAGGTCAGGTGGGCAGGTGCCTCGCCGCCGCCCCAGAGCCGCTTGTAGGAGTTGACCCACTGGTTGGTCACGGCGGTGATCTCCGCCCCGTGGCGCAGCAGCCCCGCGATGAACTGCCGGCCCACCTTGGAGAGCTGGTACGGCGCGCCGGCCTCGTAGAAGGCGTTGCTCTCACCGTCGAAGAGCGACATGTGGGTGTGCATGCCCGACCCGGGGTGCTCCGAGAAGGGCTTGGGCATGAACGAGGCGAAGATGCCCTGCTCGAGCGCGACCTCCTTGATGACCGTGCGGAACGTCATGATGTTGTCGGCGGTCGAGAGGGCGTCGGCGTAGCGCAGGTCGATCTCGTTCTGCCCCGGGGCGCCCTCGTGGTGGCTGAACTCCACGGAGATGCCCATCGACTCGAGCATGGTGATCGCGGCGCGGCGGAAGTCGTGCCCGGTGCCGTGCGGCACGTGGTCGAAGTACCCCGCCTGGTCGACCGGCTCGGGGCGCTCGCCCGGCCTGAACCCCTGCTTGAAGAGGAAGAACTCGATCTCGGGGTGGGTGTAGAAGGTGAAGCCGAGGTCCGCTGCCTTGCCCAGCGCGCGCTGCAGGACGTGGCGCGGGTCGGCCCAGCTCGGTGTGCCGTCCGGCAGGGTGATGTCGCAGAACATCCGCGCCGTGCCCGGGCTGTCGCCCCTCCACGGCAGGACCTGGAACGTCGAGGGGTCCGGCTTGGCCAGCATGTCGGCCTCGTAGACACGGGCGAAGCCCTCGATGGCCGACCCGTCGAAGCCGATGCCCTCCGCGAACGCACCCTCGAGCTCGGCGGGCGCGACGGCCACGGACTTGAGCGTCCCGAGCACATCGGTGAACCACAGCCGCACGAAGCGGATGTCGCGCTCCTCGATGGTGCGGAGGACGAACTCCTGCTGACGATCCATGTGTCGAATCCTGCCCTAGTTCTGTTTCGCCCGGGTTACGCGAACACCCGTGTCACGCACGGAGAACGGCCTGGGCCGCGTTGTGACCAGGTATGCCGGACACGCCGCCGCCGCGGCGCGCGCCGGCACCCGCGATCAGGACCCGCTCATGCGGCGTCTCCACGCCCCACGTGCCGACCTCCCCGGACCTCTCGGCCCAAGGCCACTGCAGCGAGCGGTGGAAGATGTTGCCGCCCGGGAGGCCGATGTCGCGCTCGAGCTCGACCGGGGTCTTGGCCTCGAGGCAGTAGGCGCCCGACGGGTCGCGCATCAGGACGTCCTGGATCGGCTCTGCCAGGACGGAGTTCAGCGACTCCAGGGTGTGGCTCAGGGCGAGGTCGCGCATGTTGTCGTGGTCCTCGCGGAAGAGCCGCGCCGGCATGTGCAGCCCGAAGAGCGTCAGCGTCTGAGCCTCCGACGAGGCCAGGTCGCCGCCGAGGATGCTGCGGTCGGAGAGGCTGTGGCAGTAGATCTCGCAGGGCGGGACCCGCGGCACGTGCCCGGCCGCGGCCGCGGCATACGCGTCCTGCAGCTGCTGGTAGCCCTCGTTGATGTGGAACGTCCCGGCGAAGGCCGCAGCCGGGTCGGCTGCGGGGTCCTTGAGCTGCGGCAGCCGCGACAGCAGCATGTTCACCTTCAGCTGAGCGCCCTCGGGCGCCGCCTCGGTCGGCACCGGGTCCGCGCCGGCCGCCTCGAGAAGTTCGTTGAGCACGGCAGGTGCGCAGGCAGCCAGCACCCTTGAGGCGCGAGCGGATCCGCCGTCCCACACCACCTCGCCGTCGGGGCTGACGCTCAGCGCCGCGGTGTCGGTGCGGATGTCGGCGCCCGCCGCAGTGGCCGCGCGGGCCAGCGCGTCGGTCACCGCGCCCATGCCGCCCACTGGGACGTCCCAGTCCCCGGTGCCGCCGCCGATGAGGTGGTAGAGGAAGCACACGTTCTGGCGCAGGTCGCTGCTGCGCATGTCCGCGAACGTGCCGATGAGGGCGTCGGTGGCGACGATCCCCCGCACGGTGTCGTCCGCGAAGGTCTGCTCGATGAGCTCGCCCAGGGGCCGTTCCGTGAGGGCGTGCCACAGCTGGTCGTCGCCCACCAGGGAGGCCACGTCGCCCGAGGCCCTCAGCGGCTCCAGGACCGTGGGGAAGAGCCGCTGGGCGAGCGAGGTCATCCGCCCGTAGAACCGCTCCCACTCGCGGTACTCGCCTTCAGAGCCGGTGAGGGCGGCGAAGGCTCGAGCCGTCGACGCCGCGTCGCCGGTGTCGACGAGGACCGAGCGCCGCGGGTCGCCCGGCACGGGCGTGAACGAGGAGTAGCGGCGCCGGATGAGCCGCACGTCGAGGTCGAGGTCGGCCATCACCTGCTGAGGCAGGAGCGAGACGAGGTAGGAGTAGCGCGACAGCCGCGCGTCGACGCCCTCGAAAGCCTGGGCGGAGACGGCCGCCCCACCGACATGGTCGGCCGCCTCGATGACGAGGACGCGCCTGCCGGCGCGCGCGAGGTACGCCGCGGCCGTGAGCCCGTTGTGCCCAGCACCGATGACGACGTCGTCGTAGTCCACGCAGCCACCCTAGGGCCCGGCGAGGCCCCGCCGTCCGCGGGCACGCGAGCGGGGCCCCGGGAACGTCCCGGGGCCCCGCCTGTCGTGCGTGCAGTGCGTGACTACTTGGTGAAGCGGACCGTCAGCAGCATGTCCTGCGCCCGGTTGCTGGTCTGCGCCACCGTGATGTTGGTGCCGGAGCCGGCAACCTGGACCGAGGCCCACGGGTTGTCAGCGGTCCAGTAGCGGTTCGGGTCGCTGTCGCTGAACGTCGGGATGGCCCGCTGCGGCGCCACCGTGGTGGGGACACCGTTGCGGTGGAAGGTCACCCGGTCGGTCCGCTCCTGGCCGAAGGTGGCGTCGAACGGCTGACGACGGTTGCCCAGACGGGCGCCGTCCGGGAACTTGATCGGCGCCGGGCGGGCGTCGACCGGCAGCACCTGGCCGCCACCGGGGTGGACGGAGGTGTTGTTGTCGCCGAACTCACCGTCGACGTACCAGACCAGCAGGCCGTTCTGGTACGGGAAGCGCTCCACCCAGTCGGGACGGGTCGAGGCCCAGCCGAAGTTGTACGGCCCGGTCTTGAGCGTCGCGTCGTAGCCGCTGTAGACGCGGTTCTCGGCGAGGTAGTAGTGCTGCGCCTGCTCCGACGTGGAGCCACCCATGCGAGTGAACCCAGCGGCGGTCCAGCCGTTGGTGCCGGTCTCGACGTCGTCCGTCGCGGCGGTGCCGTCAGTGGTGATGGCGATGTCGTCGAGGAACGGGCCCTCGTAGTGCAGACCGCCGTCCGTGGCGTAGCGGAACCGGAACAGGATGCTCTGGCCCTTGTAGGCGCTCAGGTCCCAGGACTTCTCGGTCCAGGTCCTGCTGTCACCGTCGAGGAAGTCCCCGACCTGCTGCCAGCTCGCGCCGTTGTCCGTCGAGGCCTCGGCGTACAGGGCGTCGTAGTCCTTCTCGATGTTGTACCAGGTCCAGGCCGAGATGCTGGCCGTCGTCGCACCGGTCAGGTCGATCGTGCGGGTCATGGTGTTGTTGAGGCTGTCGGCCGCGCCGCCCCACCACTCGTAGGAACCCGAGTGCGGGGTGTTGTAGTCGGTCACGACCGTCTTGTCCGGGAGGCTGACGAGCAGCGCCTGCGGCAGCTTGGCGCTGTCGCGGTCGGCGGGGCCGACCTTGACGTTGGCGTCGGTGCCGTAGTCCACCTGCTTGTAGTCCAGCCAGCCGAGCTGCAGCTTCTCCCAGGCGCCCATGTTGCCGGGCGTGGTGCCGATGGAGTCGGTGCCGTGGTTCAGCCAGGAGCCGCCGGACATCAGGGTCCAGAAACCGGTGGTGTTGTCGCCACCCGCGGTGTCATAGAGGTCGGGCAGGCCGAGGTCGTGGCCGAACTCGTGGGTGAAGACACCCAGACCGCCGTTCTCCGGCTCGGTGGTGTAGTCACCGATCCACATGCCGGAGGTGCCGAGCGGCACACCACCGAGCAGGTTGCCGGTCGGGCCGGTCCTGCCCACGTTGTTGGAGTAGGCGTACCAGCGGTGGGACCAGATGGCGTCCTCGCCCTGAGCACCGCCGCCGGCCTCCTCGCCCTCGCCGGCGTGGATCGCCTGGAAGTGGTCGATGTAGCCGTCGGGCTCGTTGAAGTTGCCGTCGCCGTCGAAGTCGTAGCGGTCGATCTTGTCGAACTGGCTGAGGTAGGTGGCGATGTCGGCGTCGCTCTTGCCGGCCGCCTTCTCAGCGTTGTACCAGGCGGTGGCGGTGTCCTTGACGAAGTTCCAGTAGCCACCGGCCTCGGAGGTGCCGTCGCCCTCAACGGGGTTGTGGCCGTAGCGGGCCTCGTTGTAGGGAACCGTCACCCAGTCGGAGACGTCACCCTTGGCCAGGAAGCGCCCGTTGGACAGCTTCTGGTAGAAGTCCTTGAACGACTCCCCACTGCCGAACATCATGTCCTGGTAGTGGGCCCGGTTGAAGTCCGAGACCCAGTACGTGGAGTTGTTGTCGGTGGCGTTGCCGTCCCAGTTCCGGTCAGGAGCAGGGATCTGGTTGCGCACGGGGCCGGCGGTGCCGCCCTGCGTGGGCAGGGTCTGGTCGCCGAAGTTGGCGAGAATCGTGAAGATGTCCTCTTCACGGTTGGTGGGCCAGGACACGTAGCGGTCCTTGGCGGCCTTGCTCCCCTTCTTCGCCTTCGTGCTCCCCTTGATGGTGATGACGCGCTGGCCCCCCCGGGTCTCCGTGGTCGCCTGGCCCTTGATCAGCTTGTTGATCGCTTCCTGGCGCAGTGCGCGCTGGGCGTCGCCGAGAGGGTTGGGCAGGTCGTGAGCGCGGTTCGCAGCCTTCTGCTCCCTGTCGCCCTGCACAGGGATTGCCTGTGCCTGGGCTGGCGCCATGGTCAGCGCAACGGCTGCAGCCGCAACGCCTGACAGGACGCTGATGTGACGTCTCTTCACAGATCCTCCAGTGATGTTCGTGGCCACACTTGGCACACAGTTGGCGATCGAAGCACGACAAGTCGCTCTATTTCACCGAAATGGAGATAACGAGTTGTTAAAAAGTGTCGAACGGTCGGCAGCTGCACCAGTCCCGAGCGCGACACCGCTGCCGCCGGGGGCCGCGCCCGGCGCGGATAGGGTGCGGTCATGGCGCAACTTCGACTCGCCCTCGCCCAGGTCAACGCCACCGTCGGTGACCTCGTGGGCAACGCTGAGATGGTCCGTCTGTGGACCGCCAAGGCCGCTGAGGCCGGAGCACATCTGGTTGCCTTTCCCGAGATGGCCCTGACCGGCTATCCCGTCGAGGACCTCGCGCTGCGAACGTCGTTCGTCGACGCCTCCCGGACGGCCCTGTCCCGTCTCGCCGCAGACCTCGACGCCGACGGCCTGGGCGACCTGCCCGTCGTGGTGGGCTACCTCGACCGCGCGGCGGCCGGTGCCCTCGACACCGACCCCAGCCGGGAGCTGCCCCAGAACTGCGCCGCCGTCCTGCACCGCGGCAGCGTCGTCGCGCGCTACGCGAAGCACCACCTGCCGACCTACGGCGTCTTCGACGAGGCGCGCGTCTTCGCACCCGGACACGACCTGGCCGTGGTGCGCGTCCGTGACGTCGACGTGGCCCTGGCCATCTGCGAGGACATCTGGCAGGAGGGTGGGCCGGTGTCGATGGCGCGCGAGGCCGGCGCCGAGCTGCTGCTCGTGCTCAACGGTTCGCCGTACGAGCGCGACAAGGACGACACCCGCCTGGAGCTCGCGGCCCGTCGCGCGGGACAAGCCGGGTGCGCCCTGGCCTACCTCAACCTCGTCGGCGGCCAGGACGAGCTGGTCTTCGACGGCGACTCGATCGTGGTCGGCGCCGACGGCAGCGTCCTGGCCCGGGGTCCGCAGTTCGCTGAGGACCTCCTGGTGCTCGACCTCGACCTCGCCGAGTCGACCTTCGACCCCACTGACGCCACCGAGGGTGTCGTGTTCACGTCGGTCAGCGAGGAGCCGGCCCCTGCGTATCCCGCGCGGTCGGCTCCCGAGGCGCCGCGCCTCGATCCGGTGGGCGAGGTCTACGAGGCGCTGGTCCTCGGGCTGCGGGACTACGTGCGCAAGAACGGCATGTCCTCGGTCGTGCTCGGCCTCTCCGGCGGCATCGACTCTGCCCTCGTGGCTGCCATCGCCTGCGATGCGCTTGGCGCCACGAACGTCAACGCTGTCTCGATGCCGAGCGAGTACTCCTCGGAGCACTCCAAGGACGACGCCGCCGACCTGGCCACGCGGACCGGGCTGCACTACCGCGTCCAGCCCATCAAGCCCATGGTCGAGGCGTTCCTCGCCAACCTCGCGCTGACGGGGGTGGCCGAGGAGAACCTGCAGGCCCGCTGCCGCGGGGTCATCCTCATGGGCCTGTCCAACCAGGAGGGGCACCTCACCCTGGCCACCGGCAACAAGTCCGAGCTGGCGACGGGGTACTCCACGATCTACGGCGACAGCGTCGGCGGCTTCGCGCCGCTCAAGGACGTCCCGAAGACGCTGGTGTGGCAGCTGGCCACCTGGCGCAACGCCGAGGCCGAGCGGATGGGCCAGACGCCGCCGATCCCGCCGAGCTCCATCACCAAGCCGCCGTCTGCGGAGCTGCGTCCCGGGCAGGTCGACCAGGACTCCCTGCCGCCCTACGAGACCCTTGACGCGATCCTCGAGCTCTACGTCTCCGGGGCGCGGGGGCGCGCGCAGCTCATCGAGGCGGGGTTCGACGAGGCGACCGTCGACCGCGTGGTCTCGCTCGTCGACCGCGCCGAGTGGAAGCGACGTCAGTTCGCGCCCGGGCCCAAGATCTCCGCCCTCGCCTTCGGACGGGACCGACGGCTGCCGATCACCAGCCGCTGGCGCGAGCAGGACTCCTGAGTCGCCCTAGGATCCCTGTCATGAGCGACTCCACCGCCGCAGGCGAGACCGCCGCCCCCTACGGCTCAGGACCGCAGCCCGCGGTCGGGGCCGCGCCGGTCCGCCGGGTGCGGGTTCCGCACCTGCAGGCCATGAAGGAGCGGGGCGAGAAGTGGGCGATGCTCACGGCCTACGACCAGTACTCCGCCGAGATCTTCGACGAGGCCGGAATACCGGTGCTGCTCGTCGGCGACTCCGCGGGCAACAACGTCTTCGGCTTCGAGACCACGGTGCCGGTCACCGTGGAGCACCTGCTCCCCCTGGTCAAGGCGGTCACGAGCGCAAGCCGGCGAGCGATGGTCGTCGCCGACCTGCCCTTCGGCTCCTACCAGGCCAGCCCGGAGCAGGCGCTAGGGACCGCCACCCGCTTCATGAAGGAGGGCCTGGCCCACGCCGTCAAGCTCGAGGGCGGCAAGGCGATGGTCCCCGAGGTCGAGCTCCTGGTCCGCGCGGGCATCCCGGTGATGGGCCATGTCGGCTTCACCCCCCAGAGCGAGCACGTCCTGGGCGGCTACCGGGTCCAGGGCCGCGGAGACTCCGCGGACGCCCTCGTCGACGACGCAGTGGCCCTCGAGCAGGCGGGGTGCTTCGCCGTCGTCATGGAGATGGTGCCCGCCTCCCTGGCGGCCCGGGTCACCGAGGTGCTCTCGATCCCCACCATCGGTATCGGCGCGGGTCCACACTGCGACGCGCAGGTCCTGGTGTGGTCCGACATGGCCGGCCTGCGCGGCGGCAGGGCACCGCGGTTCGTGAAGAAGTACGCCGACCTGCGCGGCGTCCTGTCCCAGGCCGCGAGGACGTATGCCGCGGAGGTCGCCTCCGGCGTCTTCCCGGCCGCTGAGCACTCGTTCGAGGACTAGCCGGGCCGCCAGCTGGCCGGCCCCGCGGAAGTCCGGTGCTCTCCGACGCCTGCGCCTCAGTCCCTGATGCCGCAGCGCCGCAGCGCGAGCAGGGCATAGACCCTGGCGCAGCGGACGATCTCGGCCACCTCCACCTGCTCGTCGACGGCGTGGGCGAAGCGCACCTCCCCAGGGCCGTACTGCAGCGTGGACACTCCGGCCGCGGCGTAGTGCCGCAGGTCGGATCCATAGGGGGCGCCGTGGACCGCTGGCACGGCACCTCCCTGGTCGACCACACAGGCGACGACGTCAGCCAGCAGGGGGTCGCCGTCCGGTAGAGCGCCCGGGGCGAAGGCCCCTCCCGGCCAGGTGACGGCGACGGCGTGGTCCCGCAGCCACGGGTGCTGCGACTCGGCGCCGGCGACCGCTCGCTGGAAGGCGGCCCGCGCGTCCTCCAGCGACTCACCTGGCCGCACGCCGTAGCGGCCCTCCGCCACCAGGCGGTCGGGCACGGTGCTGGCCCAGTCCCCCGACCTGAGGATGCCGACGGAGATCGGCCAGGCCGGGTCGAGGTGCGAGAACGGCTGCGGCACATGGGCGTTGCGTTCCGCCTCCAGCTGGCGCAGGGCCGCCTGGACCGGTTCCCAGAGGTCGATCGCGCTCACCCCGAGCGCGCGGGTGGAGCCGTGGGTGGCCCGTCCCTCCACCTCGATCCGAAAGGTCAGCGACCCCGCGTTGGCGGGCACGGCCGCCCCGCCAGTCGGCTCGGCGATGACGCAGGCCTGGGCCCGGTGCCCGCGCCGCAGCGTCGCGAACGCGCCCAGGCCCCCGTCCTCCTCGCCGCTCACCGCGTGCACCGCCAGGGGTCTGGCCAGCTCCAGGCCCGTGGCGGCGACAGCGCCCACGGCCCCCAGGGCAGCGGCCAGGCCCCCCTTCATGTCGCAGGCTCCGCGCCCGAACGCGGTCCCGCCCTCGACCCTGAGCTGGAACGGTTCGGCGGCCGTCCACCGGGCCAGGTCGCCGGTGGGCACGACGTCGGTGTGCCCGCAGAGCGCCAGTGCCGGGGGCGCGGCTGCGTGGCTCGGGGCCGCAGTCCCGGCGAGGACAGCCACGCAGCCGCGCGCGCCCTCCCTCTCGACCTCCATGCCGGGAAACCCCTCGGCCCGCCGCTCGGCGTCGACGTCGATGTCCCACTGGTCGACCGCCAGACCCATCCCCCGCAGGCGCTCGCCGCACCAGTCCTGGGCCTGTGCCTCGGCCGGCGTGCCGCCAACCGAGGGAATGGCCACCAGCTCGCGCAGGTCATCGAGGATCCGGTGCTCGTCGATCGCGTCCAGCACACGCCGCTCCGCTGCGCTCAGCTCCCTCTGCATGCGCGCAGACTCTCATCCCCACACCCGCGCGGACACGGTGCCTGCAAGACTGACCGGATGACGGACCGCACCCATGCCATGACGCCCGACGGGTCGCTGACGATCGGCTACGCCGCGATGCTGGAACAGTTCCACCCGCGTGAGGCCGTGGACCTGACCGCCTTCGCCGAGGAGCACGGCTTCTCCGGCTGCATGGCGGCAGACCACTTCCAGCCGTGGGTGCCGCAGCAGGGCCAGGCGTCCTTCGTCTGGAACGTCCTTGCCGCCGTGGGCGAGCGGACCCGCGGTGACCTCGGGCCTGGCGTGACCTGCCCCTCCTTCCGGTTCCACCCCGCGATCGTCGCCCAGGCCGCCGCGACGCTGGAAGCCCTGAACCCCGGCCGCTCCTGGCTCGGCCTGGGCACCGGCGAGGCGCTCAACGAGCACGTCGTCCCGGGCTACTGGCCAGAGGCCGGTGAGCGCTCGCGCCGGCTGTGGGAGGCCATCGAGCTGGTCAACCAGCTCTTCACCGCCTCCTCGAAGGGCAAGGACACCAAGTTCGCCGGCGAGTTCTTCAGGATGGAGACGACCCGTCTGTGGACCATGCCGGAGCAGGCGCCGCCGGTGCTCGTGGCGACGGCGGGGCCGATCAACGCCAAGAAGACCGGCCGGCTTGCCGACGGCATCATCACGGTCGGCGCCCCGCTGGAGAAGATCGGTGGCCTGTTCGCGAAGTTCGAGGAGGGCGCCCGCGAGGCGGGCAAGGACCCCAGCCGGATGCCGCGCATCCTCCAGCTGCACCTGTCGTGGGCCGCCACCGACGAGCAGGCCCTGGCCAACGCCATGACGGAGTGGCCCAACGGCGGCATGAAGTTCCCCAAGGCCGACATCCGCTCCCCGTTCGAGTTCGAGCAGATGGCCAAGCTGGTGCGAGCCGAGGACTTCGACGGCCGGATGGTCATCTCCGCCGACCCCGACCTGCACCGAGCGGAGATCCAGCGCTACGTCGACCTCGGGTTCGACCGGGTGTACCTGCACAACGTCGGCCGCAACCAGCGCGAGTGGATCGAGGTGTTCGGGCGCGACGTGCTGCCGAAGCTCACCCGGTGACCCTGGACGCTGTTCGGGCCCGAGCGCACTGTCCCGCGGCCGCACCGGACCTCCGCCCCCTCCCCTGCCTCCCCTGCCTCCCCGGCCTCCCCAGCGGATCTATCCTCAGCCCATGAGCGACGACGAGCTGCCGATCACCGAGAGCGAGCCGCGCACGCGGTGGTCCGAGGTCTCCGGCGGGATCGGTGCGGCAACGGCATACCAACAGCGCTTCGACGAGCTGGCTGCGCAGGGACTCGACGTGCACGGGGAGGCGGCGCTGGTCGCGTCCCTGGTCGCGCCACCGGCCCGGGTCCTCGACGCGGGCTGCGGCACCGGCCGGGTGGCCATCCAGCTGACCCGGTTGGGCTACCACTGCGTCGGTGTCGACGCGGACGCCGCCATGGTCGCCGTCGCCCAGCAGCGCGACCCCTCAACCGTGTGGGTGTGCCAGGACCTGAGCCGGATGCAGCTGCGCGCCCAGGCCTTCCAGCTGGTCGTACTGGCAGGCAACGTCATCCCACTCCTGGCCCCAGGCACGCTGCTCCAGGCCATGGAGCGCGTCGCCGCCCACCTCGAGCCCGGCGGGCTCGTCGTCGCCGGGTTCGGGCTCGACGCTGCCCACCTGCCGCCCGGCATACCGGTCACCGCTCTCGAGGACTACGACCGCGCCTGCACCGTCGCCGGCCTGTCGTTCCTGCGCCGGTACGGGTCCTGGGACAAGGAGCCGTGGAGGCCCTCGACGGGCTACGTCGTCAGCCTGCACCGGCTCAACGACTGAGCCGCCGGGTTGGTCGGCGGAGTCGCCGCCGCCTCAGTCGTCCTCGCCCTCCCAGGCTCGGTCTGCCTCGTCCCAGCGCTCGGTCTTCTGGCGGGCGATGTCGAGCGCGCGGGACGCCTCGTCCTCGGTGGCATAGGGACCCATCAGGTCATCGGCCTGGCCCTTGGTCTCGTCCGTCTCGACCTTGCCGGTTTCCACGTTGTACCAGTACGCCACGAGGGTCCTCCATGTCGACAGCCGTGCACTTTGCCTAGACTCCACCGTATGCCGCTGACCTACGCAAGTGTTGCGCCCGGGGTCGTGTCCCCGCGGCGCCCGGTCCCCGCTTCGATCCCGCGGCCCGAGTACGTCGACCGTCCCGCCCCGGCCCGCAACCACGACCCGGAGGTCAAGGACGCCGAGACCGTCGAGCGGATGCGGGTCGCCAGCCGCATCGCCGCCCAGGCGATGGAGGCCGCTGCCGCGGTCATCGCCCCGGGCGTGACCACCGACGAGATCGACCGGGTGGGGCACGAGTTCCTCCTCGACCACGGCGCCTACCCCTCCACGCTCGGCTACCGCGGCTTCCCGAAGTCGCTGTGCACCTCCGTCAACGAGGTCATCTGCCACGGGATCCCCGACAGCCGCCGCCTCGAGGACGGCGACATCGTCAACATCGACATCACCGCGTTCATCGGCGGGGTGCACGGCGACACCGACGCCACCTACCTGTGCGGCGACGTCGACGAGGAGTCCCGGCTGCTCGTGGAGCGCACCCGTGAGGCGATGATGCGCGGCATCAAGGCGGCACTCCCCGGCCGCGAGATCAACGTCGTCGGGCGCGTCATCGAGTCCTACGCCCGGCGGTTCGGCTACGGGGTCGTCCGCGACTTCACCGGGCACGGCATCGGCACCGAGTTCCACTCGGGGCTGATCGTCCCCCACTACGACGCGGCGCCGGGCTACAACACGGTCATCGAGCCCGGGATGACGTTCACCATCGAGCCCATGCTCAACCTCGGCACGCACGAGTGGGAGATGTGGGACGACGACTGGACCGTCGTGAGCAAGGACCGCAGGCGCTCGGCGCAGTTCGAGCACACCATCCTGATCACCGAGAGCGGCAACGAGATCCTCACGCTGCCCTGACAGGCGACCACAGAGGGGAACGGCATGGCTGGCACGAGTATCGCCCTGGGCATCGACGTCGGGGGCAGCGGCATCAAGGGCGCGCCCGTCGACCTCGACCGCGGCGACTTCGCGGCGGAGCGGATCCGCATCGAGACACCCGCGGTGTCCTCGCCGCTGGCCGTCTGTGAGGTCATCGCCGAGATCGTGGAGCGCTTCGACGGAGCCCACGGTCACGCGCCCATCGGCGTGACGATCCCGGGCGTCGTGACCCACGGCGTGGTGCGCTCAGCCGCCAACATCGACCCGGAGTGGATCGGCTTCGACGCCGAGAGGCACCTGCACGACCTGCTCGACCACCCGGTGGTCGTCGTCAACGACGCCGACGCGGCCGGGGTCGGCGAGATGTACTACGGGGCGGCGCGCGGCCATGAGGGCCTTGTCATCCTCACTACTTTGGGCACCGGTATCGGGACCGCGCTCATCCACGACGGGGTGCTCATCCCCAACTCCGAGCTCGGCCACCTCGAGATCGACGGCCGCGACGCCGAGAGCCGGGCCTCGCACGGCGCGCGCGAGGCTGAGGACCTCTCATGGGAGAAGTGGGGGTCCCGGCTGCAGAAGTACTACAGCCACCTGGAGGCGCTGTTGTGGCCCGACCTCTTCGTCGTCGGCGGCGGCGTCTCCAAGAAGGCAGACCGGTTCCTGCCGCTCCTGAGCCTGCGCACCCCGATCGTCCCCGCCCGGCTGGAGAACCGGGCCGGCATCATCGGGGCGGCCTATCTCGCCACCCAGTCGGCCTGACGAGGACGGCCGGCATGCCGCCGCGGCGCCGACGCCGCGGCACACCGCCGAGCGCCCTCAACGCACCGTGACGAGGTCCTGGAGCAGCTCGGGCCCGCGCTGCTCGAACAGGCGCGCACCGAGGCGCACGCCCAGCACCATGACGACGGCACCGAGGGTGGGTCCGAGGGCGAGGGCGCCCCAGGCGGCCCAGCCGTGACCGAACCAGGCCAGGGCCCCGAGGCCGAGCGCGGGCAGCGCCAGGACCAGGACGCTCATCCCGACCACGGCCTGCACGAGGAGGGTGATGCCCGCGCCCCCGGGCGGGGTGGCGAAGGGGCTCTCACCCGGGGCGGGCACGGGGTACTGCTTCACGGCGCTGGTGACGGAGGCGACGGCGAAGCCCGACAGCAGCAGCGCCAGGCCGACCCCCAACGTGGCGGGCAGCAGGTCCCACCGTCCGCCGAGGGCGCTCCCGGCCAAGGCGTAGCCGGGCACCAGGACGGCACCGAGCGCCATGGACGGGAAGAGCCGCCCGACCCGGTCGCTGGTCCCGTCGACGCCCGAGGCCACGTGGAGCCAGAAGGCCGTGGAGTCGTAGCCCACGTCGTTGTGCTGACCCCAGCCGAGCAGGTACGCGCAGACCAGGGGCATGCCGACCAGGGCAAGCTCGGAGTCTCCGAAATGCCACGCCAGCACCAGCCCGGCGGGGAGCAGGGACGTGATCACCGCCGGGAAGTTCAGGCGGGGGTCGCGTCGCCAGTAGAGCGCCGAACGCGCGGCGACCGCCCCCAGGGGCGTGCCCGGGAGCCGGCCCAGCAGCCCCAGGCCGCCGTGTCCGCCGCCCTCGGACGCGGCAGACGCGCCTCGCGGGTCGCGCACCATGGCGGCGAGCTGGCGCTGCCACAGCCGCAGCAGCACGATGGCCAGCAGCACGGCCAGGGCGAGCCGGACCAGTCCCTGGGCGTTCCGGCCCTGGGTGAGGTCACCGGGCGCCGCCCACGCCCAGCCCAGCGGCGACCATCCGACCGCAGTGGTGAGGCCGGCCAGGTCGTGGGTGCTGAGCTCACGGCTGCCGGTGAGGCTGACCACGGGGCCGAAGGAGAGCAGCGCGGCGAAGCCCGCCATGGCGAGCACGTCACGTCCGCGCCGGGTGCTGAGCGCCGCGGCCGCCGCCGACGTGATGATCCGGCTGAGCAGGACGCAGGTCGCGATCCCCGCTGCCCCGCCGAGGGCTGCGGCCACGAGGCCGGGAACGGTGCGCGACCAGGTGACCAACGTGGCCGCGACCAGCAGCACCGTGGCGAGGCCAGGCAGCCCGATGAGCCCCGCGCCGGCCAGCCCCACCGCCAGCTGCCGCTCCGGCACCGAGAACGTCGCGAAGCGACCCGGGTCGAGAGTGGGGTCCGTCCCGAACACCAGGACGGGCACGACGGCCCAGGCCAGCACCAGCGCGGCCCCACCCAGGGTCACCGCAGTGCGCACCAGCGCGACGTCGCCCTGGAAGCGCAGCACCACGAGTCCACCGACGACCAGGGCCAGGAGCCCGCCGCCATAGATGGCTCCCACGGCAAGGCCCACCAGCGCCGCGGGGCTTCGGCGCAGGCCGTTGCGCAGCAGCTGCAGCTTCAGTCGGACGAGGTGTGCAACCACGCCAGGCCCTCCACCTCGGTCGAACCGCCCACGAGGTCGACGAACCGGTCCTCGAGGCTGAGCCCGGCACGCACCTGGTCGAGTGGCCCCGCCGCCCGCACGACGCCCCCCGCGATGATGGCGACGTCAGTGCAGATGCGCTCGACGAGATCCATCACGTGGCTGGAGAGCACCACGGTGCCACCGCCGTCGACGAACCGCGCCAGGATGCCGCGGATGGTGCGCGCGGAGACCGGGTCGACCGCCTCGAAGGGCTCGTCCAGCACGAGCAGGCGTGGGCCGTGGACGAGGGCGCACGCGAGCGTGATCTTCTTCGTCATGCCGGCGGAGTAGTCGACGACGAGCTTGTCGGAGGCGTCCGTGAGGCCGAGTGCGGCGATGAGCTCGCCCGCGCGCTCGACGACCTCGGACCGGTCCATGCCCCGCAGCAGGCCCGCGTAGGTCACCAGCTGCAGGCCCGTGAGCCGATCGAACAGCCGCAGGCCGTCGGGCAGGATCCCGATACGCTTCTTGGCCGCCACCGGGTCGGCCCACACATCGTGGCCGAGCACCTCGACGCTGCCCTCGTCAGGACGGAGCAGGCCCGTCGCCATGGACAGCGTGGTGGTCTTCCCTGCCCCGTTGGGTCCAACCAGTCCGAGGAACGAGCCGCGAGGGACATCGAGGTCGATGCCCGAGACGGCCAGCGTCTGCCCAAATCGCTTGGTGAGCCCGCGTACCCGCACGGCCGGCTCGGTCCCCTGCACTGCTCCCCCACTCATGTGCGGGACGCTACACCGGGCGCGACACCCCTGGTCCGAGGGTCGCGCGACACGGCGCGCGACACGGCGCGGGCTACGCGCGGAACTCCTCGGGATCGCCCCTGGACAGGTCGCGGATCTGCGTCTCGCGTCCGCCCAGGTTGCCGGCCTGGGTGAGGTAGAGCGTCCGGCCCCGGTCGCTCAGGAGCGCATCGTGGATGGGCACGGCATACGGTGCGTTGAACCGGCG
>DASULG010000076.1:0-2380 GCA_036278335.1 Pedococcus sp.
ACCGTCCCCGGGTGGTCGACCGGGACGGCCTCGTGGTCGGCCGCCGCCCGGAGGTCGGCCCACCCGTCGGCCTCGCCGACGCTGATGCGCGAGTAGTCGCCGGGTACGTCGTCGAACTTGCCGACGTCGGCGGCGTTGGCCACCACGGCCCGCGCCCCTCCGCGCCCGATCCGGTCGCGCAGGTCGGCGGGTCCCAGTGCCGCGGTCGTCGGCATGACGACAGCGCCGAGCTTGAAGACCGCGAGCATCGTCTCCCACAGCTCGACCTGGTTGCCGAGCATGAGCAGTACGTGGTCGCCACGCCCGATGCCGAGGCCCTCGAGCCAGACTGCGACCTGGTCGGAGCGCTGGGCCATCGCGTCGAAGCTGACCTTCTGCTCCGAGCCGTCCTCCTCGACGATCCACAGGGCGCAGGCGTCGTTGCCGCGGGCGATGGCGTCGAACCAGTCGACTGCCCAGCTGAACCGCTCGCCGACGTCGGGCCAGCGGAACTCGGCCAGCGCCCGGTCGTGCTGTCCCTGGAGGGACAGCAGCGCGTCCCGCGCCTGACGGTATGCCGTGGTGGCCGCCTGTTCTGCCATGCGACCCCCTGCTAGATCTGGCCGAGGTCGGCGAGCAGGGTGTTGAACCACCCGACCGAGGTGTCGAACGCCTTGCCGCCCTTGATCCGGTCGAACTCGATCGCGCGCAGCTCGTTGCCACGCTCCTCGTCCTCGCCGATGACGCCGCTCTCGCCGCGCAACCCGCAGTCGACGGCGTGGTCGGTGCACCGACGGATCAGTGCCAGGTCGGCGTCGTTGGGCGCCGCCGAGCGCGAGAAGTACCCGCTCTTCTGCACCAGCACCTTCTCCGCCCCGAGCTGCGCGGCGAACTGCTTGGCGAACCAGGCCCCGGGGTTGACCTTGTCGAGCTGGACGTGGCCGAACGGGTCGCGGGTCACCTCCTCGCCCGCCGCCTCCATGGCCTCGACGACCTCGTTGATGCCCGCGCCCTCTGACAGGAACAGGTTGACCCCGTCGAACTCGTCCATGGCCGAGCGCAGCCGCTCGGCCTCGGCGGTGATGTCGAAGGGCCGCTCGGGCACGTACACACCGTGGACGTCCCAGCGGCGGGCGTCGTTCTCCAGCCAGCCGGCGAACTCCTGCTGCTGCACCCAGTCGTGGTGCGCCTTGGCGGTCGCGGCCGTCAGCCACCCGCAGTGCCGGCCCATGACCTCGTGGACGATGAGCATGCGCGGGTTCGAGGAGTGCTCGGCGACGATGTTCCGGGCGAAGATGGCGCCCTGCTCGGCGGCCGTCCACGCGCCGAGTGACTGGCGGATCGGCACCACGTCGTTGTCGATGGTCTTGGGCAGGCCGACCACGGTGAGCTCGTAGCCGTGCTCGTGCAGGTAGGCCGCGAGGTCGGCTGCGGTGCCGTTGGTGTCGTCCCCGCCAATCGTGTGCAGGACGTCCACGCCGTCCTTCTCGAGCTGCTCGGCGGCGACGTGGAGCGGGTTCTGGCCCTCCTGGACCAGGCCGCGCCTGACGCAGTCGGCGACGTTGGTCAGCTTGACCCGGCTGTTCCCGATGGGGCTGCCGCCGAAGCGGTGCAGCAGGTGCGCCTTCTTGCGCACGTCGTCGGTGACCTCGACGTGGTCACCGGTCAGCAGCCCGGCATACCCGTTGCGGTAGGCAAGGATCCGGACATCAGGGGCGACCTCGGTGTAGCGCTCGATGAGCCCGCCCACCGCCGAGGAGAGGCAGGGGGCGAGTCCGCCCGCGGTCAGCATGGCCACAGTCCGCACAGTCATGGCCCCTACTCTGCCGGTTCACCCGGCACAGTGCCACAGCCCCGGGGCTCAGCGGATGGCCATGACCGTCCCGGACCGCTCCCAGCGGAAGACGGAGAGCAGCGACTGCGTGGGCAGGGAGATGCAGCCGGCAGTGCCCGCGCCCTTGTCGACGTGGAAGAAGATCGCCGAGCCGAGTCCGGGGGTTCGGGCCTCGTTGTAGCCGACGATCTGGGCGTAGTTGTAGGCCGGCTGGTTGTACAGCTCCTCGGCGCTGGCCCAGCGGCCGCCGGCGGGCGTGCGCTGGTGGGTGTTGTAGAGGGAGGACGAGGGGTCGTCGACCCACACGTCCGCGGCGTCCACGCGCAGCCACGAGCCGACGCCGAGACCGGGGTTGCCGTAGACGCCGAAGCCGCCCCGGAGGGGGAAGACCCCCGCTGGGGTGCTCATGTCGCCCTCGCGCTTGCTCGCGGTCACCCCGTTGCGGCCCACGTGCCCGTAGTAGGGGCCGAGGTCGGTCGTGTACCCGCTGCTGGTGCGCCGACACGCCCGCACCGCCGCAGCGGAGCCGGAGGAGTCGACGAGCACCACCTGGGCTGCGGTGACGCC
>DASULG010000077.1:0-16109 GCA_036278335.1 Pedococcus sp.
CCCCTGTTCCTGCCCGCGATCGTCGCGGGCTGACCCGGCGGCTGGACCTCGCCACGGAGCGCGACCACCGGTCGAGCTCACTGACGTGCAGCAGCAGGTCACGCCGGGTCACCCGGCCACGCCGGCCGAGCCCGCTGATGGAGGAGCTCATGCCGTAGAGCGAGTCGAACCCGCCCGCGAGGACGAGACGCTCGACGACCGGCCGCGAGACCCGGGCGCGGTTCCAGAAGTCGGCCAGGGAGAAGTAGGGCTGCCCGGCGACGACGCGGGCCACCTCGGCCTCGCTGATGCCCTTGACGTCGGCGAGGGACAGGCGGATGCCGTAGGCGCGTGCGTCGGGCAGGTCGGGGTGCGCCGGCGCCTCGCGCGAGTGGTCGCTGGAGTGGTCGTCCAGGATCCGCGGGGGCGGCTCCTCCCACGGCTCGACCCGCTCCACCTGGTAGGTGCCGGAGGAGGTGTTGACATCGAGTCCGAGCACGGCGATGCCGAGCGAGCGGGCGTCGTCGAGGATCAGCCGCTTGGGGTACATACCCGGGTCGTGGGTCAGCACCCCGGCCAGGAAGGCCGCCGGGTGGTGGGTCTTCAGCCAGGCCGAGTGGTAGGTCGGCAGCGCGAAGGCCGCGGCATGGGCCTTGCAGAAACCGAAGGAGGCAAAGGACTTCAGCACCTCCCAGATGCGCTCGACATCGGCCGGCGCATAGCCGCGCGCGGCCGCAGCAGGCCGCCACCAGGCCTCGACCTCGACCTGCCCCTGCGGCGTGCCCATGGCCCGGCGCACCTCGTCGGCCTCCGCCAGCGTGACGCCGGTGGTCTCGGCGACGATCTTGAGCACCTGCTCGTGGAAGACCACGACGCCGGCTGTCTCCTCCAGGGCGGGCACGAGGGTGGGGTGGAGGTACTCGACGGCCTTCCAGCCGTGCCGCGCCTCGAGGAACGGGACGATCATGTCGGACTTGACCGGCCCGGGACGGAACAGCGAGATGTCGATGATGAGGTCCTCGAAGCGCTCCGGGCCGAACTTGCCGATCAGCTCGCGCTGGCCCGGGCTCTCGATCTGGAAGCAGCCGAGGGTGTGGGTGGTGCGGATCAGCCTGAATGTCGCCTCGTCGTCGAGCGGCACCTGCTGCGGGTCGTCGAGGTCGATCCCGACACCGTCGACCCGGGCCGCCTCGCTGACGGCATGGGCCATCGCCGACTGCATGCGGATGCCGAGGACATCGAGCTTGAGCAGGCCCAGGGTCTCGACGTCGTCCTTGTCGAACTGGCTCATCGGGAAACCCAGCCAGCTGGCCTCGACCGGGGTGCGGTCGAGCAGCCCGGTGTTGGACAGGACCACGCCGCACGGGTGCAGCGCGATGTGGCGGGGCAGGCCGTCGAGGTGCTCGACGAGGTCGAACAGCAGGCCGAGCCTGGGGCTCGCGAGACCCCTGCTGCGCAGCTCGGGAAGCTCGGCGATGGCGCTGCGCGCATCACGGGCCCGGATGTGCGGGAAGGCCTTGGCGATCTCGTCGATCTCCTGCGGCGGCAGGCCCAGGGCCGCGCCCACGTCGCGCACCGCGTGCCGCACCTTGTAGGTGTCCATCATCGAGACGCAGGTGACCCGCTCGCCGCCGAACCGCTCGAGGATGCGCTCGTAGACCTCGGTGCGCCGGGCCGACTCGACGTCGATGTCGATGTCGGGCAGCTCGGCCCGCAGCGGAGAGCAGAACCGCTCCATCAGCAGGTCGTAGCGGATCGGGTCGACCCCGCTGATGCCGAGCAGGTAGTTGACCAGGGAGCCGGCGCCCGAGCCGCGCGCGGCCACCCGCACCCCCATGTCACGGATCAGGTCGACCACCGCAGCCACGGTGAGGAAGTACGTGGGGTAGCCGAGCTCGGCGACGACCTTCAGCTCGTCGGTCAGCCGGCTCTCGAGGGCGTGCCGCTCGTGTTCCCCGGCGCTGGGGTAGCGGGTGAGGATGGCGTCGCGGCAGCGCTGCTCGAGCACCGACTGGGGGTCGACGCCTGGCTCGATGCCGAGCGAGGTGGGCTCGGGCAGGTGGACGGCGCCGATGCCGAGGTCGCGGCGGGCGTCCTGGGCGCACGCCATCGCCAGCGTGAGGGTCTGGGCGATGAGCGCATCAGCCCGGGTGCTGTCGCCGGAGGTGACCTCGCGGGCGATGGCGTGCATGGCGGGGGTGCTCGCGAGGTGGGCGGCGTCGGTGACCCGGTCGAGGTGGCGGGTGTCGAGGACGACGAGGCGCCGCGCGGCGTCGAGCACGTCGACGACCGCGCTCTCCCCCGGGTCGGTGTGGCGCACCGCCGCGGTCAGCACGGCGGGAAGGCCTGCCTCGTCAGCCAGCCCGAGCATGCGGGCGGCGTGGCCCCGCGACGCAGGGGTGCCCTCAGGTCCGCCGTGGCAGACGACCTCGATCGCCAGCGCGCCGGGGGAAAGGACCCGCTGCCAGGCGGCCAGCAGGGCGCGGGCGCGCCCAGACCGCCTGGCCAGCAGCGCCCGACCGACGTCGGAGTCGGGCCCGAGCAGCACGGTCAGCGGGCCTGACCCGCCCTCGCCGCCCACCGCACAGCGCCGGGCGATGGCGGCTGCCGTGGTGACCGGCTGGCCACGCTCGCCGTTCAGGTGGGTGTCGGTGACCAGCCGGCACAGCGTGGCCCAGCCGACCCCGGCCGGCAGCCCTGCGCCGCTTCCTCGGGCCAGCACGGTGACGCGCGGGTGCCGGGGGTCGCGCTCCGCCCCGCCCCGCACCGGGGTGCGCACGCGCGGCGATGACGGGCCTTCGGCACCAAGCGCACCCGGCACGTCCCGCCAACCGGGCGCGCCTGACCCCCAGCCGTGCCCGGTGCCGTATGCCGCCGGGCCGGTGCCGTATGCCGCCGGGCCGGTGCCGTATGCCGCCGGGCCAGAGCCGGGGCGCAAACCAGGCTCCCCGGCCAGCACGGCCAGGTCGACGCCGAGGACAGGTGCGATGCCGGCCGCGGTAGCGGCCTGGACGAACTTGACCGCGCCGTACAGACCGTCGCGGTCGGTCAGGGCCAGCACCGGCTGGCCGTGCTCGGCCGCGCGCTCCACCAGCGCCGCCGGGGTGGATGTGCCGTAGCGCATCGAGAACCCTGAGGCGACGTGCAGGTGGGCGAAGTCACCGCTCACGCCCAGCCCGTGGGGACGAGCACGTCACCGTGCACCGGTGTCATGGGCAGCCCCAGCGCCCGGCAGACCAGCTCGACGAAGGTCTCGGCCTGCCGGAGCAGGTCGTCGGCCTCGCGAGCGCTGATCTGCCCCGGGACCGCCGGGACGGACCCCGCCAGCGACGGATGGCGCGAGGTGACGGCCGCGAAGAACCCGGCCCACTCGGTCAGCTCGGGCGCCACCGAGGGCAGCAGGTCCCAGAGGCTGCGTGGCCTGGCCTGCCCGGTCGGGACCGCCCGGGCTGAGACCAGCGCTGCCGCTGCGCGCATCGCCGCGAGCTGCGAGTGCTGGTAACGCTGTGCGATGCCGCGGCTGTGGCAGGCCTGGAGCAGGTCCGCCCGGGACCGCTCGACCAGTTCGAGGGCGCAGGCAGCGGTGGCACCGCCTGAGGCCGCGGTGGCGCCGCGCGGGCCCGGTCCGGTCGGGGCCACGCCCAAGGCGGTGGCCGCTGTCGCGATCGTGTCCGCTGTCGTGGCCTTGGCCGCTGCCTTGGCCGCTGTCATGGCCGTGTCCGCTGTCGCGGTCGTGGTGGCCTCAGTCATCTCCATCGTCCTCAGTCCGCGACCCGAAGGAGGCGCCACTGGCGGGGGGACAGGTCGGCGCCGAGGTCGTAGACACCGCTGCCGGCCATCCGCCCCGCGCTGGCCTCGACCCGCCACACCTGCCGCTCCCGGGCACCGCCGAGGACGGAGGTCTCAGCGCGGATCGCCCCAGAACGGGGCTGCTCGGTGCTGCCGCCATCACGCCCCTGTGTGGAGCGCGGCGTCCCAGTGGGGCCGCCGGCGTCCAGCGCATCTCGCCACCACGGCCGCCGCTCCTGCCAGTGGTCGAGCACCTCGCGCACCACGTAGAGCCGTCCCCTCCAGACAAAGGCGTCAGGAACGCCCGAGGCGCTGTGCTCATCGGCCGTGGCCCGGACCTCGATGGGCTCTTCGTATCGGCGCACCACGGCAGACTCCTTCCACACATCACGGGATGTGTGCTCTGGCCCTGCACGAGCGGGGTCGAGGCGCCCGGGCAGGGCCAGAGCCACACGGATGGCCCGGTCCGCAGACCGTTGGCGGAGGTGTTGGGACACCGCCGGCCTGAGCCATCGTTTCGAACGTATGTTCGATAACACCGAATGTACACCGCCACTCGGACAGGCCGTCAAGAGCGAGCGCACCACGAGCGCCGGTCAGCCCGAGGCCACACCTCGAGGAGACGTCTGGGATCTGTCCGCACGCCTCGCACTTCCTCACTAGGCTCCCGCCATGGCAGACACCGCTCCCCCTGGCGGCGCCGAGAGCATCCTGCGCCACCCCGCCGTCCAGCGGGTCCTCACCGCCTTGGCGGTCCAGCACGTCACCCCCGACGTCGTGGTCCTTCCCGAGGCCGTGCGCACGGCTGCCGCGGCAGCCAACGCACTCGGCGTCACCCCCGCCGAGATCGCCAACTCCATCGTCTTCCGCGCCCACGCCGCGGACGGCTCCATCACCCCCCTGCTGGTGCTCACCTCGGGCGCACACCGCGTCGACCTCGTCAAGGTCGCCGACCTCACGGGCATCGACCACATCGACCGCGCGGATGCCGATTTCGTGCTCAGCACAACGGGGTTCGCCATCGGTGGTGTGGCCCCGGTCGGCCACACCACCCCGGTCCGCACCGTCGTGGACGTCTCACTGAGCCGCTACCGCCACGTCTGGGCCGCGGCAGGGCACAGCCACACCGTGTTCCGCACGACCTACGAGGAGCTGCTGAGGCTGGGCGGGCCCCATACGGTCGCCATAGAGGTGACCTGACCGGCCACCCCGCCGGCCGCGGCGCAGCGCTGTCGGGGCTGACAGACCTACGACTGTCGGGGCTGACAGACCTACGACGCGAGCGTGGTGTGCAGGCAGAGGACGTTGCCGTCCGGGTCCAGGAACCAGGCCGCCCGGTCCGCGCCCATCTCGGCTATGTGGTTCACCGTCTTCAGGCCCGGCATGTCGTAGTCCTCGAACGTGACGCCGCGCGCCTCGAGCTCGGCCATCTCCGTCTCGACGTCCGCGACCTCCCAGCTCACGGCCGTGCTCTTGGACTGGCTGCCGGCCTCGCGCGGCAGCAGCACGAGCATGGAGCCGCCGCCCAGACGGAACTGCAGCTCGCCCAGAGGGTTCTCCCCCACGAACGGGAGCCCCAGGCGGTCCGCGTAGAACTCCTTGGCGCGAGCGGTGTCCGTGACCGGCAGCATCGTCGCGATCGTGCTCGTGGCTAGGGACATGGTGAGCACCTCCTTCGACCTCCCCAGCCTGCTCCCGGACCGGCCCGTGGTTCTCCACCAATCTGACTACGCCGCTGCGTGCACAATGGGGCCCATGACGACGACGCCCAAGCCGGTCGAGTGCTGGCTCACGGACATGGACGGCGTTCTCGTCCATGAGGAGCGCGCCATCCCCGGCGCCAGCGACTTCATCGGGGCCCTGGTGCGGTCGGGACGCCGCTTCCTGGTCCTGACGAACAACTCGATCTTCACCCCGAGGGACCTGCGGGCCCGGCTGCGCGCCGGCGGCATCGACGTGCCGGAGTCGGCGATCTGGACCTCCGCGCTGGCAACGGCGCAGTTCCTCGACGACCAGCGGCCCGGCGGATCGGCATACGTCGTGGGCGAGGCGGGGCTGACCACGGCCCTGCACGACATCGGCTACACCATGACCGAGCGCGACCCCGACTACGTCGTCCTCGGCGAGACCCGCACCTACTCCTTCGAGGCGATCACCAAGGCGATCCGCCTGATCGAGGACGGCGCGCGGTTCATCGCCACCAACCCCGACCCGTCCGGCCCCTCGCCCGCCGGTACGCTGCCGGCCACGGGCTCGGTCGCGGCGCTGATCACCACCGCCACGGGGGCCTCGCCCTACTTCATCGGGAAGCCCAACCCGCTGATGATGCGCAGCGCCCTCAACCGCATCGACGCGCACTCGGAGTCGACCGTCATGATCGGCGACCGCATGGACACCGACATCATCAGCGGCCTCGAGGCGGGGCTGCGCACGATCCTGGTGCTCACCGGGTCCACCCGCCCCGACCAGGTCCGGCGCTTTCCCTACCAGCCCACCCGCGTCCTGGACTCCATCGCCGAGGTGGTCGACCTCGTCGACCAGCTCGAGCCGGTGTCCTGAGCGCACCGGCGTCCTGAGCGCGCTGGCGTCCTGGGCGCACCGGCCTCACACGTCGGTGCGACCTGAGTACGCGTACTCAGGCGCTCCCGGTCCTGGCGCGAGAGACTGTGCCCTGTCGCCGACGGGGGAACGCGACGGCAGGGCACGGGCCCGGCAGGCTGCGTTGGGGGATGCGGCACCGCCGGGCTCGTGCCCTTTACGTATGCCGCCCGCGCGGCTACCGCGCGCCGGCGAGGCTGAGGTTGTTGTAGACCTCGAGGGTCGCGGTGGAGCGGTTCATGGTGATGAAGTGCAGTCCCGGCGCCCCCTCGGCGAGCATTCGCTCGGCGAGCTCGGTGGCGATCTCCACGCCCACCGCGCGCACCACCTCGGGCTGCTCGGCGACGGCCTCGAGCCGGGCCAGCACGGCCGGTGGCAGCGGCGTGCCCATGAGCTGCGACATGCGTGCGATCTGGCGCAGGTTGGTCACCGGCATGAGCCCAGGGGTGATCGGCAGGTCACAGCGAGCCGCGACGGCGTCGCGCAGGCGCAGGTAGGAGTCGGCGTCGAAGACCATCTGGGTGATGGCGAAGCTCGCACCGGCCGCGTGCTTGCGGACCAGCACCTCGACGTCGTGGTCGAAGCCGGGAGACTCCGGGTGCACGTCGGGGAAGGCCGCGACACCCACGGTGAAGTCGCCGAGACCGCGCACGAGGCGCACGAGGTCCTCGGCATGGCTCAGCCCCTCGGGGTGGGCGACCCACTCCCCGCCGACGTTGCCGGGCGGGTCCCCGCGCAGGGCGAGGATGCTGCGGACTCCGGCCGCGGCATACTGGCCGACGACCTGGCGCAGCTGCGCGACGGACGCGCCCACACAGGTGAGGTGGGCCAGCGGGGTCAGCGTGGTCTCGAGGGCGATCCGCTCGGTGACCCGGACGGTGCGGTCCTGGGTGGTGCCACCGGCGCCATAGGTGACGGACACGAAGCTGGGCCGCACCCGCTCCAGGCGGCGGATGGCCTCCCACAGCACCGCCTCGGAGGCGTCGTCCTTGGGCGGGAAGAACTCGAAGCTCATCGAGGGCCCCTCGGCAGCCAGCATCCGCGGGATCGACCGGGTGATGTTCTCCGGTCGCCGCAGGCGCGAGGGCTGTCCGAGTGCCATGCGGCGAGCGTAGTCGAGCACACCGGGCGTTAGGCTCGGGACAACACATCCTGAGACCGCACCGACCCCACCGCTGACCACCGCCCCGAGGAGGCCCCGTGCCCGACCCGCTCGATGCCGCGGACCTGCGCGTGCGCGTGCAGGACTGCGTCGACACCGAGCTCGCCGCGCAGTCCGAGGTGCTGGCCGAGGTCGGCCCCGACGCCCAGGCCCTGCTGTCGGCCGTGGCCTCCCTGCTGTCGGGCGGCAAGCGGCTGCGGGCGGCCTTTCTCTTCTGGGGCTACCGAGCGGCCGGACAGCCCGACTCCCCCGCGCTGATCCGGCTGGCGACCGCAATGGAGTTCTTCCAGGCGGCTGCGCTGATCCATGACGACGTGATGGACGACAGCGACACCCGCCGCGGTCTGCCGGCGGCGCACCGGGTGCTCGCCGCACGACACAACAGCGAGGCGTGGGCCGGCGACGCCGACCGTTTCGGGGTGGCCGGCGCCATCCTCGCCGGCAACCTCTGCCTCAACTGGACCGAGGAGCTCTTCTCGACCTGCGGCCTTCCCGCCGACCACGTGGCCCGGGCCCGCCCCGTGTTCGACCGGATGCGCACCCAGCTGATGGGCGGGCAGTTCCTCGACGTCGTCGAGTCCGCGAGACCCTGGGCGGGCCTACCCACCGAGGAGCGGCTGGAGCGGGCCAGGCGGGTCATCCGCTTCAAGAGCGCGAAGTACACCATCGAGCACCCGCTGCTCATCGGTGCGACCGCAGGCGGCGCCGGCGCCGACGACCTCACCGCACTGTCGCGCTACGGTCTCGACCTCGGCCACGCCTTCCAGCTGCGCGACGACCTGCTCGGGGTCTTCGGCGACCCCGCCTCGACCGGCAAGCCCGCCGGTGACGACCTGCGCGAGGGCAAGCGCACCGTTCTCATCGCTCACACCCTCGCGGGCACCGACGAGCGCGGCCGCGAGCTCGTGGAGAGCGGCCTGGGCCGCCCCGACCTCGACGAGGATGGCGTGGCCACGCTCCGGGAGGTCATCGTGGCCTCGGGCGCGGTGGACGCGGTCGAGGCCGAGATCGCCCAGCTCGCCGATGCGGCCCGGCTGGCGCTGAAGTCCACCTCGGGCCTGGAGGCCGCGCCGGTCGACGTCCTCGACCAGCTGATCGACTTCTCGACGGCCCGCTCCTCGTAGCCGACGCCGCCGGCCCGGCCGACCCGGGTTCCCGCCAGGCGTTCGGGTCAGGTGTGCCGGTGCCGCCCCGTGGCGTGCTGCCCCCTGGTGTGCTGCCTTGGTATGCCGCCCTGGTGTGCTGCCTTGGTATGCCGCCGCGTATGCCGCCCACGCGGCATACGCAGGGTTCGCCTAGAAGGCCTGCTCCATGGCCCGGCGGCGCACCTCGGTCTTGAACCCCGACGCCAGCGCGTCGATCGGGGAGCCCACGACCGGGAGCGTCGGGTCGGGGGTGAAGAGCCAGCGCAGGATCTCCTCGTCGTGCATGCCGCCGTCGCCGAGCACGGTGAAGGTGCCCTTGAGGTGGGGCAGCGCCTTCTCGTCGAGGAAGCGCGCCGGCACCTTGACCACGCGCCGCTCCCCCACGCGTGCCGCGAGGAGCTCGCGGTCCTCGATCATGCGGCGCACCGCCGACAGCGGGATGCCGAGGCGCTCGGCGATGTCGGGAACGGTCAGCCAGTCGCCGATGAGGTCTTCGAGGGGTGGCTCGGGGCCGTTGGGGTCCTGCGACGGGGTCTGGTTCACAGGGCACAGCCTGCCAGCGACCGCGCCCAATGCAAATTACATCGATGTAAGTCGATATGGCCAGACCGCGTGTGGTGTACCTTCACACGAGTCACAGAATTCACACCGACCACTTGAGCCTCACAGCCCGGCGGGCCCAGCCCGACCGAGGGGCCGTGCTGAAAGGACTCCCTCACATGTCTCCGGTCTTCGCCCACATGCCGGCCACGCCGGCGGCGACGCCTCAGACGGCGATCGTCCAGAAGAGCAAGCCCGCCCCCCACGGCTGGTCCGTCCACGTGGTCCGCAGCGGCGACACGGTGCGAGACATCGCCCTGCGCTTCGGTACCACGAACGCCGTCATCGTCTCCAGGAACCACCTCTCCCACGGCGGGAACCGGCTCAGGATCGGCCAGCGCCTGCAGGTCCCGCGCACCGCGGCCATGGCCCGGGCCACCGCTGCCAAGGCCAAGGCCGCGCACACCCGCGCCGTGAAGGCCCGGGCTGCCACCATCCGCCGCTCGACCTATGTGGTGCGCTCCGGCGACACCCTCGGCGGCATCGCGAGCAAGCGCGGGGTCAGGCTCGCCTCGCTGCTGAAGGCCAACCACCTGCGGCTGACCTCGATGATCCACGTCGGGCAGCGGCTGCGGGTCCCAGGCGGGCGCGTCGTCTCGACCCCCGTCCGGCGCGCGGCGGCACACGGCGCCACCCGGGCCTACCGCGTGCGCTCCGGCGACACCCTCAGCGTGATCGCCCAGCGCACCGGGACCCCTCTGTCGAGCCTGCTGAGGATGAACCGCCTCTCGATGCGCAGCATCATCCACCCGGGCCAGGTGCTGCGGATCAAGGGCAAGGTCGTGCGGCACAGCCGGACCGCCACCCGCGCGGCCGCCGTCACGACGACCCGACGGGCCTACACCGTCCGCTCCGGTGACACCCTGAGCGCGATCGCGGTCCGTTTCCGTACGACGCAGGCAGCCATCGCCAAGGCCAGCCGGCTGAGGAGCGTCAACAGCCTGCAGGTCGGCCAGCGCCTTTCGATCCCGGTGCGCAGGAGCAGCAGCACGGCCCGGTTCAGCAGCAACACCTTCGAGGGGCGCACCTACGCCAGCTCCATCGTGCGCGCCGCCGCCAAGAACCGTGCCTACCTGCGCTCGCACGGGGTCCCGAGCCGGACCAGGACCAAGCAGATGGTCATCGCGACGGCCCGCCGCCATGGCGTGGACCCCCGGCTCGCCCTCGCCGTGGGCTGGCAGGAGTCGGGCTGGAACCAGTCCCAGGTGTCCGTGGCCAACGCCATCGGCGTGATGCAGGTCATCCCGAGCTCTGGTGCATGGGCCTCGGACATGGTCGGCCGCCGGCTGAACCTGCTCAACACCCAGGACAACATCACCGCCGGCGTGGTGATCCTGCGCTCCCTGACCCGCTCGGCCAAGACCCTCGACCAGGCCATCGGCGGCTACTACCAGGGGCTGTACTCGGTGCAGAAGCACGGGATGTACGCCGACACCAAGCGCTACGTCGCGTCGGTGAAGGCCCACCGTGCCCGGATGTGAGCGATGCTCACGGCGCGTGTCTCGCGCTCGTGCCCACGGGGCTGCGGGTAACAATCCAGCCGCAGAACCCCGGCACGCGCAGCCTCAAGTGGGGCTGCTGTCAGGGTTCGGCGCCGAGGGTACGTAGACTTTCCGGGTGTCTTCTGGCGTGACCGAGTCCCTCGTCGGGCGTGTGCTCGACGGGCGCTACCGCGTCCTCTCGCACATCGCGGACGGCGGAATGGCGTCGGTCTACCTCGCCCTCGACACCCGGCTCGAGCGGGAGGTCGCCCTGAAGGTGATGCGCCCGGGGCTCGCCGCCGACGAGACGTTCGTCAGCCGGTTCCGCCGCGAGGCCCGCTCGGCCGCGCGGCTGAGCCACCCGCACGTCGTCGCCGTGTTCGACCAGGGCGAGGACGACGGCAGCATGTTCCTGGCCATGGAGTACGTCCCCGGCCAGACGCTGCGCGAGGTGATGCAGGCCGAGGGCCCGCTGACGCCGCGGGCGGCCCTCGACATCATGGACCCGGTCCTGCAGGCGCTCTCCGCGGCCCACCGCGCCGGGATCATCCACCGGGACGTCAAGCCCGAGAACGTCATCCTGCGCGAGGACGGCACGGTCAAGGTCGCCGACTTCGGGCTCGCCCGCGCCGTGACGACCCAGACCACGACGGCGCAGACCGGCATGCTCCTCGGCACGGTGGCCTACCTCTCGCCCGAGCAGGTCGAGCGGGGGATCGCCGATGCCCGCAGCGACGTGTATGCCGCGGGGCTGATCCTCTTCGAGATGCTCACCGGCACCAAGGCCTTCACCGGCGACTCCCCCATCCACGTGGCCTACCAGCACGTGCACGGCTCGATCCCCGCCCCGTCCTCCCGGGTGGAGTCGGTGCCGTCGGAGCTCGACACCCTGGTGGCGCTCGCGACCGCACGCGACCCCGACCAGCGCCCGGCCGACGCCGGCGAGTTCCTCAGCGAGGTGCGTCTAGCCCGCGCGGCGCTCAGCCCGACCGACCTCGACCAGCGGCCTGAGGGCGCCGCGGCCGAGGACGGCGGGATGAGCACCGTGGCTGTGGGGCGTACGACGGCCCTGCCGATCGGCGAACGGCCGTCCGCCCCCGAGCCCACGCGCGCAACGAGCGGCTCCGCCGAGGGTGCCGGCCGCGGCGGGCGCGCCTGGAAGTGGGCCGTGGCGGCCCTGCTCCTGCTGGCCGCGGCGACGGCCGGGGCCTGGTACTTCACCATGGGCCCGGGCTCCCCCACCGTGGTCCCCGTCGTGGTGGGCCAGACCTTCGAGCAGGCGCAGAGCCGGCTCTCCGCCGCGCACCTCAACGCCAAGCGGGTCGATGCCTTCGACGAGCGGGTCGGGCGGGGTCTGGTGATCTCGGCGAACCCGGGGGCCGGGGCCGAGGTGGGCCGCAGCACCGGGGTCGTCCTCACCGTCTCCAAGGGGCCCGAGCGGTATGCCGTGCCCACCCTCGTCGGGAGCACGGCGACGGAGGCGAAGGCCAGGCTTGCGGAGAACCGGCTCATGCTCGGCGGCTCGAGCGGGGCGTACGACGAGAAGATCCCCGCAGGCCAGATCGTCTCGAGCACCCCGAAGGCCGGCACGCAGCTGCGGCGCGGCACGGCGGTGACCATCGTCGTCAGCAAGGGCCGCCAGCCGATCGACGTCACCGACTACACGGGCAAGCCGGCCGACCAGGCGGTGGCCGCCCTCACCGACGCCGGCCTCAGGGTCGACGCGACGAAGCAGGAGTTCAGCACCGACGTGCCCAAGGGCAGCGTCATCTCGCAGAGCCCCGCCACGGGCACGCTCTTCCGGGGAGAGCAGGTCACGCTCGTGGTGTCCAAGGGTCCCGAGATGGTGAGCGTCCCGAACGTCCAGGGCAGGCAGCTCCGCCAGGCGCGCAAGGTCCTCGAGGACGCCGGGTTCCAGGTGCGCGTCGAGAACTTCATGGGCGGCCTGTTCGGCACCGTGCGCAGCCAGAGCCCCGCAGGTGATGCCAAGGCGCCCAAGGGCAGCACCGTCACCCTCGTCGTCGTCTGAGCGCCGCCGCGCCCCACGCGACCCATCCCCATCCCCACTGACAGGCGGACCCTCCCGTGCTCTCCACGCTCAGCTCGGGCCGCCTTGCCACGCTCCTGCTCATGGGGGTCACGGCGGTGTGGGGGTCGACCTTCTTCCTCATCCGTGACCTCGTCGTGCACGTCCCGCCGGCGGACTTCCTCGCGGTGCGCTTCGCCATCGCGGCGCTGGTCATGTTCGCCCTGTTCCACCGCCACACACTGGCCCTGTCGCGCCGCGACGTGCTCACCGGCGTGGTCCTCGGCGGCATCTATGGCGGCGCCCAGCTGCTCCAGACCGTCGGCCTCGCGCACACCGACGCCTCGGTCTCCGGCTTCGTCACGGGCACCTACGTCGTGCTCACCCCGCTGTTCGGAGCGCTGTTCCTGCGCGACCGGATCGCCGGCTCGACCTGGTTTGCCGTCGCCCTGGCGACCGCCGGCCTGGCCCTGCTCTCCCTGCGGGGGCTCTCCGTCGGCTACGGAGAGGCGCTGACCCTGGCCGCCGCCGCCCTCTACGCCCTTCACATCATCGGCCTGGGCCGGTTCAGCCGATCCCACACAGCAACGGGACTGGCGACGGTGCAGGCCTTCGTCATCGCCGTCCTGTGCTTCGCGGCGGCCATCCCCGACGGCATCACGCTGCCCGCGGACGGTGGCCAGTGGGGCTCGCTGCTCTACATGGCGCTGGTCGCCGGGGCCGGGGCGCTGTGGGCACAGACCTGGGCCCAGTCCCACCTGCCGGCCACCCGCGCCGCCATCGTCATGACCTTGGAGCCCGTGTTCGCAGCCTTCTTCGCGGTCCTGCTCGGCGGTGAGCGGCTGACCACCCGCATGCTCGGCGGCGGGGCGCTGGTGCTCACGGCGATGTACGTCGTGGAGCTGCTCGGGCGCCGGGTGCCGCAGCTCTCAGCCGAGGAGGACCCTCCTGCCGAGCTGCTGCATCACGAGGTCTGAGGGCCCGCCTCCAGCAGGGGCGTGAGGGCGGAGATCGCCAGAGCCGTGCCGGCGTCGTCCACGTCGAGGTGCCAGACCAGGCGCACGGAGGTGCCGCTGACGGCATACAGGCGTATGCCGTGGTGGGCCGCGGCCTCGACGAAGGCGGCTGGGGTCCAGCCCGCCCGCGCGACGTCGACGACCACGATGTTGGTCTCAACGCGGCTCGGGTCCACGCACCCCGGCGCCGCGGCAGCGGCTGCCTCCGCGAAGCGCCGTGCCCGGGCGTGGTCGTCAGCCAGCCGCCCGATGTGGTGCTCGAGGGCCCACAGCCCGGCCGCCGCGAGGATGCCGACCTGACGCATCCCGCCGCCGAAGCGCTTGCGCCATATACGCGCCTCGCCCATCTGCTCGGCGGAGCCGGCCAGCACAGAGCCGACGGGGGCACCCAGACCCTTGCTCAGGCAGACGCTGACGGTGTCGAAGTGCTGGCCGTAGTCGGCGAGGGCGATGCGGGTGGCGACGTGGGCGTTCCAGAGCCGGGCGCCGTCGAGGTGCATGGCCACCCCGGCGGGGCGGGTGCCCTCGCGCAGGGCCTTGATCTGGTCCAGCGGCTGGACGGTGCCGCCGCCGAAGTTGTGGGTGTTCTCGACGACCACGAGCCGCGTGCCGACCTGGTAGGCGCCACCGCCTGTCGACATCAGCGCCAGCGGCTGGGCGGCGTCGAGCAGGCCGGCGTCGGCGACCCACGAGCGCGAGGTGATCCCGGACAGCACCGCGGCCGCCCCCATCTCTGCCCGCAGCACGTGCGCGAGGGAGTCGGCGATGAGCTCCTCGCCCGGCCCGACGTGCAGCCGGATGCCGAGCTGGTTGGCCATCGAGCCGGTAGGGGTGAACAGCGCGTCCTCGTGGCCGAGCAGGCCGGCCACCCGCTGCTCGAGCTCGCGGACGGTCGGGTCCTCTCCGAAGACGTCGTCGCCGACCTCCGCGGTGGCCATTGCCTGGCGCATCGCCTCGGTGGGTCGGGTCAGGGTGTCCGAGAGCAGGTCGACGACAGGGGCGGCGGGGGCGTCCGTCATGGGCCGGTCAGTCCCGGGCCAGCATCTCGGCGACCAGGAAGGCCAGCTCCAGGCTCTGCTGGTGGTTCAGGCGGGGGTCGCAGACGCTCTCGTACCGCTTGTTGAGGTCCGCGTCCAGGATCTTCTCGGAGCCGCCCAGGCACTCGGTGACGTCGTTGCCGGTGAGCTCGACGTGGATTCCGCCCGGCACGGTCCCCAGCCCCTGGTGCACCTCGAAGAAGCCGCGCACCTCCTCGACGACGTCCTCGAAGTCTCGGGTCTTGTACCCCGAGGCCGACTCGAAGGTGTTGCCGTGCATGGGGTCGCAGATCCACGTGACGAGGGCGCCCGAGCTCGTGACCTTCTCGACCAGGTGCGGCAGCGCATTGCGGACGGTCTTGGCGCCCATCCGCGTGATGAAGGTCAGCCGGCCGGGCTCACGCTCGGGGTCGACCCTGTCGATCAGGCGCAGCACGTCGTCGGGGTGGACCTTGTTCGAGAGCTTGATGCCGATCGGGTTGCGCACGCGCGAGACGAAGTCGATGTGCGCCCCGGCGAGGTCGCGGGTGCGCTCGCCGACCCAGATGAAGTGGCCGGACGTGTCGTAGAGGTCGCCGGTGCGGCTGTCGACCCGGGTCAGCGGCCGCTCGTAGTCGAGCAGCAGCGCCTCGTGGGCGGAGAAGAACTCCGTCGTCTTCATCGCCTCGAAGTCAGCGCCACAGGCCTGCATGAACTTCATGGCCTTGTCGATGTCGCGGGCGAGGCGCTCGTAGCGGGCGTTGGCGGCGTTGGCGACGAAGCCCCGGTTCCAGTCATGGACGTGGCGCAGGTCGGCGAAGCCGCCCATCGTGAACGCGCGCACGAGGTTCAGGGTGGCGGTGCTTGCGTGGTAGGCCCGCACCAGCCGCTGCGGGTCGGGCGTGCGGGAGGCCTCGGTGAAGTCGAAGTCGTTCACCATGTCGCCGCGGTAGGCGGGCAGGGTGACGCCCTCGCGGGTCTCGTCGTTGCTCGAGCGCGGCTTGGCGTACTGGCCTGCCATCCGTCCGACCTTGACGACCGGGACGGAGGCGCCGTAGGTCAGGACTGCCGCCATCTGCAGGATCGTCTTGACCCGGTCGCGGATGTTGTCGGCGGTGGCGCTCCCGAAGGTCTCGGCACAGTCCCCACCCTGGAGCACGAAGGCCTCGCCCCGTGCTGCTGCCGCCATCCGGCTTCGCAGCACGTCGCACTCACCGGCGAAGACCAACGGCGGATAGGTCGCCAGCGTCGCGACGGCGTCGGCCAGCGCGGCAGCGTCCGGCCAGACCGGCTGCTG
>DASULG010000078.1:0-2972 GCA_036278335.1 Pedococcus sp.
CGGTCGACAAGGCGTGCGGGGAGGGCCTGATGCCCGGCGGCGTGCAGGCCCTGGCCGCGCTCGGCGTCAGCCCGCCAGGAGAGGACCTCGTGGGCATCCGCTACGTCTCGGGCGCGGGCCAGGCCCAGGCAGAGTTCGGACACGGCCCCGGGCGCGGTGTCCGGCGGACCGGGCTGCACGGCGCCCTGCGCTCGGCGGTGGCGGCCGCCGGCGTGGACGTCCTGCCCCTTGCTGCCGGCGAGCTCACGCAGTCTGTCGACGGCGTCTGTGTGCACGCCCGCGAGCCGGGCCTGGCGCGAGGGCCGAAGCTCTCGGCCCGCTACCTGATGGCCGCGGACGGGCTGCACTCCCCGACACGGCGCGCCCTGGGGCTCGAGGTGGGTGCGCGCGGGCCGCAGCGATTCGGACAGCGGCGGCACTACGGCATACGGCCGTGGACCAGCTATGTGGAGGTGCACTGGGGCCGCCACGGCGAGGCCTACGTGACCCCGGTTGGGCCGGACATGGTCGGGGTGGCGGTCCTGAGCGCCAGTCGGCTCCCGTTCGAGGCCCAGCTCGAGCAGTTCCCCCTGCTGCGCGAGCGGCTGAGCGAGGCCGCCGCCCTCACGCCCGTGCGTGGCGCGGGACCGCTCCGCCAGCGCGCGTCGCGTCGCGTGGCTGGCCGCGTGCTCCTCGTGGGCGACGCAGGCGGCTACGTGGATGCGCTGACTGGAGAAGGGATCTCGCTCGGGCTCGCCCAGGCCCGCGCCGCCGTGAGGGCCCTCGCCGTCGACCGGCCCCGGGCCTACGAGCGGGGCTGGAGCCGCGCCAGCTGGCGGTACGCAGCGATGACGCACGCCCTCGTCCAGGCCACTCGGCCGGAGTGGGCGCGGCGAGCGATCGTCCCGGGGGCGAGGGCGCTGCCTGCGGTGTTCCGGGCGGCCGTCGACGAGCTGGGGAGGCCCTCATGAGCGCGCTCGATGACCAGTCGCCGGAGCTGGTCGTGCTGCTCGACGGCGGGGGACGTGCGATCGGCACCGCACCCAAGAGCGAGGTGCACCACGCTCGCACGCCGCTGCACCTCGCGTTCTCGGCCTACCTGTTCTCCGACGGGGGCGAGCTGCTGCTGACGCGCCGGGCCGCCGCCAAGGCCACGTTCCCCGGGCTGTGGACGAACTCGGTCTGCGGCCACCCCGGCCCGGGGGAGAGCCTGCCGACCGCAGTGCGCCGGCGAGCCCGCGACGAGCTCGGGCTGCTGGTGGGCGACCTGCGCCTGGTGCTGCCCCGGTTCGCCTACCGCGCCGAGATGGGTGGGGTCGTCGAGCACGAGATGTGCCCGGTCTACATCGGCTGGATCCGCCGCGACGAGCCCATGGCCGTCGACCCCGCAGAGGTGGGGGAGACCGCGTGGGTTCCGTGGGCCCGGTTTGCCCCCGAGGCGCGTCGGGGAGAGCGCGTGCTCTCACCCTGGTGCGTCGAGCAGGTGGAGGCCCTCGACGGGCTGGGACCCAGTCCCGCCGAGTGGCCCGCAGCCGACCCTCAGCTGATGCCGCCGGCCGCAGGGTCGCCGGGTTGACCGGCCTCCCCGAGGGCGAGGTAGCCCTCCGCGACGGCCGCGTCGAGACTCTCCTGGGGAAAGGGCCAGCGCGCGGCACCTGCCGAAAGCGCCTCTGCCACAGGGATACCTGCGGCATGCAGCTCCTGGATCAGGCGGGCGACCGCGGCGAGCTGCGTCTGCTGCTCCGCGACGAACTGGCGCGACACCGGCATACCGTGTCCGGGCACCACCACGTCAGCTGAGCCGATGCGGTCGGCGAGGGCGGCGTTGGTGGCGGGCCAGTCCAGCGGGAAGCAGCCGGAGCCGTACATCGGGGGCCCTGACTCCTCCACCAGGTCGCCCACCAGCCAGCTGGAGGCGTCTGGGATGTGCAGGACGACGTCGTTGTCCGTGTGGCCCCGTCCGAGGTGGAGGAGGTCGACGGCCCTGCCTCCGAGGTCGATCCGGTGGGCGTCGTCGACCAGGACCGAGGGAGGGGTGATGACCACCTCGGCCCACTCCTGCACCGGCTCCTCGCCACGGACTATCCACGTGGCCAGCATCGGCCGTTCGTAGGTCTCCAGGTGGGCGGGGACGAGCCTGTGCCCGTAGATGGGCACGGAGGTGAAACGCTGGTTGCCGAAGGTGTGGTCGAAGTGGGCGTGGGTGTTCACGACTGCCAGCACGGGCTGGTCGCCGAGCTCGCGGAGGTCCCTGCGGATCTCGTCGGCCTGGCGGGGCGAGGAACGCGTGTCGACCAGCAGGAGGCCCTTGGGGCCGCGGACCACGCAGACGCTCACGTCCAGCGGGTTGTACCTGCGCTGGAACACCCCCTCAGCCACCTCGCGCCAGCCCGTCATCCCCTCACCGTAGAGCCGGCGCGGGAGTAGCGTCGCAGTAAGGGAACTCGACGCAGGAGGAACGCCATGACCACCAGGCCGCCGGTGCCGCCGTTCAGCCGTGAGGACGCCATCACGAAGGTGCGGGCAGCCGAGGATGCCTGGAACTCGCGAGACCCGGAGCGGGTCTCGCTCGCCTACTCCCCGGACAGCCGATGGCGCAACCGCTCGACGTTCCTCAACGGGCGGCAGGAGATCGTCGAGTTCCTCACGCAGAAGTGGGAGCGGGAGCTCGAGTATCGGCTCATCAAGGAGATGTGGGCCTTTGGTGAGAACCGGATCGCCGTGCGCTTCGCCTACGAGTCGATGGGGCGCGATGGCCTCTGGTACCGCTCGTACGGGAACGAGAACTGGGAGTTCGACGAGTTCGGCCTCATGGTCACCCGGCATGCCAGCATCAACGACCTGCAGATCGACGAGGGCGAGCGGCGGTTCCACTGGCCGGCACCCGGGCGGCGCCCGGACGACCACCCGGGCCTGAGCGACCTCGGCTTCTGACCCCGCCGTTACCTCGGTCTCCGACCGCGGCCCGACCGCGGCCCGACCGCGGCCCGACC
>DASULG010000079.1:0-12456 GCA_036278335.1 Pedococcus sp.
GGACACCGTCAGAGTTTCGCACCGACCACGGCGGCAGCGATGGCTTGTTCACCGTGACGGACCCGAGCCGGGTACTCGTCTCCGCATCAGAAGGTTGTCCGGCGCGTCCAGACTCGGCAGGCCAGGTAGGCGCAGAGGACCTGGCGCCTACGACGATCCCTTACGACGCCAGCCCAACGTAGCTTGCCCGGGTGACCGCCCACGCTTCGAGGGCGACCGCCGGAGGCAGGACGAAGACCAGGACCGCGACGGTCAGGACGGTCATGGAGGAGCCGAAGCCCTGCCACCACTCGTAGCGGGTGTCGATGCCGTAGAGGTGGGCGTCGGTGCCGATGGACCAGGCGGGGAAGGCGAGGGCGGCCACCAGGTGCGTCGAGCCGGGGAAGCCGGTGACCCGGGCCGACCTGGCGGTCCAGGGCCAGCGAACGGGCCGGTGGGGCGTGTCGGTGCCCGGCGGCTCGTCCATGGGCTCAGTCTGCGGTCCGTGTCGGACGGCCGCATGGGTGCCGGTACTCAGATCGGCCGACCGATCACCCGAAGGCGCAGGTCCCGTGCCTGGGCGACGTGGCAGGACTGCCAGGGGATGCCCACCCGGGATGGCTTCCCACGTGACCCGACCGATCAGGAATCGAGAAGCGCGAGTCGCGCGGCCGCACCTAGCCTGAGCGCCATGGACATCACCATTCACGCGAGCTTCCTCCCGCACGACGACCCGGACGCCGCCCTGGCCTTCTACCGCGACACCCTCGGCTTCGAGGTCCGCAACGACGTCGGAGCCGGCACGATGCGCTGGCTCACGGTCGGCCCCGTCGACCAGCCCGGCACCTCCATCGTGTTGAACCCGCCGGCCGCCAACCCCGGCATCACCGACGAGGAGCGCCGCACCATCGCCGAGATGATGGCCAAGGGCACCTACGCCATGCTGCTGCTGGCAACCAAGGACCTCGACGGCACCTTCGAGCGGCTGCAGGCCGGCGACACCGAGATCGTCCAGGAGCCGACCGAGCAGCCCTACGGCATCCGCGACTGCGCCGTCCGCGACCCCGCCGGCAACCTGATCCGCATCCAGGAGCTCCGCTGAGTGCGCGGCGAACTGCTGGAGGTTCGATGACTGCCGACCCCCGTTCCCGCGCTCAGCGTCGTCGCGACACCGAGCATCGGCTCACCCACGACATCGATGTCTGGGTGGCCAGTGCCTCGGCGGACGGGGCGCCGTACCTCGTGCCGCTGTCCTTCGACTGGGACGGCGAGGCGCTGCTGGTGGCCACGCCGACGGAGAGCCCGACCGGCAGGAACCTGGCTTCCACCCGGACCGTTCGGCTGGGGCTGGGCCACACCCGCGACGTGTCCATGATCGACGGCGAGGTCGAGGTCCTCGAGATCGACGCGCTGCCGCAGGAGCGCGGTGACCGGTTTGCCGCGCGCACTGGCTTCGACCCACGCGAGCTGGCCACGCCATACCGCTGGTTCCACATCTCCCCGCGCCGCATCCAGGCGTGGCGCGAGGTGAACGAACTGCCCGACCGCGAGCTGATGCGCGACGGCCGCTGGCTGGTCTGATACCTCGGCCAGGCGGGTCGCCTGGCCAAGCCCATGGGCCCCAGGGGCCGAGGCGAGGAAGAACCGAATGCACTGTGACAGGCTGGTCAGGGTCGAGCCCGGCGCCACCGACGGAGGCCGCTGAGGCGGCGCCACAGATGGAGACACGATGAGCATGGCCACGAGGACGGACGCGCAGGCGCCTGCGCCGCACGCTGCCGACAGCCACGACCTGATCCGCGTGCAGGGTGCGCGCGAGAACAACCTCAAGGACATCAGCGTCGAGCTCCCGAAGCGCCGCCTGACCGTTTTCACGGGTATCTCCGGCTCGGGCAAGAGCTCACTGGTGTTCAGCACGATCGCGGCGGAGTCGCAGCGGATGATCAACGAGACCTACAGCGCCTTCGTGCAGGGATTCATGCCGACACTGTCGCGGCCGGAGGTCGACGTCCTGGACGGCCTCACGACGGCGATCATCGTGGACCAGGAACGGATGGGTTCCAACCCCCGCTCCACTGTCGGCACCGCGACCGACGCCAACGCGATGCTGCGCATCCTCTTCAGCAGGCTCGGGAAGCCGCCCATCGGCTCGCCCAACGCGTACTCGTTCAACATGCCCTCGGTGAGGGCCAGCGGTGCGATCACGGTCGAGCGTGGGGCCGGCAGGACCCAGGCCGAGAAGGTGACGTTCACCCGTCTCGGCGGCATGTGCCCGCGCTGCGAGGGCATGGGCTCGGTCACCGACTTCGACCTGTCTGCGCTGTATGACGACAGCCTGTCGCTCAATGAGGGCGCGCTGACGATCCCCGGTTACAGCATGGACGGCTGGTACGGCCGCATCTTCCGCGGCTGCGGGTTCTTCGACCCGGACAAGCCGATCCGCAGGTACACCAAGAAAGAGCTGCACGACCTGCTCTACAAGGAGCCGACCAGGGTCAAGGTCGAGGGGATCAACCTGACGTACGAGGGGCTCATCCCCAAGATCCAGAAGTCGTTCCTGTCCAAGGACGTCGACGCGATGCAGCCGCACATCCGCGCGTTCGTGGAGCGGGCGGTCACCTTCCAGACCTGTCCCGAGTGCGACGGCACCCGACTGACCAACGAGGCCCGCACGTCGAAGATCAAGGGGAAGAACATCGCCGACGTCTGCGCGATGCAGATCAGCGACCTGGCGGGCTGGGTCCGAGACCTCGAGGAGCCTTCCGTCGGCCCGCTGCTGAAAGGTCTGCAACACCTCCTCGACTCGTTCGCAGAGATCGGGCTGGGCTACCTCTCGCTCGACCGGCCGTCGAGCACCCTCTCCGGTGGGGAGGCGCAGCGCACCAGGATGATTCGTCACCTCGGCTCGTCGCTCACCGACGTCACCTACGTCTTCGACGAGCCCACGATCGGCCTGCACCCCCATGACATCCAGCGGATGAACAACCTGCTGCTGCAGCTGCGGGACAAGGGCAACACCGTGCTCGTGGTGGAGCACAAGCCCGAGACCATCGCGATCGCGGACCATGTCGTGGACCTCGGCCCCGGCGCCGGCACCGAGGGCGGCACCGTCTGCTTCGAGGGCACCGTGGATGGGCTGCGGAGCAGCGACACCACGACCGGCCGCCATCTCGACGACCGGGCGGCGCTCAAGGACGCGGTGCGGTCGTCGTCTGCGACGCTGGAGGTTCGCGGCGCGTCGACGAACAACCTCCAGGACGTGGACGTCGACATCCCGCTCGGGGTGCTCTGCGTTGTCACGGGTGTGGCGGGCTCGGGGAAGAGCTCGCTGATCCAAGGCTCGGTCGCGGGCCGGGACGGCGTGGTGGTGGTCGACCAGGGTGCGATCCGCGGTTCCAGGCGGAGCAACCCGGCGACGTACACCGGGCTGCTCGACCCGATCCGCAAGGCCTTCGGAAAGGCCAACGGTGTGAAGCCGGCGCTGTTCAGCTCCAACTCCGAGGGCGCCTGCCCCACGTGCAACGGCGCCGGTGTCATCTACACCGACCTGGGCATCATGGCCACCGTCGAGTCCACCTGCGAGGAGTGCGAGGGGAAGCGGTTCCAGGCAGCGGTGCTGGAGTACACGCTGGGCGGCCGGAACATCGCCGAGGTGCTCGCGCTGTCAGTGACCCAAGCCGAGGCGTTCTTCGGGGACGGCGAGGCACGTACGCCGGCCGCTCACAAGGTCCTCCACCGGCTGGCCGACGTCGGGCTCGGCTACCTCAGCCTCGGCCAACCCCTCACCACCCTGTCCGGCGGCGAGCGGCAGCGGCTCAAGCTGGCCGCCCAGATGGCGGAGAAGGGCGACGTCTACGTCCTCGACGAGCCGACCACCGGCCTGCACCTCGCCGACGTCGAGAACCTGCTCGGCCTGCTGGACCGGCTCGTCGACTCCGGCAAGTCCGTCGTCGTGATCGAGCACCACCAGGCGGTCATGGCGCACGCCGACTGGATCATCGACCTCGGCCCCGGCGCTGGCCACGACGGCGGCCGGATCGTCTTCGAGGGCGCACCTTCCGACCTCGTCGCTGCCCGCTCCACCCTCACCGGCGAGCACCTCGCGGCCTACGTCGGCCCCTGACCGAGACTCCCGTGGTCGCAGTCCGAGCAGCACATCAGCCCCATGGGCGTCCTGCCCCTGCAGGGGGTCGACGTCCACGTCGAGGTCATCCGGCCCGGGCGCACGGTCGAGCTGCCGGTGGGACAAGCCATTGAGACGCTGACAGTCCGTCCCCTGTCATGAGCGAGACTGTTCACGTGCCCCGTTCTCCAGACCCGACGACGCCTGAGCACACACTGATCCTGCTGCGGCATGCGAAGTCCGACTGGTCGGGTGATCAGGCCGACATCGCCCGACCCCTGGCCAAGCGCGGCCGACGTCAGGCGCCGGACGCAGGGAGATGGCTGGCCGCGCACATCGACGGCTTCGATCTCGCTGTCGTGTCGCCCGCCACTCGCGCTCGGAGCACGTGGGACCTCGTCGCGGGAGAGCTCGACACCCCGCCGCCGACGCGGATCGACGACCGCGTGTACGCCGCGCCCGTCCGTGAGCTCCTCGCGGTCGTGCGAGAGCTCCCTGACGACCTCGAGACCGTGGTCCTGGTCGGTCACAACCCCGGCCTCGAGGACCTGGCCTCGACTCTCACGGGTGAACCGGTACCGATGCCCACCACGGCTCTCGCGGTGATCACCGTGTCGGGCCCGTGGTCGACCGCAGGTCGTCACCCGGCAGTGCTGCGGGCGGCGGGCAAACCACCCGCAGAGTGAGGCTCGGCTAGGTCGCCAGCGGCCAGTGCGGGTGCTTTGGGTCGCGGCCCTGGAACGAGAGGATCGCGGGATTCTGGATGACCCCGTCACGGATCTCGATGGCCCTGCGAATCGTGGGACTGGCGTCCCAGGCCCCGGTGCCGCCCATGACCGTGGGGAGGAACGGAAGCAGGGCCTCGCTGTTCTCCCACGTCGCGGACTTCCACAGGTACGACGGGCTGTGGTCGACCGCGTAGTAGAGCACGTTGTCGCCTACCACGAAGGTGGGGTCGGCGAACGTCGTGGGGCGCGCCCAGGTGAACCCCATGCCCTCGTCGCAGGAGACGTCCACGATCACGGTCCCTGGAGTCATCTGCACCAGGTCCTCGTCGGTCATGAAGGTCAGCGGGGAGTCGGTGTCCTGGAGCACGCAGTTGACGATGAGGTCGTGCCCGGCGAGGAACTGCGCCAAGGGCATCGTGCCGCTCTCGGTGACCGCGTGGCTCACGCCCGACGGTGCCCCACCGCTGTCGAAGTGGACCATCCGCGCCGAGTGGATGGGTGCCGCCACTGCCGCGACATGGCGATGGGTGAGGACGTCGACGTCGTGCACGCCGAGAGCGTTGAGCGCTGTCACGGCCCCGCGGGCCGTGGCACCGAATCCGATGACCACGGCACGCAGCCGGCGCCCGTAGTCGCCGGTGGACCCCGCGATCTGCATGGCGTGGAGCACCGAGCAGTAGCCGGCAAGCTCGTTGTTCTTGTGGAACACGTGGAGGCTGAACGAGCCGTCGGGGTGCCAGTGGTTCATCGCCTCGAAGGCGATCAGCGTCAGTCGCTGGTCGATCGCCAGCTGCGTGAGCTTCTCGTCCTGCACGCAGTGTGGCCACCCCCAGAGCACCTGCCCTGTGCGCATCGCGGCGATCTCGGCGACCGTCGGCTTGGGCTGCAGGATGACGTCGCACTCGTCGAGGAGCTGCTCGCGGGTCCTCAAGCCCGCCACCCAGCGCTTCAGCTGGTCGTCGGACAGACCGAAGCGGTGCCCGTAGCCCGTTTCGAGGTAGATGCTCTCGCGCAGGTGGCCGGGAACCCGGGCGAGGTGGTGCGGGTGCAGCGGGAGACGCCGCTCGTTCTCCTTCAGCGAGCGCGCCACGACCCCGAGGCTCAGCTGGTTCACGCATTCCCTCCCGCTTGGGCCCCCCGTGCCCCCTCGCGGCGACGCCACGAGCGGACAGTCGACGATCTGACCTCGCCAGCGTACGCCTCTGTTCCTGCGTCCTCTCGTGCTTCAGCGGCTTCGGGAGGGGGCGTCGCGCATGCCACACAGCCCACCAGGTTCCGGTGGCAGTCGACGGGCGGCCGCCCGGGGAACGCCCACCGGAGTCCCCCCGTCTCACCACCATGAAGCGCGTCGTCGTTGCCGCCCTCTCTGTTGCCCTTCTGACCCTGCCGGCGTGCGGTTCGTCCCCTCCCCCCGGCTCGTCCGCTCCCCCCGGCTCGTCGCGCGACATCTTCGCGCAGCGTGCCCAGCAGGTGGTGACCGCGTGGACCGAGGGCGACCTGCTGGCGCGGTGGCGCACCTCGTTCATCGCCGCCCAGGGCCTGACCATCGAGCCTGACTGGACCGACCGCGGCGACCTGAAGGCATCGTTCGGCAACGGCTGGGTGCGAACGGCCACGGCCCTGCCCACGGCTGAGGGCACAGGTGAGGTCCGGTATGCCGTGGACGGCACCACTGTGCGCGTGCGCACGATGGGCGCCCAGGCGGCATACGACGCGATGGTCAACCCCCGGGTCGGCGAGTGCCCGCACGCGGAGGACGGCTCGACTGACTGTGCGTGGGTGACCATAACCGGGGTCCGCGCAGGCACGGCAACGATTCTGAGCAGTCGGGGCGAGGCCACGGTCCCCACGTGGGAGTTCACCGTGAAAGGCCTGTCGACACCGCTCGTGCGGGTCGCGGTGGCGGACGCCCTCGAGCCCGAGGACCTGAGGCCACCGCTGGCCACTCCCCCGGTGGATGGCCGGCGGATCCTGCTGTACTCGCAGGTGGTCAGCGCCACGGAGGGCCACAGGCTGACCGTCGCGCTCGGAAGCGGGGACTGCGACACCCACGTCACCGGACGGTTCCTCGAGACGGCCGACCTCATCGTCGTGGGCGGCACCGGTACCGGGCCAGCTCCGGGCACCGCCTGCACCGCACGGCTGCGCATCCAGGGCGTCACCTTCACCCTGGCCCAGCCCGTGGGAGCCCGTGCCGTCGTCGACGCCGCCTCGGGCAGGCCGCTGCTGCCTCACCCGGTCCCACGGTCGTAGGCTCCGGCCGCGACAGGGTCATCCGAACGGGCGCAAACCGCAGCAAACGTCGGGCAGGCCTGCGCAACTCATCGTACGGTGAGCCGCTTCGCCCCCACGTGAAAGCCGTGCCATGCCCTCTCTCACCGGATGCCTCAGCGCGCTCCTCCGGCCCGCCCGCCCCACCCGCCTGCTGAGGGTCATCGTGCTCACCGTCGCACTCGGCACGGCCATGGGCGCCGCCCCCGCCTCGGCGGCGGCTCCGGTGCCGCCGACACCCGCTGGCCTCCCCTCTGGGATCGAGGCGCTGGCGGACTACGTGGGAGCCAACTCGTGCGACGCCGTGGCCAAGCCCGGGTCGACCGCGCTGGGCGGTCTCCTGAAGGCCACCTATGCCGGCACCAGCTACAGCATCGCCCGCCCCTGCGGCTCCGACTCGCTGTCGACCAGCGAGCACTACGACGGCCGCGCCGTGGACTGGATGGTGAGCGTCCGGGACACGGCCCAGCGCTCCTACGCCCAGGCCGCGCTCAGCTGGATGCTGGCCACCGACCCTGGTGGCAACAGCTTCGCCAACGCTCGGCGGCTCGGCGTCATGTACCTCATCTGGAACAACCGCTCCTGGTCGGCCTACCGCCCGCAGGACGGCTGGAGCGAGTACAACGGCTGCCTTGACCCCACCCGCGCCGGCACCGCCTACGACACGGCCTGCCACCGCAACCACGTGCACGTCTCGCTCTCGTGGGCGGGAGCGATGAAGCGCTCGTCCTACTGGTCCAAGGCAGTCGCCCCACCTGAGTTCGGGCCGTGCCGCACGTGGTACCTGAACTGGGCGGTGCCCTCGACGAGGGCCAACCTCAGCCGCTGCGCCACACCGGCGAAGGTCGTGGCGAAGCCCAGTGCGAGCGCACTCGGCAAGCAGCTCGTCGGCTACTCGGGCATGTACCTCAGCCAGGGCACGACGGGACCCGCTGTGACCGCGGTGCAGTCGGCCATCGGCACGACGCCCACCGGCACGTTCTCGTCCACCACCCGCAGCGCCCTGCTGACCTGGCAGAGCGGGCAGGGTCTGCCCGCTACCGGCGTGACCGACGCCCCCACCTGGAGGGTGCTCACCCGGCGGTACGCCGTGGCGCCCGTCGCCCAGGGCCTCGACGGCGACCTGCGCTCCGACCTGCTGGCACGTCGCGCGGACGGCAGCCTCAGCCTTCGCCCGTCGATGTCCAGCCCGACGGAGGTGTCGCTGGGCACTGGCTGGCAGGCCTTCGACACCGTCTTCGGCACCGGCGACTTCTCGGGGGACGCCAAGGGCGACGTGCTGGCCCGCAAGCCCGACGGCTCCCTCTGGCTCTACCCGGGCACCGGCAGCGGCACATTCTTCAGCGGCGTGCGTATCGGCACGGGTTGGCAGGGGTTCACGGGCCTGCTCTCCCCCGGCGACTTCAACGGTGACGGCGTCCCCGACGTCCTCGCCCGCAGGGCCGACGGCACGCTGTGGCTGTATGCCGGCGACGGCCATGGCCGGTGGGCTGCGGCTGGGCTGCGCATCGGCTCGGGGTGGCAGATCTTCGACACCATCGAGTCGCCCGGCGACTTCACGGGCGACGGGAACGCCGATGTGCTGGCCCGCAGGACGGACGGCTCCCTGTGGCTGTATGCCGGTAACGGCCGCGGCGGCTGGGCTGCCGGCGGCAAGCAGGTCGGGAGCGGCTGGCAGGGCTATGCCCAGCTCCTTCCCGGCGGCGACCGCAACCGCGACGGGCTCGCTGACCTGCTGGCCCTGCGGCGAGATGGCGCGCTGGTGGCCTACTACGGCAACGGCCGCGGTGGCTGGGCCGCGGTGGCACAGGCCCAGGTCGCCGGCTACGGCTGGGACGCATATGACCTGGTGGTCGGGGTCCGCTGAGTCACGCCTGTGTGACAGGCACCCCGGGCTACTCCAGACCGGCCTCATAGGCGCCGCGCCGGGCCAGGCCGTTGAGGTGGGCCCGGTGTAGGAGTGCCTCCTGCGCCTTGGCGGCGTTCGCCGGTTGGCCGCCCCACGTCGCCAGCGCGGTCTGCTGCAGCGCCCGCCCGAAGCTGAAGCTCAGCTGCCACGGCAGTCCCTCGATCCGGTTGAGCGCGCTGAGGTTGGCCGTGGCCTGGCTCTCGCTCTGGCCGCCGGAAAGGAACGCGATCCCCGGCACTGCGGCGGGCACATGCCGTCGGAAGCAGCGCACTGTGGCCTCGGCGATCTCCTCAGCGCTCGCCTGCTGCGGGCAGGCCAGCCCTGAGATGACCATGTTGGGCTTGAGGACCATGCCCTCGAGGTGGAGACGGTGCTTCGTGAGCTGCTCGAACACCGAGGCCAGCACCACGTTCGTGACCTCCTCGCAGCTGGCCAGGGTGTGGTCGCCATCCATGAGGACCTCGGGCTCCACGATGGGAACCAGGTCAGCCTCCTGGCACAGCATGGCGTAGCGCGCCAGGGCATGGGCATTGGCCTCCGTGCCGAACGGCGTCGGGATGCCGTCGCCGATGTGGATGACCGCACGCCACTTGGCAAAGCGCGCCCCCAGCCCGCGGTACTCCTCCAGCCGCTCCCGAAGGCCGTCGAGGCCCTCGGTCACGGTCTCACCGGGATGGCCCGCCAAGGCCTTGGCCCCCTTGTCGACCTTGATGCCCGGGAGGATGCCCTGCCGATGCAGCACCTCCGCGAACGGCACTCCGTCGTCAGTCTGCTGTCGCAGCGTCTCGTCGAAGAGGATGACACCGCTGATGAACTCGCCCAGGCCCGCGGTCGTGAACAGCAGTCCCCGGTACGCCCGCCTGGCGTCCTCGGTCGACTCGACACCGACGGCGTCGAGTCTCTTCTTGATGGTCCCCGTGGACTCATCCGCGGCCAGGATCCCCTTGCCGGGTGCCGTCATGGCGCTGGCCACGCTCTCAAGCTCACGCAGGTTCATCGGTGCCTCCGACCTCTCGACGGGTCCTACTGCTCAAGGACCAGCATCGGTTGCGGTGGCGCTCGGGGACAGGGGCTTAGGGCCACTCGCGCCACTGCGCCGCCAAGGAGAAACCGGACAAGCGTTACTTGTTGGCACAGAAGCAACTCTCCTCGAAGGTATCCCCCGAGGGCTCGACCGACCTCGAGGCCCTCGTGAAGACCTACGCGTCCTTCGCGATCGCCTTCTTCTTCAGGCCCGTGGGCGCCTGGCTCTTCGGCCGGCTCGGTGACCGCTTTGGCGCCCCTGCGGGACGCGCGGCCGGCTGCCCATTCCACCGGCACGGCCATCCTCCTGGGCATTGCCAGGCTCATGGGCTGGGCTGCCGCCGGCTACACGTTCCTCGTGGTCATGCCCACCTACCTGCAGGTGGCGCTGGGCGCCTCCTTCAAGGAGTCCCTCATCGCCGGGGTGGTCGCCAATGCCGGGTTTGCCGCGTCGATCCTGCCCGCCGGCACCCTCAGTGACCGGTTCGGCCGCAGACCCGTGATGCTGGTCGGCGCCCTCTTCATCGCCCTCCTCGCCCTTCCGATGCTCAACATCCTGCAGGACGCCGGCACCTCGACTACCGCTCGTTTCACCGTGGTCTTCCTTGCCGGCGCTATCGTCGGCCTCATGGCCGGCCCCGGACCCGCGATGCTCTCGGAGATGTTTCACACGAGGGTCCGCTACACGGGCCTGGGCGTGAGCTACTCGCTGTCCAACGCCGGCTTCGCCTGCGTGGTCAGCGCCCTCGCCCTCGCCACGCTCCGCCGCGACGACCACCTGCACTCCCTCCCCCGCTGATGCGCGTCATCGGCCTGATGTCTGGGACCAGCCTCGATGGGATCGACGCGGCGGCCGTCGATGTGATCCTTCGGGACGACGTCCTCGAGGTCACGCCGGTGCACTGCGCAAGCACGCCCTACCCGCCGGACCTGCGCGAGCTGCTGGGCCGCAGCCTGCCTCCGCAGCCTGTCACCGCCCAGGAGTGGTGCGAGCTGGACACCCACGTAGGCCAGGCGTTCGCCCAGGCGGCAGCGCTCCTGGCTCGGGAGCTCGCGCCCCAGCCCCAGCTCGTCGTCTCCCACGGCCAGACGGTCTTCCACTGGGCCGAGGACGGCCGGGTGCGCGGCACCCTCCAGGTCGGCCAGCCCGCGTGGATCGCCGAGGCCACCGGCCTGCCGGTCGTCTCCGACCTGCGGGCGCGCGATGTCGCGGCCGGCGGCCAAGGAGCGCCCCTGGTCAGCGCGTTCGATGTCCTATGGCTTCGTGGCCGTCTGGGCAACCCCGTAGCCCTCAACCTCGGAGGCATCGCCAACCTCACGGCCGACGTCCACAGCGAGGAGCCCCTCGCCTACGACATCGGCCCCGCCAACGCGCTCATCGACGCCGCGGTCGAGCGCATCACCCGGGGTGCGCAGACCTTCGACCGCGACGGGGCCGCGGCAGCGCGCGGCCAGGTCGACGAGGGCCTGCTCGAGCACCTCCTGAGGGAGCCGTACTACTCCCTTCGCGCCCCCAAGAGCACGGGCAAGGAGCTCTTCAACGCGGCATACCTCGAGAACGCCCTGGCGCGGCGCCGCGCGGTCAGGGACGACGACCTCGTCGCCACGCTCACGGCGCTGACGGCGCGCACTGTCGCCGAGGCCTCGCTGTCGCACTCCCCCACGGCGGTCATCGCCGCCGGCGGCGGCACCAGCAACCCCACCCTGATGCGGATGCTGGAGGAGACGCTTGGGGGGATCCCGCTCGTGACGGCGGACACGCTGGGCATCCCCTCAGGCGACAAGGAGGCGATCGCCTTCGCCGTCCTCGGGTTCCTGACGTGGCACGGGGTGCCGGCGAGCCTGCCGAGCGCCACCGGGGCCCGCCACGGGAGCGTCCTCGGGTCGATCACCCCTGGGCGGCACCCACTGGTGCTGCCGCCACCCGCGACAGCCCCCACTCGGCTGGTGCTCACCGCCCCCCGGTGAGGCTGCGGTGGCGCTGCTCGCGGCCGGGTGCGCCGTACGGGTAGTCGTCGATCCTCGGCGTGCTCGCCTCGTCGAGGCGGGCGAGCGCGTCGCTGCCGAGCTCGAGCTCGGCGGCGTCCATGTTGTCGATGAGCTGCTCGACGGAGCGGACACCCAGGATCACCGACGTCACAGCCGGCTGCGCACCGAGCCAGGCCAAGGCGACCTGAGAGGCCGTGACGCCGCTGGCCTGAGCCACGTCGCGCACCGCGTCGACGACGCGCCAGGTGCGCTCGTCCGCGTTGCGGGCCTGCCATGCCTCCATCCCCCGCTCCGGGTTGTCCCCAAGACGGGTCGGACCCGTCGGAGCGACGTCGCGCTCGTACTTGCCCGTGAGCCAGCCGCCGGCCAGCGGCGACCAGGGCAGCAGGCCGACCCCGGCATCCAGGGCGGCCGGCACGACCTCGTGCTCGATG
>DASULG010000080.1:0-4145 GCA_036278335.1 Pedococcus sp.
TGACCAGGGGTTCGGGTTCCTCGGCGCCCGACTCGGGCGAGGCCAGCGCCTCGAGCGTGCCGACATAGGTGGCCCAGCTGCTCGAGAGGTCGGGCGGGCGCACCGCAGACCGCAGCTGCGCGGCATACGCGGGGTCGGCGAGGCGCCGCAGCGCCGCCACGAGGGCTTCCTCGTCATCGGGGGGCACGAGCAGGCCGTCGACTCCGTCACGGACCTGGACGCCGAAGGTGCCCACCTCGGAGGCGAGCACGGGCAGGCCGTGCCGCTGGCCGAGCAGCGCGTTCTGGGAGGCGGTGGCGGAGCGGTAGGTCAGTGCCAGCACGTCGTGGCTGGCCAGCATGGGGGCGAGGCGGTCGGCGGGGACGTAGCCGCCGTGGACCTGGACTCGCCCGCGCAGCCTCGGGTCCTGAGCCAGCGCCTTGACCGCGGCACCCGCGTCCCCCCACATCTCGCCGGCCACGGTCAGGGTCGGGCCGGGCACCTGGGCCAGGGCCCGCATGAGCAGGTCCACTCCCTTGTACTCGCGCACGATGCCCAGGGCCAGCAGCCTGGTCGGGCCGTCGTGGTCGGGCCGCTCGACCGGCGCGCCGCCGGGCAGGTGCGGGGGAAGGTCGGCGACCGAAACTCGCCGCGCCCCGAGGTCGTGGGCGATCCGGGCCTGCTCGGTCGAATGGACCAGCACCGCGTCGACCCGCTCGAAGAGGGTGCGCATGAGCGCGCTGTCCCCGCGGTGCGGCTCGTGCGGCAGCACGTTGTGGGCCACCACGACGGCCCGAGGGCCGGTGCTGTCGCCGCGCCGGCCAGACCCCGCGGCGCGGAGCAGGGCCAGGTGCGCGGGGACGACGGCGGGGATGACATGCACGACGACCACGGCGTCGAAGTCACGCAGCCGGCGCCCGGTGCGCACCCAGGTGTCGGGCCTGGCCCAGCTGAGCGCCCTCACGGTGCGCGGGAACGGCTCGACGTCGGGCGCCCCTCCCGGCACGGCCTGCTCACCCGGGTAGAGCCGGCTCGGGTAGAGGTGCGACCAGGAGACGAGGGTGACGTCGTGGCCGGCCTCGGCGAGCTGGTGCGCGAGCGTGGTGGTGTGCGCGGCCACGCCGCCCTTGTACGGGTGGGTGGGTCCGACGACGGCGACCCGCAGCGCGGCGGCGCCGCTCACCACCGCACCCCGCAGGGCGGCATACGGTGCCCGCTCACACGCTCGTGCGCGAGCGCACGACGAGGTCGGCCAGCAGGGCCAGCGAGCCGATCATGATGCCGCTGACGATCAGCAGCACGGTGTTCGCCGGGAAGTACAGGGCGTGGTAGCGCACGATGTCGACGACGCCCTTGACGAGGCCGAGCGCGAACAGCCACAGGGCCGGCGGCATGAGCACCTTGAGCGGGTCGAAGTACATCACCATCCGCAGCACCTGGAGGATGTAGCGGTAGGCGTCATGGGCAAAGTGGAACTTCGACTCCCCGGCCCGCTTGGCGTACGACGTCGGCACGTACTTGATGTCGTGCTGGTTCTGCAGGAACGCCAGCGTGATCGTCGTGACGCAGGAGAAGCCGGGGGGCAGCAGCCGCAGGTAGGGCAGCGACACCTCGCGGCGGAACGCCCGCAGCCCGGAGTTGAGGTCGGGGATCTTCTGGTTGCTCAGGCGCTCGGCGATCTTGCGGATGAGCCACTTCGCCGGGACGCGGGCCCACTTGTGGGTGCCCTCCTCGGTGGTGCGCGCACCGACGACCTGGTCGTAGGTCTCGTCGTCGCGCAGGATCCGCACGAGATCGGGGATGCGCTCGTTCTCGTAGGTCATGTCGGCGTCGGTCCACACCACGATCTCGCCGTGGGCCTGCTGGGTGCCGATGCGCCGGGCGGTGCCCGAGCCGCCGTTGCGGCGGAACGGCATGACCCGGATGTTCGCGTAGCGCGACGCGGCATCGTGGAGCATCTCGAGGGTGTTGTCGGTCGAGGCGTCGTCGATGCAGAGCAGCTCGTAGGTGAACTCGCTCGCGTTCATGGCCGCGGTGATGCGGTCGATCTCGAGCAGGACGTGCTCGCCCTCGTTGTAGCAGGGCAGGACGATGGTGACGTACGGACGGGGCTGCGCACCCGCCGTCTCCTGGGCCTGCGGCACGGCCTGGTATGCCGGTGGGCCGGCCGACGCCGTCGGCTCGCCGTACGCGACGTCGACGGGGATGACCTGGGTGGAGGGGGACGCGGCAGCCGCGCTCGGCTCGGTGGCGGTGTGCTCATTCATCTCGCGCACGAGCCTACCCGCCGCCGCTGGCGGTCAGCGCCCGCGATGCCGGCGTGGCCGAGGCCGACCGCGCCCCTCCCCGGTTGGCTCCGACAACCGGCGGTGTGGAAACGTGGGGGCGTGGACACCAACGCGGTGCTGGACCTGATGAAAGACGTCGCGGCGGAGGTCATCACGCCGCGCTTCCGCTCCCTGAGCGCAGGGGAGGTCATGGAGAAGCAGCCCGGCGACCTCGTGACGGTCGCCGACCGGGAGGCGGAGGTGCTGCTGACCAAGGCGCTGACCGCGGCCTACCCGGACGCGTTCGTGCTCGGCGAGGAGCGCACCTCGGCCGACCCCACGACCCTCGACCGCTTCGTGGCCGCCGAGCACGCCTTCACCGTGGACCCGGTGGACGGCACCAAGAACTTCGTCCACGGCTCCCCCGACCACGCCGTGATGGTCGCCGAGGTCAAGGGCGGCGAGACCGTCCGGGCCTGGATCTGGCAGCCCGAGCACGAGGTGGCCTGGGTGGCCGAGCGCGGCGCCGGCGTCTTCCGCGACGGCGAGCGGGTCACCCGCACGCCCGTCCCGGACGAGGCCGAGCCGCGCGGTGCGACGTCGATGTGGCCGCTGCGCGGGCACTCGTTCGGGCACATGCCCGCGCTGGTGGGCTCGTGGGTGTGCTGCGGCGTCGACTACCCCAAGGTCGTCGAGGGCGCGATCGACTTCCTCCTCTACGGCCGCAACAGCCCGTGGGACCACGCGCCGGGCTCGCTCATCGTGCACGAGGCCGGCGGCTGGGTCGGCCATCCCGACGGCGCCGCATACAGCCCACGCAGCCGCGAGCCGTGGATCATCGTGGCCGCCGACAGGGCCACGTACACCGCGGTCCGCCGGCAGGCGCACGACGCCTTCGCCCGCGTCTGACCCAGGGCGGCGGTCCGCCGTCGCGCCTGAGTCGGCGGCCGGCCAGCGCCGCCGTCAGCCCTGGCGGCCCAGCCAGACCCGCACGGGGAGGTCCACCAGGTGGTCTGGGCGCTGCTCGAGCAGCCTGGGGTCCTCGCGCACCGTGACGTCTACGGGCTGGGTGACGTTCGCGGACCCGAGGTTGCGAACCGCCTGGTCGGAGTCCGCGGCAACCAGCACCAGGGAGGCACCCCGCGCCTCCAGTGCCGCCCGCACCTGCTGCACCGCCGCCTTGAGGGAGGCGTCGTCCCGACGCAGCGCCGTCGTGGTCGACAGCGCCGGCACCCCGCACTGGCCGCGCAGCACCTGGGGCCACTCGTTGGCCGCCCGGGAGTCCACCATCAACGCCACCTCGCCGGGGCGGAAGGCCTCGCACACCCGGTCCACGGCGGCCGACTCGCCCAGCTCAACCCGCTCCTGGGCGTGCGGCCAGGTCGCCAGGGCCATTGGCACCAGCAGCGCGAGGGAGGCGACCACGCTGGTCACCACCAGCCCCGGCGCCGGCATGCGGTGGGTCGACCAGCGGGTCAGGACGGCGGCCACAGCCACCACGAGCAGGATCACGGTCGGCAGCGCGATGACGAGCCGACGGTCAGCCCACGGGTGGTCCGGGGTGATGCCCGGGCGGTACCACGTCAGCACCGATGACCCCAGCGCGACCAGGAACGCCCCGGTCCAGACCGGGAGCTCGCGCCCCTGGGTCCAGGCCGCCAGCGCCCGACGGGTCAGGGCCGCTGCCGCCACCAGGGCCAGCACCAGGGCAGCCGGCCCGAGCCACCACGACATCCAGACCAGGCTCTGCTCCGCATAGGTGCGTCCGCCGTCGACGGGCAGGCCCTGCCGCAGCTGCAGGCCGGCCACCACCCGGGCCCCCGGGTCGGCGGCCGACTGCCGCACGGTCTGCCACAGCGGCCGCGACGCCAGGACGGCCGCGACGCCGACCACCGCGAC
>DASULG010000081.1:0-4987 GCA_036278335.1 Pedococcus sp.
CCGAGGCCACCTTGGGCGAGATCTGCGACGCGCTGCGCGACATCTGGGGCGTCTACCGGGAGCCTGCCCGCTTCTGAGGCCGGTATGCCGCGGACGCGGGGACGCGCGCTAGGTGTTCTGTCCACACAGGTTGGGCACGAGGTCGGCTGGTGACCTGCCACCGAGTGCGGTGTGACCGCGATGGTGATTGTAGGTGTGCAACCAGGCGTTGAAGAGCGCTGCGCGTTCGGTCTCGCAGGTGTAAGGCTGCGCGTAGGCCCACTCTTCGAGCAGGGTCCGGTTGAAGCGCTCGACCTTGCCATTGGTCTGGGGCCGGTAGGGGCGGGTCCGCTTGTGCGTGATCTGCTCACCCAGGGCCTTGGCGAAGTCGCGTGACCGGTAGCAGGAGCCGTTGTCGGTCAGCACCCGTCTGACGGTGATCCCGGCGGAGTCGAAGTAGGCGTTTGCCCGCAGCCAGAACGCCGCCGCGGTCTCCTTACGCTCATCGGTGAGCAGTTCGCTGTAGCCCAGCCGGGTGTGGTCGTCGACGGCGTTGTGGATGTACCAGTACCCGGTGCCGCGCTGGCCCGAGTTCCTCCTTCCTGTCTTCCGGCCGACGACCCGCCAACCGCCGCCGTCTGGGATCCTGCCGAGCTTCTTGATGTCGAGGTGGACCAGGTCGCCTGGCGCGTCATGGACGTAGGAGTTCGCCTTCCGGCGGGCCCACTTGATCCGCACCCCGGTGGCCGGGTCGGTCCAGGCCAGCGCCGGGCAGCGGTAGCGACGCAGGATCTTGTGCACCGTGGAAACCGCCATCCGCAGCCGGCAGGCGATCCGTGCGGGGCCCCATCGCCGCGAGACCCGCAACCCGACCACTCGATGCTCGACCCGGGCCGGCGTGCGCCGTGGCGACCCCTTCGGACACGAGGAGCGGTCGACCATCCCGGCACGGCCTTGAACGCGGTAGCGGTCGGCCCACCGCTTCGCGGTCGTCACCGAGCAGTTCCACCGTTCCGCCGCACGACGCAGGGTCCACCCCCGATCCACGACGAGCTGGGCTAGGCGCAGGCGACCGGCAGGGGTCAGTTGGGCGTTAGCGTGGGACACGAAGACCTCCGGCGTGAGATGCGAATGCTTGGTCGCTTCACACCTCACCCGGAGGTCTTCGTCGTCGGCCAGCCGGCACGCCGTACCTAACGTCCGTGGTCAGTACAGCTAGGGCTCAGCCGACGTGGAGCTCGTCGCGCGCGGCCGCGAGCGCGATGTCCGTGCGGTGGTGCGAGCCCTCGAGGCCGATCCGGCCGACGGCCTCGTACGCCCGCTCGCGGGCCTGGCTGAGACTGTCGCCGAGGGCCACGACGGACAGCACCCGGCCGCCGGCCGACACGAGCGTGCCGTCGTCGCCGCGAGCCGTGCCCGCGTGCATGACGTATGCCGTGGGCACGTCCTCGACGTCCTCCAGGCCGGTGATGGGGTCACCCGTGCGCGGCGTGCCGGGGTAGTTGTGCGAGGCGACGACGACGGTGACGGCGTGCTGGTCGGACCAGCGCAGGGCACCCACGGTTTCGAGCTGTCCTGTGGCGGCGGCGAGCAGCAGGCCGCCCAGGGGCGTCTCGAGACGGGCCAGCACCACCTGGGTCTCCGGGTCGCCGAAGCGGGCGTTGAACTCGATGACGCGCGGGCCGCGCGGGGTCAGGGCCAGGCCGACGAAGAGGACACCGGTGAACGGCGTGCCGCGGCGGCTCATCTCGTCCACCGCCGGCTGGGCGATCCGCGTGACGACCTCGTCGGCAAGCGCCGGCGGTGCCCAGTCGAGGGGGGAGTAGGCGCCCATGCCACCGGTGTTCGGTCCCTCGTCGTTGTCGCCGACCCGCTTGAAGTCCTGGGCCGGGCTCAGCGGCAGGACCGTCCGGCCATCGCTGACGCAGAAGAGCGAGACCTCCGGGCCGGCGAGGAACTCCTCGACGACGACCTGTCCGCCCGGCTTGTCGAGGCAGAACCGCGCGTGGGCGAGAGCGGCCTCGCGGTCCTCGGTGACGACCACTCCCTTGCCGGCGGCGAGGCCGTCCTCCTTCACGACGTGCGGCGAGCCCAGCGTGTCCAGCGCCGACTCGACCTCTGCCATGGTCGTGCACACATGGGCGAGGCCAGTTGGGACCTCAGCCGCTGCCATGACGTCCTTGGCGAACGCCTTGCTGCCCTCGAGCCGGGCAGCCTCGGCCGACGGCCCGAAACAGGGGATGCCCGCTGCGCGCACCGCGTCCGCCACTCCCGCGACGAGCGGGGCCTCCGGACCCACCACGACGAGGTCGACGCCGCGCTCAACGGCCAGCGCGGCGATGCCCTCGCCGTCGAGCAGACCTCCCGGGAGCGGCTCGCACAGGGCGAGGGAGTCCATGCCCGGGTTGCCTGGGGCTGCGATGACCGCGTCGACCTCCTGGTCTGCGGCCAGTGCCCTGACGATGGCGTGCTCGCGAGCACCGGTGCCGATGACGAGAACCTTCACGGGCCTAGCGTAGAGAAGTCCCGGACATAAAAGTGCGCGGCGTCCCGGGGAGGCAGGGGGGACATCTCCCGGGGACGCCGCGCATCCGACGTGCGGTCGCCTGGCGGGGGAACCTGCAACTCAGCACGTGGGTCGACGGGGTCGACTAGGACCACTTTGGCAAAGAGACGGCGGCGAGGTAAAGCCTTTCCGTGGCGGACTTCTGTCATTGACGGGATCTCGCCAAGGCCGCACCATGGGTTCCACCGCATACGGCACGGACGAGAGCTCAGGGGCGACATTGGCTGACAGCACGCGCACCCCCGAGCCGCCCGAAGCCACCGACCCGGCGCTTCCCCGCGCCTCCGCGCCAACCCCAGACGACCAGCAGCTCCCCCACCCGGCGCCGGAGTGGACACCCGGCTACCACGACGACGAGACCGAGGCGGCGCTCACCCGCGTCTACCTCGCGGTCGTCCAGCACCCCCAGCCCTCCCGGTCGCTGCTCATCGCCCAGGGCATCCGCGCCGACCTCGTCGACGAGAGCCTGAGGAGGCTCGCCGGGGAGGGCCTGGTCCGGCTCCACGAGGGCGGGCACCTGGAGGTGCTCCCCCCGGACATCGCCCTGCCCGCCCTGGCCGCCGACCTGGAGCGGCGGGCGCGAGACACCCGCTCCGCGGCCCACGAGCTCGCGCAGGTCTACTTCCAGGCCCGCGCACACAACGCCCCTCCGGACACGAGCGGCCTGCGGGTCCTCCAGTCGATGGACGAGCTGGCCGGGGCGAGCGCCGACATCGTCAGCTCGGCGACCAAGCGGGTCCGCAGCTTCCGGGCGATGTCGCCGCGCACCCGCGACCTGTTCGCCGCCCCGCTCCACAGCCACGAGGCGCCCAGCATCGGGGTCGGCGGGGTGCCCCTGGAGATGACGACCACGTACGACACCGGGGTCCTCGGCCTCGACAACGCCCTGGAGGTCCTGGAGGCACGCGAGCGCGGCGGGGAGCGGTTTCGCTTCACCACCGGGATCCCGTTCTCGGCGCTGATCGTCGACGACACCGCCGCCGTCGTCGACACCACCTACTTCGAGGGGAGCGGGCAGGGTTCAGCCCTCGTGCGGTCCCGGCCGATGGTCCGCGCCCTGAGCGCCCTGGCCGACCTGTTCTGGGACCTCGGCTCACCGCTGCCGCGCACCGGCGGCGGGCGGTCTGCCGACACCCGCGACCAGACGATCCTGGCCCTGCTGGCGGCCGGCGCGCCTGACGCGACGATCGCCCGGCAGACCGGGGTCTCCCAGCGGACCGTCGAGCGCCGGGTCCGGGCCCTGATGGACCGGCTCGGGGCGGGCACGCGTTTCCAGGCGGGGGTGCAGGCGGCCCGCCGCGGCCTGATCTGAGGCTCGAGCCGCCCGGCCTGCCGCCCGGCTCGCAGAATGACGGCCTGCGCCGGCACGCCCGCGCGGATGACTAGACTCGTGCGTTCGCACCACGAGCCGAATAGCGAGAGACATGTGAGCGGTCCGGACCAACAGCACGCCGAGGGCACCAGCGCCGAGGTCGCGCGGGAGATTGCCACCGAGCAGGCCCACGTCGACCGCGTCTACGCCGAGCTCGTCAAGGCCGCTGCCCGGGCGGGGCTCGTCGAGGCCGACGGCCTGGCCAGGGGCCGCACCGACCGCACCGGGGACGTGCGGGACGAGGAGCTGACCGGCCTCTTCGAGCGAGACGCCCTGGTGTTCAACGCTGCCCGTCGTCGCACCACCCTGGAGAGCCAGTACGAGGGGCTGGTCTTCGGACGCCTGGACCTCGAGCACGACTCGCAACCTGGCAGCCCCGACCGCGAGGCGCGCTACATCGGCCGCCTCGGCGTGCGGGACGACGACTACGAGCCCCTGGTGATCGACTGGCGCGCCCCCGCCGCCGCGGCGTTCTACCGGGCCACCCCGGTGGAGCCGATGGGCGTGATCCGGCGTCGAGTGCTGCGCTGCAAGGGGTCGGACGTCGTCGGGGTCGAGGACGACCTGATGGTGGCCGAGGCCCCCGAGGACATGGTCGTCGTGGGCGACGGCGCCCTCCTCGCGGCACTGACCCGCAGCCGCGGCACCCAGATGCGCGACATCGTCGCGACCATCCAGCGTCACCAGGACGAGGCGATCCGCGCCCAGGCCCGGGGCATCACCGAGATCACCGGCGGTCCCGGCACCGGCAAGACGGTCGTCGCCCTGCACCGCGCGGCATACCTCCTGTACTCCGAGCGTCGCCGGTTCGAGTCCGGCGGCATCCTCGTCGTGGGCCCGTCCGCGGCGTACACCGCCTACATCGAACGCGTGCTGCCCTCGCTCGGCGAGGACAGCGTCGCGCTGCGGGCGCTCGGCGACCTCGTCGACGGCGTCACCGCGAGCCGCCTCGACCAGCCCGAGGTCGCGGCGGTCAAGGGTTCGCTGCGGATCCGGCGGTTGCTGTCCCGGGCCGCGTCACGGCCGCCGGCGGGCGCGCCGACCCAGCTGCGGGCCTTCATCAACGGCCA
>DASULG010000082.1:0-12261 GCA_036278335.1 Pedococcus sp.
GGCCGGTCCTCCTGCCGCACCATGAGGGCACCGGTCTTGGCCGTGGCCGGCCAGTGGATACGGCGCAGGTCGTCGCCGTCGCGGTAGGCGCGGATCGACACGTCGTCCTCCCCGTGCAGGGCGACCATGTGCGGGATGGCCCCCTCGGCCCCGATGCCGCTGCCCGGCGGTCGGCCCGTGCCCAGGGGGAGGATCCGGGGCAGCACGAGAACCTCGCCGGCTCCGCTGATGGAGGCCACCCGGGTGCTCAGCCCGAACGGGTCCCGGAGGCGAACCCCGAGCGGCCCGAGGCGGTGCCGCCCGCGCACGTGCGAGCGCACCGTGTAGTGGACCTCCTGGCGCTCGCCGCGCCGCAGTCGGGGGATGACGAAGCGGGGCCGGTCACCGAGGGCGTAGTCGAGCTGCTCCTCGGCCATGATCAGGGGGCTGGTGGAGGGGCCGGCGTTGTCGAGGGTCAGGGTGACGATGGCAGGCTCGTCGACCTGGACCCGCCCCGGCCGCGCCGTGCGGTCGAGGGCGAAGCGCAGGTCGTGGCGCCGCATGAGGGCGGCGCTGAGCAGGGGCAGGGAGATCAGCAGCACGCCGATACGCGTGAGGTCCGCGAAGCCGAGCCCCATCCCGCACACGGCGAGAGTGATCCCGGAGGAGACGAACGCGCGGCCGCGTGTGGTGAGCAGGTCGCGGAGCCGGCGCACGGTGCCCACCCGCCTCAGCGGCCGGCGGCAGGAACCGGCACGCGCCGCATGAGGTCGTGCAGCACGTCGGCTGTGCTCTTGCGCGCGAGCTGGGTCTCGCCCGTGGGGATGATCCGGTGGGCCAGCACCGGTACGGCAATCGACTGGACGTCATCGGGCAGGACGTGGTCGCGTCCGTCGAGCGCGGCGTGGGCCCGGGAGGCCCGCAGCAGCTGCAGGGTCGCCCGGGGAGAGGCGCCCAGGCGCAGGGCGGCGCTCTGGCGCGTGGCCGCTGACAGGTCGACGATGTACTGCTTGATGGCAGCGCTGGTGTAGACACCGCGGACGGCCTGGACCATCGCGCTGATCGTGTCGGCGTCGGTGACTGGGGTGAGGTGCTCGAGCGGGCTGCTCTGCCCGTGCGTGTCGAGCATGGCCAGCTCGGCCCGCGCCGAGGGGTAGCCCAGGGAGATCCGTGCCATGAAGCGGTCGCGCTGCGCCTCCGGCAGCGGGTAGGTGCCTTCCATCTCGATGGGGTTCTGCGTGGCCATCACGATGAAGGGCCGGGGGAGGGTGTAGGTCTGCCCGTCGACGGTGACCTGTCCCTCCTCCATGCACTCGAGCAGGGCCGACTGGGTCTTCGGGGACGCCCGGTTGATCTCGTCGCCGACCACGACGTTGGCGAAGATGGCGCCGGGGCGGAACTCGAAGTCGCGCACGTCCTGGTTGAAGACGCTGACGCCCGTGATGTCGCTCGGCAGCAGGTCGGGGGTGAACTGCACGCGGCGCACCGAGCAGTCGATCGAACGGGCGAGGGTCTTGGCCAGCATGGTCTTGCCCACCCCGGGGACGTCCTCCAGCAGGAGGTGCCCCTCAGCGAGCAGCACGGTGATGGCGGTGCGCACGACATCGGGCTTGCCCTCGATCACGGAGTTCATGGCCTTGGCCAGTCGTCCGGCAACCTGGGTCACCAGCTCCAGCGGCGCGGCGGCCACCTGCTGCCCGTGGTGCGCTCCCTCGGCGTCCCCCTGGTCGCGCACTACGAGTCCCTCCGTCGGCTCGGTGATCGCCACGTTTCGCGTTCCTCTCGAATCTGTGTCGCTCGAATCTTCCCCCACAACGCCCCACCACGACAGGGGTTTGCGGTGCTGCCTGCTCTCGCAGAACGCCTGCACGGGCCCGGGAATGCCCGGCTCCGCACGATCGCGGGCCGAGCCTAGGACAGCTTGGCCCGCCGATGGGGTAGAACCGGAAGGACGTCGAGAATCGCTCCACTTTGCACCACGCGGCTGACCTGCAGAAATACCGAAGAATCATCGAGAAAAGTCGCGAAGTTGGTGTCCAAGTGGATAACGGTGGAGTAAAGTGGGGCACACAAGAGGCCAGTGGCACCACCAGTGACACCAGAGGGGAGGTGGAGCGGCGTGTTTCTCGGGACCCACAACCCCAGGCTCGACGACAAGGGCCGGCTCTTCCTCCCTGCCAAGTTCCGCGACCGTCTCGCGGACGGCCTCGTCGTGACCCGCGGCCAGGAGCGGTGCCTGTACGTCTTCCCGATGGACGAGTTCGTGCGCCTGGCCGGCCAGATGCAGCAGGCACCCACGACGAGCCGCGCGGCCCGCGACTACATGCGCGTGTTCCTCTCCGGCGCGTCCGACGAGGTCCCGGACAAGCAGGGGCGGGTCACCATCCCCGCGGCGCTGCGCGAGTACGCCGGGCTGTCCAAGGACTGCACGGTCATCGGCACCGGCGCCCGCGTCGAGGTCTGGGACAGCGCGGCTTGGACCGCCTACCTCGAGAGCACCGAGCAGGCCTTCTCCGACCAGAGCGAGGAGGTGATCCCCGGACTCCTCTAGGGACACCCGCCGGGGCCTCGACGCCCGAGTCCCCGGACCTGCCAGTCCCTGAAGCCAGGTCTCCAGCCGCTTCGCCTCCCGAGACGACTTCCCCCGTCCCGGGCCGCATTGCTGAAGCGGATGGGGACCTGACCTCAGGGCCCACCGAAGGCCAGCCGCCCCGCAACCCCACACCCACCACACCCACCACCAGCCCGAAAAGCCGGCTGACCGGCATACCCAGACCAGGAAGAGACGCGCATGGACAGTCGAGGAAGAGCCGCTGACCGGCACATTCCCGTGCTGCGCGACCGCATTCTCGACCTCCTCGCCCCGGCTCTCACCGAGCCGGGCTCGGTGTATGTGGACGCGACCCTGGGCATGGGCGGACACGCGCAGGCCGTCCTGGAGCGCTGCCCGAACGCCCGCCTCGTCGGGATCGACCGAGACCAGGAGGCGCTCGCGCTCGCGGGGGAGCGCCTCGAGCCGTATGCCGCACGCGTCACCCTCGTGCACGCGGTGTACGACGAGTTCGCCGACGTCGTGCACGACCTCGGCCTGCCGGAGGTGCACGGCGCCCTGTTCGACCTCGGCGTCTCCTCGCTGCAGCTCGACGAGGCCGACCGCGGGTTCGCCTACAGCCACGACGCGCCCCTGGACATGAGGATGGACCAGAGCCGCGGCCTCACCGCGGCCGACGTCCTCAACACGTACGAGGCCTCCGAGCTCGAGCGCATCCTGCGCGAGTACGGCGAGGAGCGGTTCGCGCGCAAGATCGCGGCTGCCATCGTCCGGGAGCGGGCGCGGGAGCCGTTCACGACTTCGGCCCGCCTGGTCGAGCTGCTCAAGAAGACGGTGCCGGCCGCCTCGCAGAAGAGCGGCGGCCACCCGGGCAAGCGCACCTTCCAGGCGCTGAGGATCGAGGTCAACGCCGAGCTCTCGGCCTGGGCCACGGCCCTGCCGGCCGCCATCGAGACGCTCGCGGTCGGTGGCCGCGTGGCGGTCCTCAGCTACCACTCCCTCGAGGACCGCATCACCAAGCGCGTCTTCGCCGCCGGCGCGCGCAGCAGCTCGCCCGAGGGGCTCCCCGTCGAGCTCCCGGAGCACGCGGCATACCTGCGTCTGCTCACGCGCGGGGCCGAGGAGCCCAGCGCGCAGGAGCAGGCAGCCAACCCCCGATCTGCCTCGGCCCGCCTGCGGGCCGCGGAACGTACCCGCTCCACGAAGGGACAGCACCGATGAGCCAGTCGACTGCGACGGCGAGAGTCGCATCACGGGCACCCCAGCGCCGCACCACCGCCGCCCAGCCCCTGCACGTCGTCCCCGCTCGCGCCGGACACCCCGGCAGCGGCCTGTTCGCAGCCCTGTGCATGCTCCTGCTGGTCGGTGGCCTGATGGGGCTGCTCATGCTCAACACCTCGATGGCCGAGGGGTCGTTCGCGCTGCACCGGCTCCAGGCCACCTCCGGTGAGCTGACCGACACCGAGGAGGCACTGACCGCGGCCATCGACGCGCAGCGCGCCCCGGCGAACCTCGCCGCGAGGGCCGCTCGAATGGGCATGGTCCCCGCCGACTCCGCCGCCTTCCTGCGGCTCAGCGATGGCGCGGTCCTCGGCGTGGCGAAACCGGCCGAGAAGAGGCCGGGCTTTACCGTTGTCACGGCTCCACAGGAGGACCCGACCAAGGGACACGGCTCGTCGAAGGCCAAGGCTGACGGCCCCCGCACCTCCATGACGCGCAAGGGGGATGTCACGACGACGACGGTGGTGGTCACCAAGCCGGACGGCACCGTGGTGACCACCACGACCAGCGTCAACGCCCGGACCAGGACCACCACGAGCACCACGAGGACCACCGGGTCACCCGCGGGGCAGGCCCACAGCGGGGCGACGCCGTCCACGAGGCCGAGCACCACGCCGGGCAACGGGCCGGCCGCCAAGCCGGGCCAGCCCGCCACCCCGACGCAGTAGCCACCCGCACCACCCCGCACCAACCCGAGGAATCGCCGTGACCCAGCCCCGAGGCTCCCGCCCGGGCCAGCCCCGCCCGGCCAAGGGGGCCAGCGCCGTCGGGCGCAACCCCACGACGGGCAGGCCTGGCACGGCTGGGCAGAAGCGGCCGGCGCCCGGTCAGGCGGCCCGCCCGCCGCACCCGAAGGGCGCCCAGGGCACGGCACGGCGCGGCGCTGACGCCCCTGAGAGGGGCCCGGGCCAGTCCCCATCGGGCAGGGGGGCGGCGGCCTCCGCAGCGCAGCGGAAGCCCCGCGCCACGCAGGGCCGCGTCTCCCAGGCGCGCCCGCCACAGTCTCGACCCTCACAGAGCCGGCCGTCGCGGGCGCGCGGGTCGCAGGGCGGGCCGGCCAGTGCCAGCCGACCCACCGGTGCCAGCCGGCCCACCGGTGCCAGCCGGCCCGGCGGCCGCAAGCCCAAGTCCGTCAGGCTCGGTACCGCGAGCCCCCGACGCCGCATGCGGATGATGCTCGTGGCGGTCCTGTTCGTCTTCAGCATCTTCGCCGCCCAGCTGCTGCGGCTCCAGGGCTTCGACGCCTCGGCGACATCGGCCGACGCGCTCAGCTCCCGGATGGCCACGGTCGCGATCCCCGCCATGCGGGGGAGGATCCTCGACTCCAACGGCACGGTGCTCGCCTCGAGCATCGAGCGTCGGACGGTGACGGTCGACCAGACCGCAGTCGTCCAGTACAAGAAGACCGTCAACGGGGTGTACACCAAGGTGGGCGTTGCCGGCGCGGCAGCCGACCTCTCGCCGCTGCTCGGGATCCCGGTCGAGGAGCTCCAGCCGATGCTCACCGGCCCGGCCAGGTACCGCATCCTGCAGAAGAACATCACGCCGCTGAACTGGCGCAAGATCGCGACCCTGGGGATCCCGGGCATCTACAGCGAGCCCACCTCGGAGCGCAACTACCCGACCGCCACCTCGGCCGCGTCCCTCGTCGGGTTCCTTCAGTCCGACGGCACCGCGGGTGCGGGCGTCGAGGTCCTGATGGACAAGGCGCTGTCGGGGAAGTCGGGCAAGACCACCTACGAGCAGGCCCTAGACGGCCGCATCATCCCGACGGGACACCAGCAGACGACGCCGGCAGTGCCCGGGCGGGACGTCCGGCTGACCATCAACTCCGACCTCCAGTGGTTCGCGCAGAATGCGCTGGCGCAGAAGGTGATCCAGACCCAGGCGCTGTCCGGGACGGTCGTCGTGCAGAACGCCCGCACCGGTCAGCTGCTGGCAGTGGCTTCCTACCCCACGTTCGATCCCAACGCACCCGGCCAGAGCCAGGAGAACTGGACCAACAAGGCCTTCAGCGAGGTCTACGAGCCGGGCTCCACGGCCAAGGTCATGACGGCCGCCGCCGCGCTGGAGGAAGGTGTCGTGACCCCCTCGACGGTGGTGGAGGTGCCCAACCGCATCTGGCGCGCCGACTCCCGGGAGTTCAAGGACAGCCACGACCACCCGACGGAGTACCTCACCTTCGCGGGCGTGCTGGCGCAGTCCAGCAACATCGGCACCATCCTGGCCGGGGAGCAGCTCAAGCCCACGACGCTGCACGACTACTTCTACCGGTTCGGCCTGGGCCAGTCCTCCGGCATGGCCTTCCCCGGCGAGGGCACGGGCATCTTCAAGCCCGCCAAGGACTGGGACGGCTCGCAGCGCTACACCGTCGTCTACGGCCAGGGCCTGTCGGTCAACGCGCTCCAGGCGACCGAGGTCTTCCAGACCATCGCCAACAGCGGCGTCCGGGTCCCCCCGCGGCTGATCGCGTCAGTCGGTGACGGCAAGGGGGGGTACGTCGAGCCTCCGGCGCCCAAGCCGGTGCGGGTGATCTCGCCCGACACCGCCAAGCAGCTGCGTGACATGCTCGAGGGCGTCGTCGGCAAGGAGGGCACGGCCCCGGAGGCCAGGATCGAGGGCTACCGGGTGGCCGGCAAGACCGGCACCGCCGACCGCTATGACCCGAAGGTGGGCGGGTACTCCGGCAAGACGGCCAGCTTCATCGGGTTCGCCCCCGCGGACAACCCGCAGGTGGTCGTGTCGGTGACCCTGCAGCGGCCGGTGAAGGGCTACTTCGGCGGCGTGGTGGCCGGTCCGGTCTTCCGCGACGTCATGACCTACGCGCTGCAGAAGCTGGAGATCCCCCCGACCAACACCACACCGCCGAAGGTCACCATCAAGGCGCCCCGCACGCCCTCGCCCGGCGACCCGTCCGTGCTGCGTGACACCAAGTCTGACGACGTCCGCCGAAGGTGAGGCCGGTAGTCTCCTCCTTCGTGTCATCCCCCCGTCCCCCCCGTCCCCTCCGCCCCCAGGCCGTGCACCCGACCCCGCTGTCCCGCGTCGCGGACCTCCTGGGGGCGCCTGCTCCGGCGGCGGAGGTCCACGTGACCGGGGTCACCCTCAACTCGCGCGCGGTCCAGCCGGGGGACCTGTATGCCGCCCTGCCGGGCTCCAACGCCCACGGCGCCGCGTATGCCGCCGCCGCCGTTGCGGCGGGAGCGGTGGCAGTGCTCACGGACCCGTCGGGAGCCGCCCTGCTCGACCTGGAGGCCTCGGCCCCGCGGGCACCAGGGGGTCTGGGTGAGCTTCCGCGCGTCGTCGTCGATGACCCCCGCGCGGTGCTCGGCGCGGTCGCCTCACTGGTCTACGGCACGGGAAGCCTGCCGTTCCCCGTGGTCGGGGTGACCGGCACCAACGGCAAGACGACAACCGCCTACCTCATCTCCTCGGCCCTGGAGGCGCTCGGCCAGCGGACCGGCCTCCTCGGGACGGTCGAGACCCGGATCGGCGACGAGCGCGTGCAGAGTGTGCGCACCACCCCCGAGAGCAGCGACCTCCACGCCCTCCTTGCGGTGATGGCGGAGCGGGCCATGGACACCTGCGTCATGGAGGTCTCCAGCCACGCGCTGGAGCTGCACCGGGTCGACGGGGTGGTCTTCGACGTCGCGCTGTTCACGAACCTCTCCCAGGACCACCTCGACTTCCACGCGGACATGCGCGAGTACTTCTTGGCCAAGGCCTCGCTGTTCACGCCCGTGCGCTCCCGCCGTGGCGTCATCTGTGTCGACGACCAGTGGGGGCAGGAGCTGGCCGGGCTGGCGACCGTCCCGGTCACCACGCTCGCGTCCCTCCCCGACGTGCCCGCCGACTGGAGGCTGACCCCGGACGAGGCAGACCACGCGGCGTTCACCCTCAGCGACGGCTCGACGACACTTGCCCTGCGCTCGGCCCTGCCCGGCGACTTCAACCGGGTCAACACGGCGCTGGCCGCGCTCACGCTGCTGGCGCTGGGCACGCCGGCGGACCAGGCGGAACGCGCCTGCGCCGCCGACCCGCACGTGCCGGGCCGGATGGAGCGGGTGAGCGTCGCCGGCGGCGAGCACCTGCCGCGCGTCGTCGTGGACTACGCCCACACGCCCGAGGCGGTGGCGGCCGCGCTGACCGCTCTCCGCCCCAGCACCCCGGGTCCGCTGGTGGTCGTCCTAGGCGCCGGGGGGGACCGCGACCGGGGCAAGCGGGGGCCCATGGGCAGAGCTGCGGCCGAGAACGCAGACATCGTCTTCGTCACCAATGACAACCCCAGGTCCGAGGATCCCGCCGCGATCCGCCAGGCGCTCCTCTCCGGGGCCCGGGAGGCCGGCCGCGAGGCCGAGCTGCACGACGTGGAGCGCCGCTCGTCCGCGATCGAGCAGGCCGTCGCAGCAGCCTTCCGCGCCGGGCCCGGCAGCACCGTGGCGGTGGTCGGCAAGGGTCACGAGACCGGCCAGGAGATCGCGGGGACCATCCACCCGTTCGACGACCGTGAGGAAGTGCGCAAGGCCTTGCAGCAGCTCATCACCAGCCCAGGGGAACACGCATGATCCCCCTGTCCCTCAGCCAGATCGCGGCTCTCACCGGGGGACGGCTGCACGGCATCAGCGAGCAGGAGGCCAGCGCCCTCGTGGTGGACGGCCCCGTGGTCACCGACTCGCGGGAGGCCGGCCCGGGCGGCCTGTACGTCGCCCGCGTCGGCGAGTCCATGGACGGGCACCAGTTCGTCGCGAGCGCCCGCGACGCCGGCGCGGTGGCGGCACTGACCACCCGCGAGGTCGAGGACCTGCCCTGCGTCGTCGTCGACGACATCCAGGACGGGTTCGTGGCGCTGGCCCGGGGCGTGCTCCAGGCCCACCCCGAGATCACCGTCATCGGCATCACCGGGTCGTCCGGCAAGACCAGCACGAAGGACCTGCTGGCCAGCGTGCTCTCGGCGGCCGGCCCGACCGTGGCTCCCGTCGGCTCGCTCAACAGCGAGGTCGGCGTGCCGCTGACGGTCTGCCGGATCGCGAACGACACGCGCTTCCTCATCGTCGAGATGGGGGCCCGCGGCATGGGGCACATCGAGTACCTCGCCGACATCGCCGAGCCGACCATCGGGATCGTGCTCAACGTCGGCACGGCCCACGTGGGCGAGTTCGGGTCGCGGGAGGCCATCGGACGGGCCAAGGCCGAGCTGGTCGCCGCCCTGCCCGACGGGGGCCTGGCCGTACTCAACGCCGACGACCCAGTGGTCAGGGCGATGGTGGGGCAGACCGCGGCCAGGGCCCTGCTCGTCGGGGCCAGCCACGAGGCCGGCCTGCGCGCCACGGACATCGACCTCGACGCGGCCGGTCGCCCCAGCTTCACCGTGTCGGGGGACGGGGTCGAGGCGGAGGCGCGGGTCACCCTGCCGCTGCACGGCGAGCACCACGTCGGGAACGCGCTGGCGGTGATCGCCGTGGCGCTCGAGTGCGGCATGGCCATGGGCGTCATCGCCGAGGCCCTGGCGGACGCAAGGCCGGCCAGCCGCTGGCGCATGGAGGTCACCGAGCGCGCCGACGGCGTGACCATCATCAACGACGCCTACAACGCCAACCCGGACTCGATGCGGGCCGCGCTCAAGGCCCTGGTCGCCATGGGCAGGGGACGGCGCACCTGGGCGGTCCTCGGCTCGATGCTCGAGCTCGGCGACGAGTCGACCACGGAGCACGACGCCATCGGCCGCCTGGCCGTGCGGCTGAACGTCTCGCGCCTGGTGGTGGTCGGGGAGACCGCTCGCCCCATGGCCAGCGGCGCTCAGCACGAGGGCTCCTGGGGCGACGAGGCCGTCTGGGTCCCCGACGCGGACGCAGCCTACGAGCTGCTGAGCAGAGAGCTCACCGCAGGCGACGTCGTGTTGTTCAAGTCCAGCCGCGATGCCGGACTACGGTGGCTCGGAGATCGACTGGCCGGCCTGAGTGCCCCCGACAACATGGAGGACGCGACGTGAAGGCCGTGCTGATCGCCGCTGTCATCTCGCTGGTGGCGGCACTGTTCGGGACGCCGATGTTCATCAAGTTCCTCGTGCGCCGCGGCTACGGCCAGTTCATCCGCGACGACGGCCCCACGTCCCACCACACCAAGCGCGGCACCCCGACGATGGGGGGCGCGGTCATCATCGCCGCCTCCCTGCTCGCCTACGGGATCGCGCACCTGGTGACGATGACACCCGTGACGGTGAGCGGGCTGCTGGTCCTCTTCCTCATGGGCGGCCTCGGACTCGTGGGCTTCCTCGACGACTACATCAAGATCACCAAGCAGCGCAGCCTCGGCCTGCGGTCGGGCGAGAAGCTGGCCGGGCAGACCCTGGTTGCCGTGCTGTTCGCGGTGCTGGCGCTGCAGTTCCCCAACGACAAGTCGCGCACCCCCGCCTCGACCCACATCTCCTTCGTCCGCGACAGCAACATCGACCTCGCCTTCGCGGGGGCGATCATCGGCCTCATCCTGTTCGTCATCTGGGCCAACTTGATGATCGCGGGCACGTCCAACGGGGTGAACCTCACCGACGGCCTGGACGGGCTGGCCACCGGCGCCTCGGTGATGGTGTTCGCCGCGTATGTGCTGATCGGGATCTGGCAGTTCAACCAGAACTGCCAGACCAACCCCGGCATCAAGTGCTACGAGGTCCGCGACGCGCACGACCTCGCGGTGGTGGCGGCGTGCGGGATGGGCGCCTGCTTCGGCTTCCTGTGGTGGAACGCCTCGCCGGCCAAGATCTTCATGGGGGACACGGGATCTCTCGCCCTCGGCGGCGCGCTCGCCGGGCTGGCCATCACGACCCGCACCGAGCTCCTCGTCGTCATCCTGGGCGGCCTGTTCGTGGCCATCACGCTCTCGGTGATCATCCAGGTGGGCTCGTTCAAGCTGACCGGCAAACGGGTCTTCCGGATGGCGCCCCTGCAGCACCACTTCGAGCTCGTGGGGTGGAACGAGGTCACCATCGTCATCAGGTTCTGGATCATCGCCGGGCTGTTCGTGGCCCTGGGTCTGGGGCTGTTCTATGCAGAGTGGGTAGTGGGAGCAACGTGAGCAGTGCACCAACCGGGGGACGACTGGACGGTCTGACCAGCGCGGGCGCCGACTCGAGCGGGCTGAGGGTCCTCGTGGCCGGGCTGGGCCTGAGTGGCTTCGCCGCTGCTGACGCGCTGCACGAGCGCGGTGCCCGAGTCATCGGCGTCGACGGCGCCACCCCCGAGCAGAACCCTGCGCTCGGGGAGCGGGCCCACATCCTCGACATCCTGGGCGTCGATGTCCGCCTCGGCGCCGAGCACGTCGACGGGCTCCCCGAGGGCTGGGTTCCCGATCTCGTCGTCACCTCGCCGGGGTGGCGCCCCACCCAGCCCCTGCTAGCGGCGGCGGCCGCGGCCGGCATACCGGTCTGGGGTGAGGTGGAGCTGGCCTGGCGGATGCGCCCCGAGGTCGGCGCCGCGCCATGGCTGACGGTGACCGGCACCAACGGGAAGACCACGACTGTCAACATGCTCGCGTCGATGCTGCGCGCAGCGGGCCTGCGGGCCACCAGCGCCGGCAACGTCGGCACGCCGATCCTCGAGGCCGTGCTGCACCCCGACCCCTACGACGTCATCGCCGTCGAGCTCTCGAGCTTCCAGCTCCACTGGTCGCACTCGCTGGCCCCGCATGCGTCGGCCTGCCTGAACGTCGCGCCGGACCATGTCGACTGGCACGGCTCCTTCGAGGAGTACACCCGGGCCAAGGGCAAGATCTACCAGAACACCAAGGTCGCCTGCGTCTACAACGTCCAGGACCCGGTGACCGAGCAGCTCGTCATGGACGCCGATGTCCAGGAGGGGTGTCGCGCCGTCGGGTTCACGCTGGGCACCCCCGGTCTGTCGATGGTCGGCGTGGTCGACGACGTCATCGCCGACCGCGCCTTCGTCGAGCAGCGCCAGACCTCCGCAGCCGAGCTGGCCACCCTGGCCGACGTCAAGGGGGATGCGCCCACCCTGGCGCCGCACTACCTCGCCAACGCCCTGGCGGCGGCAGCGCTGACCCGCGCCTACGGTGTCCCGCCGATGGCCGTGCGCGACGGGCTGCGCTCCTTCACTCCCGACCCGCACCGGATCGCCGACGCCGGCACCGTCGGAGGCGTGCGCTTCGTGGACGACTCCAAGGCCACCAACCCGCACGCGGCCGCCTCGTCCCTGCGCGCCTTCGAGCACGTCGTCTGGGTCGCGGGCGGCCTGCTCAAGGGCGCCGACGTCGACCAGCTGGTGCAGGACGCCTCCTCGCGGCTGAGAGGTGTGGTGCTCATCGGTGCCGACCGGGCCCAGATCGCCGAGGCGCTGTCCCGACACGCGCCGGATGTGCCCGTCGTCGACGTCGCCAGCACGGACACTGGTGCCATGGACCTTGTCGTGGCGCACGCCGCACGCCTCGCCCAGCCTGGCGAC
>DASULG010000083.1:0-18032 GCA_036278335.1 Pedococcus sp.
CTTGGTGGAGGCCGGCCAATCCCCTTGCGAGACAATGCTCTCCAGCAGCGGGTGCTCCGGCGCGAGCACCATGAAGGTGGCGCCGAAGAGCGTGTCCGGGCGGGTGGTGAAGACCTCGATGGACGCGTCCTGGCCCACCACCGGGAAGGACACCCGGGCACCCTGGCTACGGCCGATCCAGTTGCGCTGCATGAGCTTGACCTTCTCGGGCCAGTCCACGCGGTCGAGGTCGTCGGCCAGCCGGTCGGCGTACGCGGTGATCCGCATCATCCACTGGCGCAGGCTGCGCTTGAAGACGGGGTAGTTGCCGCGCTCGGACCGACCCTCGTTGGTGACCTCCTCGTTGGACAGCACCGTGCCCAGGCCGGGGCACCAGTTCACCGGTGCCTCGGAGGTGTAGGCCAGCCGGTACCCGCCGAGGATCGCGTGCTGCTCGGTGGGGCTCAGCGCCGCCCAGTCCCGCCCGTTCGGCGTGGGGCGCTCCCCGCTCTCGAACTGCGCGACGAGCTCGGCGATCGGGCGGGCCCTCCCCCTGCCGCCGTCCTCGCGCACCGCGTCGGCGTCGTACCAGGAGTTGTGGATCTGCAGGAAGATCCACTGCGTCCAGCGGTAGTAGTCGGGGTCGATCGTCGCGAGCGTGCGCCGGTCGTCGTGCCCCAGTCCGAGGCGCCGCAGCTGGCGCTTCATGGTGATCATGTTCTCTTCGGTCGTCTTGCGCGGGTGCTGCCCGGTCTGCACCGCATACTGCTCGGCCGGGAGGCCGAAGGCGTCGTAGCCCAGGCAGTGCAGGACGTTCTTGCCGGTCATGCGGTTGTAGCGCGCGAAGACGTCGGTGGCGATGTAGCCCAGCGGGTGGCCGACGTGCAGGCCGGCGCCCGACGGGTAGGGAAACATGTCTAGGACGAGGAGCTTCTCGCGCCCGGCCACCTTCTCCGGCTCGGCCCACGGCCCAGCGGGATTCGGCGCGTGGAAGGTGCCCTCCTCCTGCCACCGGTCCTGCCAGGCGACCTCGATCTGGCCGGCCAGCTCTGCGGTGTAGCGGTGCGGCGTCTCGCTCATCTCATCCCTCATGTCGCGGTTGCGGTCCTGACCTGAGCCGGGCCCTGCTCACAAAAAAGCCCCTCGCGCAGGAGGGGTTCGCCGCACTGACTGCACCGGTCGTGCCGGGCTCGTCAATGCGGCTGGCTAAGGAGCAGCTGCCGTGCCATGGGGTCAGGCTACCGCAGGGCGCCGAGCACGATGAGGGCCTGTCCCACGTGATAGGTCACCATCACGAGGACGCGGGAGAGTCGCTCATCGCGCGCCGTGCCGAGGAAGCGGTTGTGGGCCAGCAGCGCGTCGCTGGCCAGGAACACGGTGGCTCCCACCGCGATAAGAGGCCGGGCTGTGCCCCAGGCGGTGACGACCATGGCACCGAGCACGAGCATGTATGCCGCGACGGCGCCGGAGAGCCCGGCCCCGCCCTGACGCCGGCTCGCGGCCAGGACCGGGCGCCCGACGACCGCGACGAGCACCAGCACGGCCACGACGCCGGGCGCGGCCGCCGCCAGGCTCTGGGGGCCGAGGGGACGCAGCGCAGTGACGTAGGCGAGGTGCCCGAGGAGGAAGGCCGCCAGCCCGGCGAGGAACCGAGTCTCACTGTCGGAGAGCAGGAAGACGTCACCGGCCAGGCCCAGGACCAGTGCCGCCAGGAGCCAGCGGCCCGATCCGGTGTCCCCAGCTCCCATCGACCAGGCGGCCCCGGCGAGCGCGACCATCGTCAGGGGCTTGGCAGCGGACTCGAGGCGGCGCAGGCCCCGCCCCACGGCATACCAGTCGAGGACGGCGAAGCCGGCCACGAGGGCCCACAGCGCTCCCGTCATGGGCGCCACAGTCCCACAAGCTCGGCGGGACGCCGTCGGGGGTCGTTGGTGGCACTCGTGCACCACGGCGTGGCGCGGGGGCGGCTGGTCGGTGCTGGGCTGGACGAGGGCAGTCAGATCTGCGTAGGTAAGTCACCGCAGAAAGGCTGAGGCCGACAGCCGCCTCCGTCTCTACCGTCGACGCATGGAGGGGACGCTGCGCCTGATCGGCTGGCTGGAGCGGCAGGCGGGGGCCTTGGGCACTGCCGGGGCGCTGCTGCTCGTGGCCTACTGGAACCAGCTCGCGCGCGACCTCATCCTGCCCGGCGGCGTGTGGGCGCTGCTCCATCTCGCCACCACCGCGCTGCTGGTCGCCGGCGTGATGGGACACCAGCTCTCCCAGGGAACTCATCCCTCGAGCTGGGTCGGCTGGAGCGGTGCCGCCGCGGTGGGGCTGGGGTTCGGCGGCTCGCTCATCCTGATCTGCGCGGGGCTCGTTCTGCTCGGCATCTCGATCGTGCGCTGCCGTGTGCTCCGCGGTGCGAGCGGCGTCCTGCTGTCGGCCGGGGCCGTCCTGCTGATGCTGGCCACCGCCTTCGCGCCTGGGTTCGGCAGCGACAACTCGGTGCCGATGACCACTCCGTGGCTGCTGCTCATGAACGCCGGTCTGGTGCTCATCGCCGGGGCGATGGCCGACCTCGGGCTGGCCGAGTGGCAGCAGCGGCACACCGCGGCAGCCTAGGGTTCGCCGCTGCGCCGCAGCCGTTCCGACGCCTGCCACCGGAAGGCCAGCCCCACGGCCGCGCCGAGCAGGCCCCCGAGCAGCCACCCGGCGAGGACGTCCGTGGCCCAGTGCGCGCCGAGGTAGACCATGCACGCCCCGACGACGGCGAGCAGTGCCGCGAGCCCCAGGCTCCAGCGTCGGCGCTGCTGATCCGTGGCCCACGCTGCTGCGACCACCAGCGCCACCACCGCGGCGGCCGTCATCGCCGCATGCGTCGACGGCATGGCTGACCCGTCGGTCTGGACCAGGGAGAGATCTGCCGGCGGTCGTGGCCGGTCGAAGACCTCCTTGAGCCCTTTGGCTGCCAGCGACGCCACGACAACCGCGACGACGACCGCGGCAGCGGGTCGGTAGGCCTGTCGGAGCACCACCAGAGCCAGGGCGGCAAGGACCAGGGCAGCCAGGATGGTGCGCGTGGTGCCGATGGCCATCACCCCCCGCGCGAGCTCCGTGGCCCAGAGGGTCCGGTGCGCCGCGATCAGGCGCAGCAGGACGAGATCAGGCGACATGTTCGCGACCATGGCTCAACCTCTCCCGCAGGACTGTGGCGTCAGGTGTTCCCGCTCGGTGACGACGGCTGGTGAGTGTGCCGACCCCTCAGAGCGGGTTCAGGGTGAAGCGTCCCTGCGCGTCCTCGAAGTACACGACGACCGCCCAGGCGGCACCGCTGATGGTTCCGTGACAGACCGTCACGACGCCCTGGTCCACGGAGGGCGTCTGCGGGCACGCCATTCCCGAGACGTCACCACCGTCCTCCTCGATCCGCTGCCGGACCGCATCCGACAGCTCCGCACCGGGGAGCGCGCTGCCGGGGCGGGCTGAGGCGATCTGACCGGTCAGCGGCGTCGCGTCGTCGCCGGGCAACGGAGCCCCGGAGAAGAGCAGCCACGCACCGATGAGGAGAACGCCCACCAGGGCCGCCGCCGACATGACCAGACTGGCGACCGCCATACCCGACCGGCGTTCTCGAACGGGCGCGTAGGGAAGAGCGACCTGCGGAGCCGACCACGTGGGCGCGCTGTGGTGCGGTGGCGTGAAGCCCTCGTGCATCGTCGTACGCTCCCTCTCGGCTGCTCCGGCCAGTTCGGTTCCGCTGCTCCCGCTGTTCCAACCGGTTCGGCTGCTTCGGCTGCTCCAACCGGTTCGACTGCTTCGGCTGGCAAGGTCGCACAGTAGTGCCGCGAGGGCCTCGGTCGGACACGTTCAGCGCACCTGACGCACCATCGCCCGCTCCGCGAACGCGTCCAGGACCACGCCGAGCCCAAACTCGAACTCCTCGCCGAAGTCGTAGCCGGGCTTGATGACATGCTCGGTCGAGAACTCGAGCAGGTGGGGGTAGGCGCCGGTGGCGAACCTCTGCATGATCGCCTCGGCGATCTCGGGGACGGACTCCGGGCCATGGATGGGCAGCGCGGCCTCCGAGAGCGCGAACCCGAAGACGAAGCTGTCGACCAGGGCGAGGGCGTGGGCGGTCATCTCCACTGAGAGACCGGCACCGCGCAGGCACGCGATGACCGCGTCGTGGTGCTGCAGCGTCGCCGGGCCGGGCGCGGTCCGCGACTGCAGGAGCGGGATCGCCCACGGGTGGCGTCCCAGCACCTCGCGGGCCGAGGTGCAGCGCCGGTGCATCTCCGCGCGCCAGTCCCCCTCGGCAGAAGGCAGCTCCATCTCGCCGTAGACGCGGTCCACGATGCCGTCGATGATCTCGTCCTTGTTGGCGACGTAGTGGTAGACGGACATCGGCTTGACGCCCAGCTCCTGGGCGAGCGAGCGGATCGTCAGCGAGCCGATGCCCCCGGCGTCGGCGATGGCCATGGCGCCGTCCAGCACCCGCTCCCGGCTGAGCGGCGCGCGCTCCGGGCTGCTCTCGCTGGCTCGTTCCACCATGTCGCCTCTCGTTTCTGCTGCCCTGCTGGCCCTAGCGGTCTCGTACTTAGTACGGTACCGTCTCGTACTAAGTAAGGCGAGACGGGCTCGCCGACTCGAAGGGAAGCGGTCATGAGCACTGAAGGACAGGCTGCAGTCATCGGCGGCGAGACCCACGGTCCGGCCACGGGCACGATGCAGGCGGTCGTGCAGGACGGCTACGGCCCTGTCGACGTCCTGCGCCTGGCCCAGGTCCCCCGGCCTGCGCCCGGCGACCACGAGGTCCTCCTGCGGGTGCACGCGGCGGGCCTCGACCGGGGGACGTGGCACCTGATGGCGGGCAAGCCCTACCTGCTGCGCCTCGTGTTCGGCATCCGCCGCCCGAGGCAGCCGGTGCTCGGCCGTGACGTCGCCGGCACCGTTGTCGCGGTCGGGTCCTCGGTGACGAGGTTCGCCGTGGGTGACGACGTCTACGGCGTCGCGCCGGGCTCCTTCGCGGAGTATGCCGTGGCCCGTGAGGACAAGCTGGCCCGCAAGCCGGTGAACCTGACGTTCGAACAGGCGGCGGTGGTGCCGATCTCGGCTCTGACCGCGCAGCGGGCCCTGTGCGCGGTGGGCCGGGTCGAGTCGGGACAGAAGGTCCTCGTCACGGGCGCCTCCGGGGGCGTCGGTTCGTATGCCGTGCAGCTCGCCAAGGCGTGCGGGGCCGAGGTCACCGGCGTCTCCAGCACCGCCAAGCTGGACCTCGTGCGCTCCCTGGGCGCTGACCACGTCATCGACTACAGCCGGGAGGACTTCGCCGATGGGCACCACCGCTACGACCTGATCCTCGACATCGCCGGCAACCCCGCCCTCTCACGCCTGCGGCGGGCGCTCAGGCCCACCGGCACCCTCGTGCTCGTCGGCGGGGAGGAGGGCAATGACTGGACCGGGGGCACCATCGGACGGCAGCTGCGGGCTCGGGCTCTCTCGCTGTTCGTGCGCCAGCGCCTGACCAGCGCCCTCAACAAGGAGCGCGGCCGCGACCTCGAGCGGCTCACCGACCGCATCGAGTCCGGCCAGGTGACTCCCAGCCTCGAGCGGGCCTTCCCCCTCGCCGACGCGCCGGATGCCATGCGCCGCCTCGAGGCAGGCCGGGTCCGCGGCAAGCTCGCCATCACCGTGACTCCCCTGGGCACCGGTCGGGGTGTGCTGCCGTGACCTTCGGCCCTGAGCAGGGACCGACCGCGGCCCTTCACTGAGTGGATGACCAGCACAGTGAGCACCCACGTCGCCGAGCAGCATCGGGACCTGCTGAAGGAGCTGCCGTTCGACGACACCGACGACTTCGAGTCCGCCGCCCGCGGCTTCATCGGGGCCCTGGAGCCCGGCGTCGTGCACGATGCCGATGGCAGGGTGGTGTGGGACAACGACTCCTACGCGTTCCTCGCCGGGGAGCCGCCGGCAACGGTGAACCCCAGCCTGTGGCGCCAGTCGCAGCTGCTGACCAAGCAGGGGCTCTTCGAGGTGGTGCCCGGGATCTACCAGCTGCGCGGGTTCGACCTGTCCGTGATGACCGTCATCGAGGGCGACACCGGGATCATCGTCATCGACCCGCTCATCTCCGTCGAGACGGCGGCCGCGGCGCTCGGCCTGTACCGCGCGCACCGCGGCGACCGGGGCGTGACCGCGGTCATCTACAGCCACAGCCACGTCGACCACTTCGGCGGCGTCAAGGGCGTGACGACCCAGGAGGACGTCGAGGCCGGGCGGGTGCCCGTCATAGCCCCGGAGCACTTCCTCGAGCACGCCGTCTCCGAGAACGTCTACGCCGGCACCGCCATGGGACGGCGAGCCGGGTACATGTACGGCGCCGTCCTCGAGCGCGGGCCCCTCGGCCAGGTCGGGGCAGGACTCGGCCAGACCACCTCCACCGGCACCGTGTCGCTCATCCGGCCCACCGTGGACATCACCGCGACCGGGCAGGAGCAGGTGGTCGACGGTGTCCGGATGGTCTTCCAGATCACCCCCGGCACCGAGGCCCCGGCGGAGATGAACTTCTACTTCCCCGACTTCGCCGCGCTGTGCCTTGCAGAGAACGCGACTCGCACCCTCCACAACATCCTGACCATCCGCGGCGCCCTGGTGCGGGACAGCCACGCCTGGTCGTCCTACCTCACCGAGGCGATCGACCTGTTCGCCGACCGCACCGAGGTCGCGTTCGCCTCGCACCACTGGCCCACCTGGGGACGGGAGAAGGTGCGCGAGCACCTCGAGCTGCAGCGGGACCTCTACGGCTACCTGCACGACCAGACGCTGCGGATGATGAACGCCGGCCTGGTCGGCGCCGAGATCGCCGAGTCCCTGGTGATGCCCCCGGCGCTGGAGAGGGCGTGGCACACCCGCGGCTACTACGGCTCGGTCAGCCACAACGTCAAGGCGATCTACCAGCGGTACATGGGCTGGTACGACGGCAACCCGGCCAACCTCTGGCAGCACCCGCCGGTCGATCGGGCCCGCCGCTACGTCGAGGCCATGGGCGGCACCGACGCCGTCATGACCACGGCGCGGACGGCCTACGAGCAGGGCGACTACCGGTGGGCGGCGGAGGTGCTCTCCCACGTCGTCTTCGCCGACCCCGCACACCAGGCGGGGCGTGCCCTGCTCGCGGACACGTTCGAACAGCTCGGCTTCGGCGCCGAGTGCGGCACCTGGCGCTGCGCCTACCTGTCGGGCGCCTACGAGCTGCGCAAGGGCAACTTCGGCACCCCGACCGAGGCCGTGTCCGCCGACGTCCTCGCCTGCCTCGAGCCGGCCCAGGTCTTCGACGCCATGGCCGTGCGGGTCAACGGGCCCCGGGCCTGGGACGAGCGGATCCTCCTCGACGTTGACCTCGGGGCCGCCGGCCGGTACCGGCTGCGCCTCTTCAACGGCGTTCTGACCTCCACCAGCGCGGCACAGACGACAGCGGCCCACCTCACCCTGCGAATGCCCAGGACAGCCGTAGCCGCGCTCCTCGGCGGCGATCTCACGCCCGACTCGTTGGTGGCGCTCGGCGTTCAGGTCGACGGCGACCCCGCTGCGCTGGCCCGCTTGCTGGCCTGCCTGGACGCGCCGGACCCCGACTTCGACATCGTCACTCCCTGACAGCACGCCAAGCCCAGGCAGACCGAACGCAGCGAAGCCCCTCCCAGGGGACCCGGAAGGGGCTTCGTACTTCGTGTCAGCGACCAGCGGGCGGCCAGTTGCGACCATCGGGCAGCCACTGTCGGTGGGGTGCTAACCGATGCTCTGACCTCGCGGTTTAGGGCGTCGGCTGGCTTCCACTTACACGGAATCGTGCCGTGACTTACACAGTCGGCGTTGCTGTCCGAGGGTCAAGCGCTGGCGCTGTCGGCGATGGCCGCCTACGTCGTCGCGGACGCTGCGCCCAGCTGGGCTGCCCGGACGAGCGACGCCGCAGCGACAAGGCTCAGGGCGACGAGACCGATGAGGGCTGGGATGTACGTCCCGGTGGCGGTGCGGGCCGCGCCGACGACGACCGGGGCCAGCGTCGTCGCTGCCGTGGTGACGATCGTCAGGAGCCCGGCCAAGGTGGCGTACCGGGTGGTGCCGAACGAGCCGGCGAGCAGCGCCGGGCGGGCGATGGTCCCGACCCCGAAGCCCAGACCGAACAGCGCCACGAAGACGACGGCGGCCCACGTGGCCGACCCGGCCGCGAGCAGCACGAGCACGCCGGCGCCCTGGGCGGCGAACATGGCCGCCGCCACGACGGCAACCGGGACGCGGCGCACCACCCCGGTCAGGACCAGACGCCCGGAGACCGACAACGCCCCCAGCGCGCCGGTCGCGACCGCGGCGAAGGTGGCGGAGTGGCCGTGCTCGCGCAGGAACGGCACCAGGTGGACGGCGACAACGATGACGGTGGCGGCCTGGGCGGCGAACGCGACCGCGTACCAGCGGAACACCGGCTCCCGGGCCGCCCAGCGCGTGGTGTCCCACCACGACGCGGCCGCCACCGCCTGGTGGTGGTCCGGGGCGGCCGGTGGCGGGCTCGCTGCACCGTCGGGGTGCGCGCCGATATCGGCGGGGTCCCGGCGCAGCACCAGCCAGTGCGGCAGCACCGTGACAACCGCGAGGACGGCGGCCAGCACCAGCAGGGCGCGGCGCCAGCCGAGCGCGTCGATCAGCGCGTTCGAGGCCGGCAGGGCCACGGTGGAGGCGAAGCCGGCGACGACGGTCACGGCGAGCAGGGCGGAGGAGCGGCGGGAGTGGAACCAGCGGACGATGACCGCGAACGCCGGGTCGTACAGGACGGCCGCGCGCGCCAGGCCGATGCCGGCCATGACCAGGTACAGGCCCGCCGCGCTGTGCACCTGCGACCAGGCCACCACCAGCAGCGCGCACGCGGCGGAGCCGGCGGTCATCAGGCCGCGGGGGCCGCGGGCGTCGAGCCACCGGCCCACTGGCACGGCGGCGACCCCAGTGAGCAGGACCGCCAGGGAGAAAGCCCCGGACAGCTGCGCGGAGTTCAGCCCCAGCTCGGCGCCGATGGGGACCTGGAACACCGAGAAGGCGTAGTAGAGCACGCCCCAGCTGATCGTCTCGGTGACGGCGAGGACGGCGACGATGCGCCACCCGTAGAACGGCTGCCCCGGCAGGTAGCGCCGCGCCCCCGCCCGGGGAACTGCCCGGGCGGGGGCGAGCGTGGGGGCGGGTCTGGTCACCCGCAGCAGCTGCCGGAGCGGCGCGCCGAGACGTCGCTGAGCACTAACGGCGAAGCCGTGCCCTCCGCGTCAGCGGCGGCATCCCCGGCGCGACCGTTGGGCACGCCGGTGGCGAAGCCGAGCCGCTTGAGGGACGCCACCAGCTCGGGGTCCGAGGTGACCCGCGCCAGCGCCGCCTGCGGGTCGGCCTTGACCGCCTCGACCAGCTCCTCAGCGTCGCAGCAGCCCCCGAGGGCCTGGACGCCGGCGGCGACCTGCTCGTCGGACAGGGCGTTGGACGCGGAGCACACCCCGGTCTCGGGCAGCACCAGCTGCACCTCGTCGGCCGCGGCGTCGTCGCCGGCCAGGTGCGCGGCGATGGAGCGAACCTGCTCGTTGCCGGTGGTGATCAGGAACGTCGGCGCGCGCCCGTACGACTTCATCCCGACGACGAAGAAGCCGGGCTCGTTCTCGTGGGCCAGCTCGCGCCAGCCGTGCGGGGCGACCGTGCCACAGCTGTGCTGCTCGGGGGTGATGAGCGGGCCGAGCACCCGCGGGGACTGCAGGCCCGGGTCGAGGTCGAGCTGCAGTTCGGAGACGATGCCGAGGTCGGGGCGGAACCCGGTGGCGGCGGCGACGTTGTGCAGGCCCTCGATGGCCCGCTCTCCCTCGACGGTGTCGCCGACGACGGTCACGGTCCCGGACGCCTCGTCGACGCGCAGCTGCCGGGTTGAGAACCCGGTGATGTACTCCAGGGCGCCGGTCTCGACCAGGTCCTGCAGGTCCGCGCCGAGCCGGCCGCGGTCGGCGAGCTGGTCGGCGGCGCCGCCGCCGAAGACCCGGCGGGCGCTGGTGCCGCGGATGGCCCAGACGATGCGGGTGCCGGGCACCTCTCGGGCCAGCTGGGACAGCGCGACCAGGGTGTTCGCGGCCGAGTGCCCCATGCCCACCACGAGCGTCGAGCGGCCGGCGAACCGGGCCCGGTCGGCGCCGAGGACCTCCGGGAGCGGGCCGACCAGGAACCCGTCCGCGCGGGCCTGCTCCTCCCCCAGCGCCGGCAAGCCGGAAGCGCCGAGCGGGTTGTGCTGGTGCCAGGTGCCAGAGGCGTCGATGACCGCGCGGGCGGTGACGTCCTCCACGGAGCCGTCGGCGTGGGCGACCCGCACCACGAAGGGACGGTCCGGGCGACCGATGGAGCGGGACCGGTCCAGACCCTGGCGGGAGACGGCGACCACGCGGGCGCCGATGCGCACCACGTCACCGAGCGCGTCGGCGAGCGGCTCGAGGTACTGCTCGACGATCTCGGCACCCGTCGGGGACTGCCGCCCCGCGGGCCGAGCCCACCCGGTGGGCGCGAGGAGCTTCTCCGCGGTGGCGTCGACGATGTACTGCCACGGCGTGAACGTGCGGATGTGGCCCCACTCGCGCATCGCCGCGCCGACCTGGTCGCCGGCCTCGAGGACCACGGCGGGGAGACCGCGCTCAGTCAGGTGCGCGGCGGCGGCCAGGCCGACGGGGCCGGCGCCGATGACGATGACGGGCAGCTCGCCAGCAGAAGAGCGCTCGGGGGTCTGCGGGGTGGTGGTGCTCACGGGGTCTCCTTGAGAGTCAGGGGCTGGCCGCTCGGCCAGCGCGGGAACATCCAACAGGGCTTCGACGTTCATCTAAACAGAACTTCGACGGACATGGAACTATTCCTTCGAAGATTTTCGAAAGATCAGATGAGACGAAGGTAGGCTCGCCCCCGTGGCCACGACGACTGCACCCACCGCACCCCGGCCCGCCGCTGCCAGCCGGCAGCCGACGCAGTTGAGCGTGTTGTCGGCGTGCTGCGCCCCGGCCCAGGCGGCCGTCGCTGAGGAGAACGCGCAGGCGCTGGCGGCGATGTTCAAGGCGCTGGCCGACCCGGCCCGGGTGAAGATCATGTCGATGCTGCTCAACGCCGACGAGGTGTGCGCGTGCGACATCTCCGCCGGCATCGGCAAGAGCGCCGCCACCGCCAGCCACCACCTCAAGCTCCTCAAGGACGCCGGGCTGGCCACCAGCGAAAAGCGCGGCACGTGGGTGTACTACCGCGCCGTCCCGCAGCGCCTGGCGGCCATCGGCGACGCCCTGGCCCTGGGCCGGTGACCGCCGGCCCGGCCAGCCAGCACGAGCCGGCCGAGGTCGACGTCGCCGTTCTCGGCGCCGGGCAGGCCGGGTTGGCGGTGGCCTACTACCTGCGCCGCGCCGGCCTGCCGGCGTCCTCGGGCTACGTCCTGCTCGACGCCAACCCCACCCCCGGCGGGGCGTGGACGCACATGTGGCCCTCGCTGCGGCTGTTCTCCCCGGCGGAGTACTCCTCGCTGCCCGGCTGGCTGATGCCGCCGCCGACCGGGGCGGGCTTCCCGCCGGCGGCGCACGTCGTGGACTACCTGACCCGGTACGAGCGCCGCTACCAGCTGCCCGTGCACCACGGGGTGCGCGCCACCGCCGTGCGGCGCGCCGACGACGACCCCGACGGGCGGCTCCTGGTCGAGACCACCGCCGGGGCGTGGGCGGCGCGAGCCGTCGTCTCCGCGACCGGGACCTGGGGCCGGCCGTTCGTGCCCCGCTACCCCGGCATGGAGACCTTCGCCGGCCGCCAGCTGCACAGCTCCCGGTACACCGGCCCGCCGTCGTTCGCCGGGCAGCGCGTGGTCGTCGTCGGCGGCGGCAACACCGGCGCCCAGCTGCTCGCCGAGCTCTCCCAGGTCGCGCAGACGACCTGGGTCACGCTGTCCCCGCCGACGTTCCTGCCCGACGACGTCGACGGCCGCGCCCTGTTCATGGTCGCCACCGCCCGGCGTCGGGCGCTGGACGCCGGCCGGCCCGACCCCGGCGGGGTGGCCAGCCTCGGCGACGTCGTCATGGTCCCGCCCGTCCGGGACGCCCGGGAGCGCGGCGCCCTGGTGGCGCGGCCGATGTTCGCCCGGCTCACCCGCACCGGCGTCGCCTGGCCCGACGGCACCGAGCAGGGCGCCGACGTCGTGCTGTGGTGCACCGGCTTCCGACCGGACCTGGCCCACCTGGCCCCGCTCGGGCTGCGCGGCGCCGACGGGGGCATCGCCACCGCGGGCACCCGGGCCGTGGCCGAGCCGCGGCTGCACCTGGTCGGCTACGGGGACTGGACCGGCCCGGGCTCGGCCACGCTGATCGGGGTCGGCCGCACCGCCCGCGAGGCCGTCACCGAGGTCACCTCCCGGCTGGGCGTCGCACCGTCACCGGTCCGCTGAGGCGCCCCGCGGCCGCTCGCCTGGTCGGCTTCCAGTGGTGGTTCGAGCGCGTCGCCCCGGGCTGGGTGGCCCGGTCGGGACAGGCACTCTGGGAGGGTGGACGTCACGTTGTTGTACTTCGAGGGTTGCCCGAACTGGAAGACGACCCAGACCCGCCTCGAGCAGGCGATGAGAGCGCTCGGCGTGGCACCGGAGGCCCTGAGACTGCGGCGTGTGGAGACCCCGGCAGGGGCCGAGGAGCTCGCCTTCCACGGATCGCCCACCGTGCTGGTCGACGGCAGCGACCCGTTCGCCGAGCCGGGAGGGGCCGTCGGCCTGGCCTGTCGGGTGTATCCGACGGAAGGCGGCTTGGCCGGCTCACCCACCCAGCGACAGCTCACCGAGGTGCTGCGCGAGCTGCTGTAGCTGATCCTTCCGCTGGCGGGGACCGACGGGGCAGGGCCGTCGTCAGCCCAGACAGCAAGCTCACGACCGTCAATCTCGTCACCCAATGCCGCAGTAATCGGGTGTCACCGGAAGGCAGCAGCTCCTACGTTGCTACAACATGTAGCCAGAATCGCCGCTCCGGGCGCCTCCCAGCGGCCCAGAACGCGCCGATGTCCCTCCCGGATGACCGGGTGGGCTTCGCATATCGTGTCAGCGACCATCGGTCGGCCGTTGCCCGACACCCGACAATCGGTTAGTCGCTTTCGGTGGAGCTGAGGGGACTCGAACCCCTGACCCCCTCCATGCCATGGAGGTGCGCTACCAGCTGCGCCACAGCCCCGTGCGATCACTCGCCGGGCCCCCCGAAGGGGACGCCAGAGTTTATCCAGTACCCCCCTCCTTTCTCCAAATCGGGGGCCACGATGGGTGCGTGGGGCGCGGGCGCGCGCCATTGTGGGAAGGGGTGTGGCACATGGGCTATCTGGGGACCATCGACGAGGGGGACGCACGCACTGACGTGCAGCGGATGTATGCCGCGGACCGCGAGCGCCAGGGGTATGTCTCGAACTACACGAGGACGTTCTCCCTGCACCCCTCGGCCTATGCGGGCTGGCTGGCGCTGAACGGCGCGATCAAGGGAGGAATGGACCTGCGCCGCTACGAGCTGGCCACGATGGCGGCGGCCCGACGGCTGCGCTCCAGCTACTGCTCCATGGCACACGGCAAGACCATCACGGAGCAGGGCATGCTCGGGATGGACGACCTTGGCAGGCTGATGCGAGGGGAGCCGGTCGAGGGCCTGAGCGAAGAGGACCGGCAGGTGGTGGAGCTCGCCGACAAGGTGGCCGGAGAGGCTGCCGACATCACCGAGGCCGACCTGCAGCCGCTGCGCGACCTCGGGCTGGAGGACGCCGACATCCTCGACGTCATCCTCGCGGCGGCGGCCCGGTGCTTCTTCAGCACCGTCCTGGATGCGACCGGGACCGCACCGGATGCGGCCCTCGTCGAGCACTTCCCGCGCGAGACGCTCGGTGTGCTGGCAGTCGGCCGGCCCGTGGCAGCAGGCGACACCTGAGCCACCCGCTGGGCTCAGGCCGAGGCGTTCCAGGTCTGGATCCGCCAGCCGCGGTCGCCCTCGACCAGCACAGCCCAGTGGCAGTTGCCGAGCCCGCCGAGCACGGTCCACGCCACCTGCTGGTCCAGCCCGACCAGCTCGGCCACGATGGCCCGACCGCTGACGCCGTGGGTGGCGATGACGGCGCACTCCCCGTCGTCGAGCCCCTCGAGCAGGTCGTCGAGCGCGCCGCGCACACGGGCCGCCACCTCGGCCAGGGACTCGCCGTGCCCGCCGCGGCGGAAGTCCTCGCCGCGCACCAGCCGCTCGGAGTCCTCGGGGTACTCCTGGCGCACCGCCTCGGCCGTCATCCCGGACCACGCCCCCACGTGGATCTCGCGCCACCGCTCGTCGAGCTCGATGGGGATCCCGCACTCGGTCGCCACGTCCTGGCCGGTGTGCGCGGCCCGGGTCAGGTCGGAGGCCACGACCCGGGTCGGCTTGAGGGCCGCCAGCGCCCGCGCGGCCTCGCGCGCCTGCTCGTGCCCGAGGGCGGAGAGGTCGCTGTCGAGCTGGCCCTGCCAGATGCCCTGGGCGTTGTGGTCGGTCTGCCCGTGGCGCAGCACGATGACCCGGCGCGGGTTGCGCGACCCCGCCAACCTGCGGGCCGCCTCGCTCACTGCTCGCGGCGCTTGGCCACGCCGAGGTCGATCTCGGGGCAGTCCTTCCACAGGCGCTCGAGCTCGTAGAAGTCCCGCTCCTCGTCGTGCTGGACGTGGACCACGATGTCGCCGTAGTCGATGAGGACCCAGCGGCCCTCACGCTCGCCCTCCCGGCGCATGGGCTTGGCCCCCACCTCCCGCAGCTTGTCCTCCACCTCGTCGACGATCGCCCCGACCTGGCGGTCGGTGGCGGCCGAGACGATGACGAAGACATCGGTCAGGGCGAGCTGCTCGCTCACGTCGATGCCGGTGATCGTGGTCGCGAGCTTGTCCTCGGCTGCGAGGGCGGCGACCTTGGCGAGGTCGAGGGCACGTTCGGTTGCTGGCACTGCTCTCCTACGTTCGGTGCGCGGCGGCGGTTGGCGCACCGGCGGTATACAGGCTGTATTTGTTGATGTACTGCACGACGCCGTCGGGCACGAGGTACCAGACGGGCTCGGCGCGCTCGACGCGTTCCCGGCAGTCGGTGGAGCTGATGGCCATGGCCGGCACCTCCTGGAGGGTGACGCCGTTCTCGGGCAGTCCCTTGTCGGACAGCTCGTGCCCTGGCCGGGTGACCCCGATGAAGTGGGCGAGGTCGAACAGCTCGGAGGCGTTCTTCCACGACAGGATCTCCGCCAGGGCGTCGGCCCCGGTGATGAAGAACAGCTCGGCGTCAGGGCGCTGGGCATGCAGGTCGCGGAGGGTGTCGATCGTGTAGGTCTTGCCGCCCCGGTCGATGTCGACCCGGCTGACCGTGAAGCGCGGGTTGGACGCCGTCGCGATGACGGTCATGAGGTAGCGGTGCTCCGCCGGGCTCACGGCCTCCTTGTGCCACGGCTGCCCCGTCGGGACGAAGACGACCTCGTCGAGGCCGAAGAGTGCCTGGACCTCACTGGCGGCGACGAGGTGACCGTGGTGGATGGGGTCGAACGTGCCGCCCATGACGCCTAGGCGCATGCGTCAGCCGCGTTCCCTGGCACGTGTGTGGGCGTGGCCGCCGGACATCCTCTGCGCAGTGCCGCGGAAGGCCCACAGGACGAGCAGCAGCAGGGCGAAGGAGAGGAAGGCGAGCACGCCGTACATGACCGGAGCCATGGGCAGCTGGCGCCCGTGCTCCTCCGCGGCGACGAAGAGGTTGGCCAGAGACGACGACATGCGCCACAGCCTACCCGCCGGGGGCACGACCGCCCGCCATCCCCCGCCCCCAGACCACGGTATGCCGCGCAGGCGCCCGCGAGCGCAGCGCCGGCTCCGCGCGCAGCCCCTTCCGGCCCCTGCCGGCCGTCGGCTTGTCCACGAGTTTTGTGCACAGGGCTGTGCACAAAGCCTGCTGTTGAGCCTGCACCGCTGTGGACAGGGGTGTGGGCAACCGGTGGACAAGAAAAGGATCACGAAAGCCGTTGCGGTGCACCAGATCCAGCCACTAGAAATCTCTCACGCGCTCCCATCGGGAGGTCGGAAGGGGAAACCCGGAGGGCCGCCAGAGCAGGAGGGCGGGCCAGCCGGAGAACGGCGGGCCGCCCTGGACGGGTCTCCCGGACAGGGTCCTGGGGCTCGCCCCCGGGCCGCGAGCGACGTCGCGGAGGGCCGCCGAGACCACTGGTCACAACCGCACCGCAGGACGAGGGCCCGCCCGAAGCCTGCGCCACCGTCGCAGTGGCCACGCGGCAGCCGGTTCGCCGGCGGCACGTGGGTCGGTGATCGGGAGGAACCCGTCCGGCCTGCCGGACGGCGCTCTCCCCGAGGGGGGACCCCCACCACCTCGGTGGCGCGGAGCACCCCCGAAGCCGTGGCGCCCGGCCGCTGGTCTCCAGCCGGCAGGGCCGTCACCGAGGGCCCCTCGAACTCATACTTCGGGGGGCCCTCACCCTTTGCGGGAGGGTCTCGGCGACCCGTCGGCGACGTGCCGGCGACCCCTCGAGCTTCGTCAGGGCGCGCCCTCCGCGACCGACCCGCCAGGAGCCCGCCAGCACGTAGGCTGGTGGCATGGCGCCCGAGCTGAGCATCGTCATCCCCGTCTACAACGAGGAAGACGTCCTGCCCCTGCTCGTCTCGCGTCTGCGGGCCGTGGCCGACTCGCTCGAGACCCCCTACGAGGTGGTGGCCGTCGACGACGGCAGCACCGACTCGACGCCCGTGGTGCTGCAGCGGGTCCGGCGCGAGTGGCCCGAGCTCCGCGTGGTCCGGCTGCGCGCCAACGCCGGCCACCAGGCCGCCATCTCCGCGGGCCTGGCCTGCGCCCGGGGGGACTACGTCGTGACCCTCGACGCCGACCTGCAGGACCCGCCCGAGGTGATCCCGCAGATGCTCACCGCAGCGCGCGACGAGCGGGTCGACGTGGTCTACGGCGTGCGCTCGGACCGCTCGAGCGACTCGGCGTTCAAGAGGGTCAGCGCCCGCGCCTTCTACCGGCTGATCCGCTCCCTCTCGGGCACGCACGCCCAGAGCGACGCCGGCGACTACCGCCTGATGTCGCGGGCGACCGTGGACGCGGTCAACTCCCTCCCCGAGGACAACCGGGTGCTGCGCTTCATCGTGCCGGCGCTCGGCTTCCCGTCGACGTCGGTGTCCTACAAGCGCGACGAGCGGGCCGCGGGCCGCTCGAAGTACCCGCTGACGAAGATGATCCGCCTCTCCGTCGACAGCGTGACCGGCGTCTCGATCGCGCCGCTTCGCGCGGCGACCTGGCTCGGACTCACCGGCGGCCTGGCCGCGGTAGGCCTGCTGCTCTACGCGCTGGTGGGGCAGGTGCTCGGGCACACCCTCCCCGGCTGGACCTCGACCGTGGTGGCGGTCTCGGCCGTCGGCGCGGTGCAGCTGCTGTGCCTAGGGATTCTCGGCGAGTACGTCGGCCGGATGTACGCGATGATGCAGGGCCGGCCGACCTACTTCATCGCCTACGACTCGCTGACGGGACCGGCGACTACCGCCGACGAGCCGTTACCAGCAGAGACACACCGGGCATCCGTCTGACCGGCAGGTAGCGCTCGGCGGTCACGACGGCTCGCAGGCCGAGGTTGACCACCGGGTGCAGCTCTTCGAGGTCGCTCCCGGTGCTCGTGCGGCGGCGCAGCGCGACGACGGGACGCAGCAGCACGTTCCACGACGTCATCGACGCGATCTCGAACCCGCCCCGCTCCAGCACGTCCCGCAGGGTGACGCGCGTGTAGCGGCGCACGTGGTCGACGGCCACGTCGTGCTCCGACCACAGCCGGGGATCCGCCGGCACCGCCACCAGGAACGTCCCCCCGGGGCGCAGCGCGCGGTGGACGTCGGCCACTGCGGCGTCGTGGTCGAGGATGTGCTCGAGCACGTCGAAGGCCATCACGAGGTCGAAGGTGGCATCGTCGACCGGCAGTGCGGTCGCGTCGCCGCGCACCACGACCAGCCCGCGCTCGGCGGCGACCTCGGCGCCGTC
>DASULG010000084.1:0-2357 GCA_036278335.1 Pedococcus sp.
CTCGGCGCGGATCGCCGCGAACCTCTCCTGCAGCTGCCGGGACTCGGCGAGGCTGGTCTCGGACACCGGCTGGGCGAGCTGGATCTTGCGCTGGGGCATGGTCGCCAACCTACCCACCCCGGGGCAGGCACGGCCCGTCCAAGGGCGCCGCCTAGTCTGGTCGCCGTGCTCATCCTGCTGCCGCCCTCGGAGTCCAAGACCGGACGCACCCGGGGCCGGCCCCTGGAGCTCGAGCGCCTGTCCTTCCCCGAGCTGAACGAGACCCGCCACGACGTCGCGCACGCCCTGGCGAAGACGAGCGCCCACGAGGACGCCGCTGCCACGCTCGGCGTGTCCCCCAGCCTGTCCGGCGAGATCGCCCGCAACCTCGCGCTCGAGAGCGCCCCAGCCCTCGCAGCGGCACGCGTCTACTCCGGTGTGCTCTACGACGCGCTCGACTACGCGAGCCTCGACACCTCCGCCCGGCGCCGAGCGAACCGGTGGGTCGTGGTGGTCTCGGCGCTCTTCGGGGCGGTGCGCCCCACCGACCCGATCGTCCCCTACCGCCTCTCGATGGCCGTCAACCTCCCCGGCATCGGCCCGCTCGCCAGCGCCTGGAAACCCCAGCTGCGGACCGTCCTCCCGCAGACGGCCCGCAGGGGCGTGATCGTGGACTGCCGCTCCAGCACGTATGCCGCGGCGTGGGCTCCCGAGGGCGCGCTCACCGAGCGGTGGGTCCAGATCCGGGTCCCCGGGGCGACCCACATGGCCAAGCACACCCGCGGCCTCGTGGCCCGCCACCTCTGCGAGATGGGCGAGGACCCGCGGTCCGTGCCGGCGCTGGCAGAGGTGCTGGGTGCCTCCTTCGACGTCCGCCTGCACGAGCCCGTTCGAACAGGACAGCCCTGGGTCCTCGATGTCTCTGCCCGCTGAGCCCGGCGGCTCGGGGAAGCCTGCGTGACCGCGCCGGACCTCGCCGACCTCCTGACGCGGGTAGGGCCTGTCCTCGTCTTCTTCGTCGCCATCACCATCGTTGCCGAGATCGCCGACGCGGCAGGGGTTTTCGATGTCGCGGGGCACTGGGCGGCAAAGGCGGGGCGCCACAGGACCGTCGTCCTGTGGCTGCTGTTCGTCGCCCTCGCCGTCGGGTGCACCATCGTGCTGTCGATCGACACCACAGCGGTGCTGCTGACACCTGTCGGGCTCGCCGTGGCCAGTCAGCTGGACATCTCTCCCGTCCCCTTTGCGCTGTCCACGCTCTGGCTGGCCAACACCGCCTCCCTCCTGCTGCCCGTCTCCAACCTGACCAACCTGCTGGCCCTGCACCACTTCGACCGGCTCGGCGTGGGCCACTCCGGCTACATCCACGCCGCCGCGCTCCCGGCCGTGGGTGCGGTGGTCGGCACGCTCGTCGTGCTGTACCTCCTGCACCGCAGGGAGCTGCGCGGCCGCTACGTGCCCGAGGCTCCGCCCGAGCCGCATGACCTGTTCATGCTCCGCAGCAGCGCGGCGGTCTGCCTGGTGGTGGGGCCGCTCTTCGCTGTGGGGCTGAACCCGGCGGTCGTCGCCACGGCTGCGGCCCTGGTGCTCCTCGCCCTGGTCTGGTCCCGGAACCGCGCGCTCATCGGCCGGCTCGCCGTGCCCTGGCGGATGGCGCTCGGCTTCGCAGTCCTCTTCGTGCTGGTCGACACGGCCCTGCGAAACGGCCTGCAGGACATCCTCACCCAGGTCGCCGGCACCGGTACCGGACCGGAGGACCTGGCACGCCTGGCCGCCCTCGGCGCGGCAGCCGCCAACACGGTGAACAACCTCCCGGCCTACCTGGCCCTCGAGTCCGTCGCCCAGACCTCCCCGGACCGGCTCCTGGCACTGCTGGTCGGCGTCAACGTCGCCCCGCTCGTGACACCGTGGGCCTCCCTGGCCACCCTGCTGTGGGCGCAGCGGTGCCGCACTGCCGGGGTCAGCATCCCCTCCAGGTCGCTGGCGGCCCAGGGACTGCTGTGCGCCGTCGTCGCGACGCCGCTGGCCTTGCTGCCGCTGCTCGTCTGACCGGCACCGCACCGCACCGTCGCGGCGCACGGAGCATCAGCGTGGGACAGGGCCTCCCAGGGCCGCGGTGAGGTCCTCGATGAGGTCCGCGGGGTCCTCCAGGCCGATCGAGATGCGCACCGTGCCGTCGGTGATGCCCACCGCGGCCCGCGCCTCAGGCGAGAGCCGGCGGTGCGTCGTGGTCGCCGGGTGCGTGACCATCGACTTCGCGTCGCCGAGGTTGTTGCTGATGTCGACGATGCGCAGGGCGTTCATGACGGCGAAGGCCTCGGCCTTGCCGCCGTCGACCTCGAAGGTCACGACGGTGCCCCCACCGGACATCTGCCTGC
>DASULG010000085.1:0-9972 GCA_036278335.1 Pedococcus sp.
ACCTCGCGCTGCCCTACCGGGCCAAGGACGACTTCAGCCAGGGACTACTTCAGCCAAGGACTACTTCAGGAGCTGGCGTGCCATCACCACGCGCTGGATCTGGTTGGTGCCCTCGTAGATCTGGGTGATCTTGGCGTCGCGCATCATGCGCTCGACCGGGAAGTCCTTGACGTAGCCGGAGCCGCCGAGGAGCTGCACCGCGTCGGTCGTGACCTTCATGGCGACGTCGGAGGCCAGGCACTTGGCCGCAGCGCCGAAGAAGGGCAGGTCTGCGTCGCCGCGCTCGGACTTGGCCGCCGCGACGTAGACCAGCTGGCGCGCGGCCTCGAGCTCCATCGCCATGTCGGCCAGCATGAACTGGATGCCCTGGAACTCCGCGATGGCCTTGCCGAACTGCTTGCGCTCGCGGACGTAGTCGAGGGCGAAGTCCAGTGCGCCCTGGGCGATTCCGACGGCCTGGGCGCCGATGGTCACGCGGGTGTGGTCAAGGGTGCGCAGCGCGATCTTGAGCCCCTCCCCCGGCGCGCCGACCATGCGGTCCCCCGGGATGCGCACGTTGTCGAAGTGCAGCTCGCGGGTGGGCGAGCCCTTGATCCCGAGCTTGCGCTCCTTCTCGCCGAAGGTGAAGCCCTCGTCGGACTTCTCGAGCACGAACGCGCTGACGTTGCTGCCGCGATTGCCCTCGGGGTCGGTCACGGCAAGCACCGTGTAGTACTCGGAGACACCGGCGTTGGTGATCCACGACTTCTGGCCGTTGACGATCCAGTCGTCGCCGTCCCGTCGGGCGCGCGTGCGCATGGCGGCGACGTCCGAGCCTGCCTCCCGCTCGGACAGGCCGTAGGAGAAGGTCGACTCGCCGCGGGCCACCGGCGGCAGGTACTTGGCCTTGACCTCCTCGGAGGCGCCCAGCAGCAGCGGCATGGTCCCGAGCTTGTTGACGGCGGGGATCAGCGAGGAGCTCGCGCAGACACGGGCCACCTCCTCGATGACGATGCAGGTCGCCAGCGCGTCGGCGCCGACCCCCTCGTACTCCTCGGGGATGTGCGGCGCGTGGAAGTCGGCAGCGACGAGGGCGTCGTGAGCGGCCTGCGGGTACTCGCTCTTCTCGTCGACCTCGGCGGCGTGCGGGGCGATCTTGTCGCGCGCGACGGCGCGGACCGCCTCGCGGAGTGTCTCGTGGTCCTCAGAGATCCTGAACAGGTCGAAGTCGGCGTTTCCGGTGCTCACAAGCGCACAGGTTACCTCTCGGTATGCCGCGGGGGCGGGGCCTGGGACTGTGGTCCCCGCCACCCTCGGCAGGCCGGCGGCGCGACGGGTCCGCGCCCCGGCATACCCTCGCAGCGGTGTTCAGTGCCGGCGTCGGCCGAGGTGGAAGTGGTGCCCGTGCTCGTCCCGGTCGACGAGCTCGGGCAGCACCTCCTGCTCGAACAGCGAGATGGCGGTGTTGTCGTACGCCGCCTCCGCGAAGTAGGTGATGGCATAGGTCATGCCGGCCGCCTCGAGCGCCTTGAACTTCTCGATGATCTGCTCAGGGGTGCCGACTGCCGGGCCGCTCGCGGCTGCCCGCACCTGCTCGTCGGCCTTGGCCTCGCTCAGACCGGCCCGGAGGTACTGCTCGCGGATCCAGCCCAGCCGGTTCTTCACCTCGTTCTCGTCCCGGCCGATCACGACGTTGTAGTTGGCGCTGCGCACGATCTCGCTGAAGTCCCGGCCGAGCGCCTCACAGTGCTCCCGCAGGATGCGGCTCTTGTGCTTGAAGCCGTCGAGGACGCCATCGAAGTTCGTGTAGTCGGCGTACTGGGCCGCAATGCGCAGGGTCTTCTTCTCGCCGCCGCCGGCGATCCAGATCGGGATGCCGTTGGCCTTCGAGCCGGGGAGCACGGTGCCCTGGAGGGGCTGGGGCGCGCAGATCGCCCCGTCGACCTGGTAGTGCTTCCCGGAGAAGGTGGCCTCGCCCTTGGTCCACATGTCGCGGAAGATCTGCACACCCTCCTCGAGCCGGCGGATCCGCTCGCCGGCTGTCGGGAAGCCGTAGCCGTAGGCGCGCCACTCGTGCTCGTACCAGCCTGCGCCGATGCCCATCTCGAGGCGGCCCTCGGCGATGATGTCGATCGTCGAGGCCACCTTCGCGAGGTAGGTCGGCTCGCGGTAGCTCATACACGTGCACATCTGGCCCAGGCGCACCCGTCCGGTGACCGCCGCCAGGGCCGACATGAGCGTCCAGGCCTCATACGTCGCCTCGCGGCTGGGCTCCGGCACGGTGTGGAAGTGGTCATAGACCCAGATCGAGGTCCAGTCGTTGTTGGCGTCTGCGCGACGGGCCAGGCCTGCCATGACGCCCCAGTGCTGGGCCGGGTCGATGCCGACGAGGTCCATGCGCCAGCCCTGGGGAATGAACAGACCGAACTTCATCGAGGATCCTCCTGTGGTGGGGTGCGGCGCCAGAGCGTCCGAGCCGCGCCGGGCGGCCCGCCCCTGACGTTACTGTGTCGCCGCGGCTCTCACGATGTCTGCTGTCGGCACGGGGTATCTGTGGGCGGTGCACGCCTCGCGCACGGTTGCGGGCCTCGGGCGACGTGTGATGCTGAGGAGATGACCTCCTCCTTCCGTCCATGCTCGCCTGCGCTCGGAGCCTCCCTCCTTCGTGCCCCGGGTACTCGGGCGGTCAGCGCATGACGCTTCGCCACCAGAACGACCCCGACCTGATCCGCCAGCTCATGGCCGACCCAGGAATCTGGGTGGTGGTCGGCCTGTCCACGAACCGCCACCGCCCGGCATACGGCGTCGCCCGCTGGCTCAAGCACGAGCTGGGCAAGGGCATCATCCCCGTGCACCCCAAGGCCGAGACGGTCTTCGGCGACCGGGGGTACACGTCCCTCGCGGACATCCCCGACGGCACCGACATCAAGGTGGTCGACTGCTTCGTCAACTCCGACCACGTGGGAGCGGTCGTCGACGATGCCATCGCCCACAAGGACCGCCTCCAGATCGACGCCGTCTGGCTCCAGCAGGGGGTGGTCGACGAGGACGCCGCGGAGCGGGCGCGCGAGGCCGGGCTCGGGGTCGTGATGGACACCTGCCCCAAGATCGAGCACCCCAGGGCGCGCTCCCAGGGCATGGTGCGCTGAGCCGACTCAGGCGCGGCGCCGCTCCCGTAGTGCGGCGCCCTTGGCGTGGGCCTGGTCGCGCAGGTCGGCCTGGAAGGCGACCATCGCCTCGCGCAGCCGCTGCGCCTCAGCGCCCTCGCCGGCCGCAAGGATCCGGGCCGCCAGCAGCCCCGCGTTGCGTGCCCCGCCGATGGAGACGGTCGCCACCGGGACGCCGGCAGGCATCTGCACGATCGACAGCAGGGAGTCCATCCCGTCGAGGTGCCTGAGCGGCACGGGCACCCCGATCACCGGCAGCGGCGTGACGCTCGCGAGCATCCCGGGCAGGTGAGCAGCCCCGCCGGCACCGGCGATGATGACCCGCAGCCCCCGCCCGGCTGCGTTCTGCCCGTAGGCGATCATCTCGTCGGGCATGCGGTGCGCCGAGACGACGTCCGCCTCGTAGGCGATGCCGAACTCCTCGAGGGCAAGGGCGGCGAGCTCCATGACCGGCCAGTCGCTGTCGCTGCCCATGACGAGCCCGACCGGGGGCTGGTCATGATGGCTGGGCTCGCTGCTCCGGCCGGGCTGGCTGGTCTGAGTCGTCTGAGCGTCGCTCATTCGGTGATCACTCCTGCGAGGTAGTCGGCGGCGTGCCCGGCCCGCTCGCGCAGGTCGGCGAGGTCGGTGCCGCTCACGTTGACGTGCCCGATCTTGCGGCCGGGCCGGACGCCCTTGCCGTAGAGGTGCACCTTGAGGCCGGGGTCGCGGGCCATGAGGTGCCGGTATGCCGGGTAGAGCTCGGGGTAGTCGCCGCCGAGGACGTTGGCCATCACGGTCCAGCGGTCACGTGCCGAGGGCGCCCCGAGCGGCAGGTCGAGCACGGCACGCAGGTGCTGCTCGAACTGTCCCGTCACCGCCCCGTCCATGCTCCAGTGGCCGCTGTTGTGCGGTCGCATCGCCAGCTCGTTGACCACGTAGGTCGGGTGGCCCGTCTCGGCATCGGGCACCTCGAACATCTCCACCGCGAACACCCCTGTCACACCGAGGTTCTCGGCGATGCGCAGGCCGGCCTCGGTGGCCACGGCGGCCAGGTGCGGGTCGAGGTCCGGCGCCGGGGCAAGCACCTGGGTGCAGATGCCGTCGGTCTGCACGGTCTCCACGACCGGCCAGGCTGCCGCCTGGTCCGAGGGGCTGCGGGCAATGAGCACGGCCAGCTCGCGGGTGAAGTCCACCTTCTCCTCGAGCAGCAGGCCGTCGGCCAGCAGCCCACCACCCACGGCGTCGCGCGCGACCTGCTCGAGCCAGTCCTCGAGCTCGTCAGCGGAGGAGACCACGCGCACCCCCTTGCCGTCGTAGCCGCCTCTGGGCGTCTTGGCCACGATGGGCCAGCCGACCTGCTTGGCGAACTCGTCCACGTCGGCGGCGGTGCGTGCCTGCGCCCAGGCGGGACAGGCCACGTCGATCTCGGTGAGCCGGTGCCGCATGGCGAGCTTGTCCTGGGCGAAACGCAGCGCCGCGGGGCTGGGATGCAGCGCCACGCCGTCGGCCTCGAGGGCCGACAGCACGTCTGCGGGCACGTGCTCGTGGTCGAAGGTGACGACGTCGCACTCGCGCGCGAAGGCCCGGACCGCGTCGACGTCGCGGTGGTCGCCCACCGGTGCCGAGGGGATGACCTGGGCCGCCGCCGCATCGGTCGACTCGGCCAGCACGGTCAGCGTGATCGCCAGCTCGGCGGCAGGGCCCGCGCACATGCGGGCGAGCTGGCCGCCGCCGATGATGCCGACCACAGGGAATCCGCCAGGGGCTCGCTGAGGGGAGGTCACCGGGGGAGGATATCGGTGCCGGCCGCTGCGCCCGTCCCCTGGCGCCCAGCCTGTGGGACTAGGCTCGCCGGGTGCCGAACCCGCTCTCCCACCTGACAGGCCGCCTCCGCGGGACGATCCACGTCCTCATTCGCGAGGTCATCAAGTTCGGGCTGGTCGGGGCCGTCGCCTTCGTGGTCGACATCGGTCTGTTCAACGTGCTGCGCTTCGCCGGCGGGGAGGGCGTCCTCTACGACCGGCCGCTGACGGCCAAGGTCATCTCCGTCTCGGCGGCCACGCTGGTCGCCTGGCTGGGCAACCGCTACTGGACGTTCCGGCACCGCCGACGGGCGGCCGCGGCCCACGAGCTGCTCCTGTTCGTGGTCTTCAACGTGGCGGGCATGGTCATCGCGCTGGCGTGCCTCGGCCTGTCGCACTACGTCATGGACCTGCGCTCGCCGCTGGCCGACAACATCAGCGCCAACGGTGTCGGGCTCGTCCTCGGCACCCTATTCCGCTTCTGGGCCTACCGGCGGTTCGTCTTCTCCAAGGACGAGCTCCTCGAGGACACCTCGCCGCTGGCGCACCACGGGAGCTGAGCCCTGCTGGTGCACCACGGGAGCTGAGCCCTGCTGGCGCACCACGGCAGCTGAGCCTCTGGGTGCACCACGGCAGCTGAACCCCCGGCATACCGGTCTGGTCCGGCCGCGGCGTCAGGCCGCGTCGGACTCCGAGAGGAACAGCGCGAAGATCGCCGGCTGGGCCTGGATGAGCTCGAGCCGGCCGCCGTTGGACTCGGCGAGGTCGCGCGCGAGCGCGAGGCCGAGGCCGGTGCCGCCGGAGGAGACGGAGCGCTCGAAGATGTGCGGGGCGATCGTCCCCGGGACGCCGTCGCCCTGGTCGCTGACCTCGACGACCACCGAGGGGCCGCTGCGCCGCGCGTGGACGTCGACGGTGCCGCGCCCGTGGGCGAGCGAGTTCTCGAGCAGCGTGGAGAGCACCTGCGAGAGGGCCACCGGGGTCGCGTGCACGACCAGGCCGCGCTCGCCGTGCACCCGCACGCTGCGGCGGGCCTGCTCGAACGCCGGCTGCCACTCGCGCTGGAGGGCGGCGATGACCGAGTCGAGCGAGACGGTCGCCCGCCGCTCGTCGCCACCGCGTCGGGTCCGCGCCATCAGGTCGTCGACGACCCGGGTGAGTCGCTCCACCTGGGCGATCGCGATGTTCGCCTCCTCCTGGACGACGTCGAGGTCGTCGGTGGCCGCGATCTCCTCCAGCCGCATGAGCAGGGCGGTCAGCGGCGTCCGCAGCTGGTGCGAGGCGTCCGCCGCGAAGTCCCGCTCGGAGGCGAGCGACTTGGTCAGGCGCTGGGCGCTGCGGGAGAGGACCTCGGAGACCTGGTCGAGCTCGGCGATGCCCGAGTGCAGCGGCTGGATGCGGGACTCCCCCGCCCCCAGCCGCTCGGCCCGCTCGGCGAGGAGGGTCATCGGGCGGGACAGCCGCCGGGCCTGGCGGGTGGCGACCAGCACGCCGGCTGCGAGCGCGAGGACCGACAGCGCGAGCACGACCCCCATGAGCAGCAGCGACGTGCTGGCGGGAGTGCCGTTCTCCACCCAGTCCCGCAGGGTGGTGGCATCACGAGCCGTCAGCCACCAGGTGGCAGCGAAGACGGGCGCCCCGATGATGAGGATCGCCAGCGCGACGGCCAGCACGGTGGAGCGGACGAGCTGTTGGCGCATGGGCTGGGGTCAGACCCCGTCGCCCCGCTCGAAGCGGAAACCCACGCCTCGAACCGTCGCGATGTAGCGCGGCTGGGCGGCGTCGTCGCCGAGCTTCCGGCGCAGGACGGAGATGTGCATGTCCAAGGTCTTGGTCGACCCGAACCACGCGGTCTCCCAGATCTCGCGCATGAGCTGCTCGCGGGAGACGACCTTGCCCTGCTCGCGCACCAGCACCCGCAGGAGGTCGAACTCCTTGGCGGTCAGCTGCAGCTCCTCGTCCTTGAACCACGCGCGCCGGCCCTCGGGGTCGATGCGCACGAGCTCGTTGCTGGGAGAGGCGTCGGCGGGGTTGCGCCTCAGCAGCGCCCGGACGCGGGCCAGCAGCTCGGCCAGTCGGAACGGCTTGGTGACGTAGTCGTCGGCACCGGCGTCGAGGCCCACGACGGTGTCGACCTCGTCAGCTCGGGCAGTGAGGATCAGGACCGGCACCGATCGGCCCTCGGCCCGGATCCGGCGGCACACCTCGAGGCCGTCGACGTGCGGGAGGCCGAGGTCGAGCACCACGAGGTCGGGGTTCTCCGTCGCTGCGTCCAGGGCGGCCCGTCCGTCAGCGCGGACGTCGACGTCGTACCCCTCTCGGCGCAGGGCCCGGGCGAGCGGCTCGGAGATTGCGGGGTCATCCTCAGCCAGCAGAACTCGGGTCATGGGGTGATCGTAGGGATAGATGTCCGATTTCAGCGACCGGGCCACACCGGTCGGCGTTTCTCGGCAAAAGCCGCGACCCCCTCGGCGCGGTCAGCGGAGAAGGCCGTGGCCGCCCAGCACTCGTCCTCGATGTCGAGGCCCGAGGCCAGGTCGGTGTCGTAGCCCTGGCGCATGGCGCGCTTCGCGTTGCGCACGCCCACCGGTGAGTGCCCGGCGATCGTGGTGGCGATCTCGAGGGCCCGCTCGCGAGCCGACCCGGCGGCGACGAGCTCGTCGACGACCCCGAGGTCGTGCGCCTCGGCCGCGGTCAGGCGGCGGGCGGTGAAGATCATGCTGGCCGCCCGCGACCAGCCGACGCGGCGCGTGAGCAGCTGCGTGCCGCCGCCGCCGGGGATCACGCCGACGCTGACCTCCGGGAGCCCGACGACGGCGCCCTCCCCCGCGACGATGAGGTCGCAGGACAGCGCGATCTCGAGGCCGCCACCGAGGGCGTAGCCGTCGACCGCCGCGAGGACGGGCACCGGAAGCGCCAGGACCCCGCCGTATGCCGCCCGCGCCAGGGGGCGCTGGGCGCGCAGCTGCTCGTCGGTGAGGGTGTTGCGCTCCTTGAGGTCGGCGCCCACGCAGAAGGCGCGCTCGTGCGTGCTGCTCACGACCACCGCGCGGACGGTCTCGTCGGCGCCGAGCCGGCTCGTGGCCTCGGTGATGGCCGCGGCCATGGCCGTGGAGACGGCGTTCATCGCCTCGGGACGGTCCAGGACGAGCTCGGCGACATGGCCGCCCTCGCCGTGACGCTCGACCCGGACCAGCGGTGCTGCCTCGCTCATGGGTGGACCTCTCTGAAGGTGGTGCGGCGCTCGCCGCGGGCGCGGCGCAGCTCGCTGGGGGTCACCTGCCCGATGCCGCGCAGGGTGCGCCGGCGCAGGGCGGTCATCGCGAACCCGGACAGGCTGGCCAGCGACGCGGCGAGCGCGTCGTCGACCAGCACACCGCCCGGAGGTGCCACCGCGGTGAGGCGGCTGGCCCGGTTGACGGTCGTGCCGAAGACGTCGCCGAGCCGGGAGATCACCCGGCCGTACGCCATGCCGACCCGCACGTCGGGCAGCAGGTCGTCCTCGGCCATGGTGTCGACCAGGTCCAGGGCGATCGCCGCCGCCGGCGCCGCCTCCACCGTGACGAACAGGATCTCGTCGCCGACGGTCTTGATCACGCGGCCACCGTGCGCGGTGACGATGTCGGTGGCCAGTGCCTCGAAGCGCTGCACCATGACCGCGAGCTGCCGCTCGGTCATCCGGCGCACCAGCAAGGTGAAGTTGACCAGGTCGGCGAAGCCGACGACGCGCGTCACCCCCTCGCCGGTCTCGTCAGGAGTGGCGTCGGCGAGCATGCGGGCGATCGCGGCGGTCAGGTGCCGGCGCCAGGCGTAGACGAGCAACGGCTCGAGGTCGTCGGCGAGGTCGGCCAGCTTCACGGCGGCGGCGCGGGCCGCGTCGAGGTCGGGCACGGCGCGGGAGTCGGCCTCGTCGAGGGCCGCCTCGAGCTCGGGGGCAGCGAGCACCTCGGCCATCAGCTGGGTCTGCCACACCGCCAGCCGGTCGGTGGTGCGGGCGAAGGCACGGGTCATCGCCAGCGCGGTCTGCTCGTCGAACTGCTGCTCGCGCACCAGCGCTGCGACGCCTTTCAGCGCCATCAGGTCGGCCTCCGTGAAGGCGGCGTCCTCGTCCTGCACGATCGGGAAGCCGAGCGCGTGCCAGAACTTCCGGGCGCTCATCAGCGAGACGTGGGCGCCTCGGCTGACCTCGCGCCGGCCCATCGTCGCCGGTCGCCCCAGCAGCCGGGCCTCGATGTTGTCGGGAGCGGTCTGGGCGGACGGCCCATCGTCAGGGCGCACCAGCCGGTGCCGACCGGTCCTGCGCACCGCCGACACCTCCTCGTGCTGGCTCGTGGGCTCCGTTGTCCCGTTCCGGGCACCGCTAGGCGCCCGCCGACACCGCAGATCATGCCGTGTCGCCGCGCCGGGCGCGCAGAGGCCCCCGCCTAGGGCCCCGCGGGGCGGACGTGGACCACGTCCCCGGCCGCCACGGCATACTCGCCGTCCGGCCCCCGCACCACCAGCCGCCCGTCGTCGTCGACGGCCACCGCGACCACCCGCTGGGCGGCGCCGCCGCCGAGCTGGACGTCGACCAGCATGCCCACCGTGCGGCAGGCGGCGCGGTATGCCGCGCGGGCCCGGTCCACCGCCGCGGCCCCCGTCATGAGGTCGGTGTGCAGGCGCACGAGGTGGTCCAGGACCGCCGGGATGAGCTGCTCGCGGCGCACCCCCGACGCGCCGCACAGCCGCAGGGAGGTCGCGGTGTCGACAGGCAGCTCCTCCCGGCGCTGGTCGACGTTGATGCCGATGCCGACGACCACCCCCACCGGGTGCAGCTCGCACAGCACGCCGCAGACCTTGCGCCAGCCGTCCTCGGCGACGAGCACGTCGTTGGGCCACTTCAGCCCTGCCTGCACCCCAGCAACCTCGGACAGGGCCCGGCTCACGGCCAGTCCGGTGAGCAGCGGCACCCAGCCGCCGTGGTCCGGAGGCGCGGGCAGCACCGCGGACATCGCGACCGAGGCCCCGAGCGGTGCCTCCCACGTCCGGCCGAGGCGGCCGCT
>DASULG010000086.1:0-6401 GCA_036278335.1 Pedococcus sp.
GCTCGGCCGCCTGGACCCAGGGCCTGATGTTCCCGTCATGGTCGAGGCGGGTGACAACGACCTCGTCGCCTTCGACCCACGTGGCTGACAGCGTCCGCGCCATGTCGTAGGTCAGGGCGGTCATGCTGCGGCCGAAGACGATGCCGCGCGGGTCCGCGCCGAGCAGGTCGCCCATGGCCGCGCGGGCCTCCTGCACCACGCGCTCGGCACGCTGCTCCGCGCGCGTGACCGTGCCCCGGTTCGCGATGGCGGCAGTGAGCGTGGAGGCCACGGCCTCCCCGACGACGTCGGGGACCTGCGAGCCGCCGGGGCCGTCGAAATGGGCCGCTCCCTCGGCAAGAGCGGGGAAGCGGGCTCGCAGCGCGGCGACGTCGAGGCTCATGGTCGGATCCTGTCAGGTGCGGTCAACAGTGATCGCGTCATGCGGTCGGCTGCACCGGTGGCGGGGGGTTCTGGCGCGGGCGGATCCGCACGTGCGGCAGCTCCGGTGCCGCAAGCCGCTGGGTGGCGCCCTGGTAGCCCTCTACCCGGCCGAACCGCTCGCCCTCGTCCTGCCACTCCTGGCGGAACCGCTCGATCTCCTCGTGGGAGCGGCCGACGAAGTTCCACCACATGAGGATGTCCTCCTCGAAGGGCGTGCCGCCGAGCAGGAGCAGCCGCGCCCTCGCGTCCGTGCCGTTGGCGAGGGTCAGCCGCGTGAGGCCGGAGCCGATGAAGCCGAGCTCGGCGCGGCCCAGCCCGACGCCCTCCAGCGAGATCCCCGCGCTGTCGGCCAGGACGCCGTGTTCGAAGGAGGGGTCGACGGCCAGGGTGAGCCGGGCCTGCGGATCCAGCACGATCTCCGCGCCCAGCAGCCCTGTGTAGGTGTGCACCGGCGAGGTCTGGCCGAGCAGGGTGCCGAGGAGGACGCGGACCGTGGCGCTGGTGACCCGCATCGACGGCGGCACGTGGTGCTGGAAGGCCCGCGGCTCGTCGCGCGCCGCGTCCGGCAGGGCCACCCAGAGCTGGACGCCGTGCAGGGTCTGGGTGCCAGGGGTGGAGACCTCGGAGTGGCAGATACCCCGGCCGCCGGTCATGAGGTTCATCTCGCCGGGCCGCACGAGGGCGTGGTGGCCGCCGCTGTCCCGGTGCTCGATCTCGCCGGAGAACAGCCAGCTGACCGTCTGCAGGCCGGTGTGCGGGTGCGGCGGGACGTCCATGCCGCCGGACGTGCTCACGTCGTCGGGGCCGTAGTGGTCGGCAAAGCACCAGGCTCCGATGAGCGAGCGCTGCCGCTGCGGGAGGGTGCGGTGCACGGTCATCGCGCGTGGACCGCCGAGCGGCACCTCGCGGGCGGTGAGCACCTCCACCACCGGGCGGCCGCCGCGCGAGGGGGCCGGAGCATGCTCACATTCCGTCTCCACGGGGCGGATCTCGAGGTTGCTCATGCCGCCCAGTCTCGCATCGTCGGCAGCGGGGGCAGCGGGGGCAGCGACTCCTCAGCGGGGTGCGGCAGCTGCACCCGGGGCGTCGCGCCCGGGGGCCGGCACGTAGGCTGCCCCAGATGGGGGAACAGAGCGAGGAGCAGCCGCGCGAGGTCTGGCGCCAGGTAGGGCCGGCCTGGGTGCGGTCCCTGGAGTTCGGCCGATCGGTCGACCCTCGGGCCACTGTGGTGCTGGTGCCGGGCTTGGGGATGCCCAGCTACACGTTCGGGACCGCCCGCGCCCTGTCCAGCCTCGGGCTGAGGTGCGTGGTGCTGGACCTGCTGAGGGGGCGCTCGGGGTCGCGCGTGCCGCCGCGGGTCCTGCCGATGGGCGAGGCGACGGCCGCGTGGGTGACACAGTCTGCGATCGAGGGGCCCGTCCTCCTGATGGGCCACTCCACCGGCGCGCAGGTTGCGCTGACCGGGGCTCTCGGCCTCCAGGCCGCTCGGCACGACCTGTCCCTGGTGCTGGCCGGCTTGACGTTCCGGCCTGCGCACCGCACCGGGCCGGGGCTCCTGAGGGGCGCCGCCACGGCATACCGGCAGGACAGCCTCCGGGAGCTGGCCGCGCTGAGGAGCCTGACGCGGGGGGGCAGCGACGTCGTACGGCTCGTGCGGTCAGGGCAGCGCGACCGTCCCGAGGAGCGTGTGCCCGGGCTCCGGGTGCCGCTTGTGCTGACGGCGGGCGAGGCCGACACGTTCGCCCCCGAGGCCTGGATGCGCACGGTGGCAGCGGCCTCCGGCAGCCCGACGACGGGCGTGTCCGTCCTGCCCGGCTCCCACAACAACCTGTTCACCCACGCCGCAGAGGTTGCGGCGCTCGTCGCCGCGTCCGTGCCGGTGCGGGGGTTCTGAGGGCGTCGCACCCGCCTGCGGCCACTCGTGTAGGGAGGGGGAGGCCGCAGTCAGTCGAGGGCGCGGGTGATGTCGGCGAGCCGCTCGGGCACCAGCGAGAACCAGGCCCAGGTGCCGCGGCGCTCACGTCGGAGCAGGCCGGCCTCGGTCATGATCTTGAGGTGGTGGCTGACGGTGGGCTGCGAGAGCCCGACCGCGTCGGTCATGTCGCAGACGCACGCCTCACGGTTCTCGGACGCGCGGATGATGCTCAGGAGCTGGAGACGGACCGGGTCGGCAACGGCCTTGAGCAGGGTGGCGTGCCGCTCAGCCTCGTCTCGCGGCATGGGGGCAGGCGGGGCGCTGCCACAGGCAGAGACGGCCTGCGGCGTCGTGCTGAGCGTCGTGCTGAGCGTCGTGGACGGCACGGCGCCTCCCTTCCCTGGAGTTCGGTCGGCGACCGACCGTCCACCCATATTGACACATGGCGATGCAGTCGAGATGCTCTCAGCATCGACAGTAGTCGATTCAGCGGGGTGCGAGGGCCCTCGCTTCAGCCGAGCGAAACCTGCCTGGAAGGCCGTCCTGCGTGAGCGCGAGCACCACCGACCCCCGCACCCCCGTGCACGAGCCCGTTGCGGCACGGCTCTCGACCCTCGACCGGTTCCTGCCGGTGTGGATCGGGCTGGCCATGGTGGCCGGGCTGCTGCTGGGACGGCTGGTGCCAGGCCTCGACACCGGGCTCTCGGCGGTCGAGGTGGACGGCGTTTCGCTGCCCATCGCGCTGGGCCTGCTCGTGATGATGTACCCGGTGCTCGCGAAGGTCCGCTACGACCGTCTCGACTCCGTGACCGGCGACCGGCGGCTGCTGGTCGGCTCCCTCCTGCTGAACTGGGTCCTGGGTCCGGCGCTGATGTTCGCCCTGGCCTGGACCTTCCTGCCCGACCTGCCGGCCTACCGCACCGGCCTGATCATCGTCGGCCTCGCTCGTTGCATCGCGATGGTGATCATCTGGAACGACCTCGCCTGTGGCGACCGCGAGGCCGCAGCCGTCCTGGTCGCCCTCAACTCGCTCTTCCAGGTCGTCGCCTTCGCCGGCCTCGGGTGGTTCTACCTCTCGGTCCTGCCCGGCTGGCTCGGCCTGGACCAGACCGGCATCGACGCCTCCACGTGGGACATCGCCCGCTCGGTGCTCATCTTCCTGGGCGTGCCGCTGCTCGCCGGGTTCCTGTCGCGCCGCCTCGGCGAGAAGGCCAAGGGCCGGACCTGGTATGAGGAGCGCTTCCTCCCTCGCATCGGCCCGTGGGCGCTCTACGGGCTGCTGTTCACCATCATCATCCTCTTCGCGCTCCAGGGGGAGGCCATCACCTCCAGCCCCCTGGACGTGGCGAGGATCGCCCTGCCGCTTCTGGTCTACTTCGCCGTGATGTGGGGCGGCGGGTTCGCCCTCGGCGCAGGCATGGGTCTGGGCTACCAGCGCACCACCACGCTCGCCTTCACGGCCGCCGGCAACAACTTCGAGCTCGCGATCGCCGTCGCCATCGCGACCTTCGGGGCCGCGTCCGGCCAGGCGCTGGCGGGAGTCGTCGGCCCGCTCATCGAGGTGCCCGCCCTGGTCGCCCTCGTCTACGTGAGCCTGGCGCTGCGGCGCCGCTTCGCCCAGCGCCCGGCGGACGTGGCCCCTCATCCCTGACCCACGGCATACGACCGCTCGTGTTCTCGTCCAGGAAGGCACCTCAGCCATGACCGACAAGCCCAGCGTCCTGTTCGTCTGCGTCCACAACGCCGGTCGCTCCCAGATGGCGGCCGCCTACCTCGCGCACCTCTCCGGTGGCGCCGTGGAGGTCCGGTCAGCCGGCTCGGCTCCCGCCGACCAGGTCAACCCCGCCGCCGTCGAGGCCATGGCGGAGGAGGGCATCGACATCGCGGCCGAGGTCCCCAAGGTCCTCACGACCGACGCGGTCAGGGAGTCGGACGTCGTGATCACCATGGGCTGCGGCGACACCTGCCCGATCTTCCCGGGCAAGCGCTACGAGGACTGGGAGCTGGACGACCCAGCGGGCAAGGGTGTCGAGGCCGTGCGGCCCATCCGGGACCAGATCAAAGCCCGGATCCTCACGCTGCTCGACGAGCTTGACCTCCCCGCGGTCGCCACCCGCTGACTCAGCCCGCTTGACGACTTCGTCGGGTCAGCCTGCCTGAAGACTCCGTCGGGTCAGCCTGCCTGACGACTCCGTCGGGTCAGGCTGCTTGGGGACTTCGTCGGGTCACCGCCCCAGGGACAGGGCGTCGCCGACCGCGGCGAGCCGCTCGGGGACGGCGCGGTAGTAGACCCACGTGCCGCGCCGGCTCCCCGTGACCAGGCCGGCGTCCCGGAGCAGCTTCAGGTGGTGGCTCGTGGTGGCGGCGCTCTTGCCGATGGCCTCGGAGACGTCGCAGGCGCACACCTCCTCGGCGTTCAGCAGGATCGACATGATCTTGACCCGCGCGGGGTCGGCCAACGCCTTGAACATGGAGGCCAGCTCCTGCGCAGCCTCGTCCGCGACCGCTGGCTGCGAAGGCGAGCAGCAGGCGGTCAGCACGGTCAGCTCCGTGTGGGGTGCAGTGTCGGTCGAAGCCGCGGGAGTCGTCGTCGCCATCGGGGTGAGCCTACCCTCGCCGGAAGCGGAAATTCGACGAACTTCGAAGAAATACTTTCACGAGTATCGAAGTTCTGCTTAGATGAACGTCGAAACACAGGCTGACCTTCGTCGCTCCGCCGAGGGGCGCGCCTACGAGTCGAAGGAGACCCGCATGACCGTCGCCGCCGTTGAGGCACCCGCTCCGGTTCCGGCCCAGGCTGACGCTGCGCTGCCGGTCGTCGTGATCGGCGCGGGCCCGGTCGGGCTCGCCGCAGCCGCCCACCTGAAGGACCGCGGACTACCGGTCGTGGTCCTCGAGGCGGGGGAGCGCGTCGGTGCCGCGATGTCGCAGTGGGGACACATCCGCACTTTCACGCCGTGGCAGTACATCGTCGACGCCACCGCGGAGAAGGTGCTGGCGCCGACGGGATGGACCCGTCCGGCGGAACGGCAGTCCCCGACCGGGGCCGAGATCGTCGAGCGCTATCTGGTCCCGCTCGCGGCGGCCCTCGGCGACACGGTGCGCACCGGCACTCGGGTGCTGGCGGTCTCGCGCGAGGGGCTGGACCGCTCCCGCAGCGTCGGGCGCCAAGATCGCCCGTTCGTCGTCCGGGTCCGCCGCGCGGACGGGCCGGTGGAGGACCTGCGAGCCCGAGCGGTCATTGACGCCTCCGGCACCTGGGGCCAGTCCAACCCGCTCGGCGCCTCCGGGCTGCCGGCGCTGGGAGAGGCTCGGGCCGCCGCGGCCGGGTTCCTCACCGGCCCGCTGCCGGACGTCCTGGGCGCCGACAGGGCAAGGTTCGCCGGGCGCACCACCCTGGTGGTCGGCATGGGCCACTCGGCGGCGAACACCCTCGTCGCGCTGGCACAGCTGGCCCGCGAGGTTCCGGGCACCCGCATCATGTGGGCCATCCGCAGCACCAGCGCACGCCGCGTGCTGGGCGGCGGCGCGGCCGACCAGCTGCCCGACCGCGGGCGCCTCGGCTCCGACCTTGCCGACCTCGTCGCCACGGGGGCGGTGCAGTACCTCACGGCGTTCTCCACCCGCGAGCTGCGCCCCGCGGCGGACGGCTCCACGGTGACAGTCGTGGGTGACACCGCCGAGGGCGAGCTGGCAGTCGAGGGTGTGCACAACGTCGTCGCGGCGACCGGGTTCCGTCCCGACCTGGGCGTGCTCTCCGAGCTGCGGCTCGACCTCGACCCCGGCTTGGAGGCCCCGCGGGCGATCGGTCCGCTGGTTGATCCGGCCTTCCACTCCTGCGGCACCGTCGCGCCGCACGGCTGGCGCGAGCTCGCCCACGAGGGCGAGCCGGGCTTCTTCGTCGTCGGGATGAAGTCCTACGGCCGGGCGCCGACGTTCCTCATCACGACCGGCAACGAGCAGGTGCGGTCGATCGTCGCGCACCTCGCGGGCGACGCCGTGGCGGCCGACGAGGTCCAGCTCGTCCTCCCCCAGACAGGGGTCTGCTCGTCGAGCAACGCGC
>DASULG010000087.1:0-9457 GCA_036278335.1 Pedococcus sp.
CTCCTGGCCTCGGCCGGCTCCGGGGTGGCGACCTTCGCGCTGCCCGACTCGGCAGGGGTGCCGAAGGAGATGGCCGCCGAGACGATCGTGCTGCCCTACAACGACCTCGCCGCGGTCGAGGCGGCCTTCGCCGAGCGGGGCGCGGAGATCGCGGCCGTGATCACCGAGGCCTCACCGGGCAACATGGGCGTCGTCCCTCCGGCGCCGGGCTTCACCGAGGCGCTGCGCCGGATCACCCGTGAGCACGGCGCGCTGCTCATCTCCGACGAGGTCATGACCGGCTTCCGGTGCTCGGCCGCCGGGTGGTTCGGGCTCGAGGGTCCGTATGCCGCGGGCGCGCCGGACCTGTTCACCTTCGGGAAGGTGATGGGCGGGGGCTTTCCCGCGGCCGCCTTCGGTGGGCGGGCGGACGTCATGGCGATGCTGGCGCCGCTCGGGCCGGTCTACCAGGCGGGCACCCTCTCCGGTAACCCCGTCGCCACGGCCGCCGGGCTGGCGACACTGCGCGCCTGCACCCCGGAGGTCTACGACCGGCTCGGCGTCGTGTCCGACGCCCTCACCGCGGCGCTGGGGGACGAGCTCGGCCGGGCCGGCGTCCCGCACGTGATCCAGCGGGCGGGGAGCATGTTCAGCGTCTTCTTCCGTGACGGCGCGGTGGCCGACTACGACGACGCCAGGGACCAGCACGTGCCGGCCTTCTCGGCGTTCTTCCACTCGATGCTCAGCCAGGGCGTGCACCTGCCGCCCAGCGCCTTCGAGGCGTGGTTCGTCAGCGCAGCCCACGACGACGCCGCCCTCGAGCGCGTCGTCGGTGCCTTTCCGGCGGCGGCGTCGGCAGCCGCTCAGGCGTTTGCGACAATCGAGGCATGAGCACGCCCACCCGGACGGTCGTCCATCTTCTGCGCCACGGCGAGGTCCACAACCCCGAGGGCGTGCTCTATGGCCGGCTCGACGGATACCACCTCTCCGACCTCGGCCGCCAGATGGCCGAGCTGGTCGGACGGCACCTGGCGGACCACGACGTCACTCTCGTGGTGGCCTCGTCGCTGATCCGGGCCCAGGAGACCGCCGCCCCCATCGCGGCCGAGCACGGCATCGGGGTCACCACGGACGACCGCGTCCTCGAGTCGGTCAACCGCTTCGAGGGCGAGCGGATCAACGCAGGCCCGGCGGCCTTCGCCCACCCCCGCCACTGGCCCAAGCTGGTCAACCCGTTCAAGCCCTCGTGGGGGGAGGCCTACGAGCTGGTGGCTGAGCGCATGCTTGCGGCGATCCACGACGCGCGCCAGGCCGCGGAGGGCCACGAGGCCGTGATCGTCTCCCACCAGCTGCCGATCTGGACGGCCCGCAACAAGCTCATGGGCCGGCGCCTGTGGCACGACCCGCGCAACCGCCAGTGCTCGCTGGCCTCGCTGACGACCCTGAACTACCAGGACGGCGAGCTGGAGTCGATCACCTACAGCGAGCCGGCCAGCGCGCTGCTGCCGCAGGCCCACAAGGGGGCCGGCGCGTGAGACCTGCCGCGCTTCTGGCGGCCGCCGCACTGACCCTGTCCATCGCCGCGTGCGGCCAGGACCCCAACAGCATCTCGGCCCAGGCCAAGGCCGGGGACCGCAAGGGCTACGTCTCGGGTGACGGGAGCGTGGAGAAGATCGCCTCCGGCACGCGGCAGGAGCCCGTGAAGCTCACGGGCACCACGCTCGAGGGCCGCAAGTGGTCGATCGCGGACGCCTCCGGCAAGGTCGTGGTCATCAACGTCTGGGGATCGTGGTGCGGCCCCTGCGTCGCCGAGGCGCCGGACCTGAAGAAGGCCTGGGACGCCCTGTCCGCCTCGGGAAAGCCGGTGCAGTTCATGGGTATCGACTTCCGCGAGGACCCCGACCGCGGCGCGGCGTTCCAGAAGGCCAAGAACATCACGTACCCGTCGCTGACCGACGAGTCCGGCGTGCTCATCCTCGCCCTGCAGGGCAAGGCCCCGACCGTGCCCACGACCCTGGTCCTGGACAAGAGCGGGCGCATCGCGGCCCGGGTCAACGGCCAGGTCACCGCCAGCACCCTGACGGGTCTCGTCGACGACGTGCTGGCCGAGGCGTAGGCGGGTTCGACCATGCCGTACGACGTTGTGGACACGGTGACCGCCGGCGCCCTGCCGGTGGCCTTTGCCGTCGCCCTCCTGGCGGGCCTGGTCTCCTTCGCGTCGCCCTGCGTGCTCCCGCTGGTGCCGGGGTTCCTCGGCTACGTCACCGGCCTCGGCGACGTCGCCCTCGCCCAGCGGGCCAAGAGCCGGATGGTGCTCGGCGCCCTGCTCTTCGTCGCCGGCTTCAGTGCCGTCTTCATCGCCACCACCGCGTTCCTCGCCTCCGTCGGCGCGACCCTGGTGGAGCACCGGACCCTGCTCATGCGGCTCGGCGGGATCCTGGTCATCCTCATGGCGCTGGTGTTCATCGGCGCCGGCAGCCAGCGTGAGGTCAGGCTGCACTTCAAGCCGGCGGCCGGCCTGGCCGGGGCCCCTGTCCTCGGTGCCATCTTCGGCATCGGCTGGGCCCCCTGCACCGGCCCCACCCTCGGCGCCGTCATGCTGCTTGCGACGACCACCGGTGACCAGCAGGCGGTGGCCCGCGGCGTCATCCTCGCCGCGGCATACTGCCTCGGTCTGGGCGTGCCGTTCCTCCTCATCGCCGCCGGCTTCCAGCGCTTCGGCAGGATCTCGGCCGCGCTGCGCCGCCACCAGCGCGGCATCCAGCTCCTCGGCGGCGCCCTGCTCCTCGCCGTGGGCGTGCTGCTCGTGACCGGCCTCTGGGAGGACTGGACCCGGACGCTGCAGACCGGGCTCGTCAACGGCTTCCGGACGGTGCTCTAGGCATGACTGACGTCGCCCAGCCCCAGCTCGGGGCGCTCGGCCTGCTGCGCTTCGCCTGGCGGCAGCTGACGAGCATGCGCACGGCGCTGTTCCTCCTCCTGCTGCTCGCGGTCGGTGCGGTGCCGGGCTCGATCTGGCCGCAGCGGGGCATCGATGCCGCCCGCACCGCCGACTACATCGCGCAGCACCCGACGCTCGGGCCCTGGCTGGACCGCCTCGGCTTCTTCGAGGTCTACGCCTCGCCGTGGTTCGCGGCGATCTACCTGCTGCTGTTCATCTCGCTCGTCGGGTGTGTGCTGCCCCGCACTCGCGTGCACTGGCGGGCCATCCGCTCGCAGCCGCCGCGGGCCCCGAGCCGCCTGGAGCGGCTGGCCGCGCACGCCGAGACGGAGGTCGCGGCGACCCCCGAGGAGACGCTTGAGGCTGCGCGAGAAGTGCTGCGCGGCAAGAGGTTCCGGGTGCACGCCCACGACGGGCTCTCGCTCAGCTCCGAGCGCGGCTACCTCAAGGAGACCGGCAACCTCGTCTTCCATCTCGCGCTGATCTTCGTGATCATCGGCGTCGCGATCGGCCACCTCTTCGGCTGGAAGGGCGACGTCATCGTCCCGGTCGGGCAGGGGTTCGCCAACACGCTCTCCCGCTACGACACCTTCAGCCCGGGGCCCTGGGTCAGGCCCGAGGCCCTCTCGCCGTTCTCGCTCACCGTCGACAAGCTCGACGCCACCTTCGAGGAGCGGGTCACCGGGCGCGGCCAGTTCGGCCAGCCGAGGGACTTCACGGCGCACGTCACGGCGACGGACCATCCGGGGGGCACGCCGCGCGAGGAGACCATCAAGGTCAACCACCCGCTGGAGATGGACGGGGCCTCCGTCTTCCTGCTGGGCAACGGCTACGCCCCCGTCATCACGGTGCGCGACAAGGCGGGCACCGTGGTCTACCGCGACGCGACGCCGTTCCTCGCGCAGGACAACAACTACAAGTCCGTGGGCGCGGTCAAGGTCACGGGGGCGACGCCCAAGCAGCTCGGCTTCTTCGGTCTCTTCCTGCCGACGGCGGTCATCAGCAAGGAGACCGGGCCGAGCTCGATCTTCCCCGACGCCAAGAAGCCCGCGCTCGCCCTCGGCCTGTACGAGGGGGAGCTCTTCCCCGAGGGGCGGCCGCAGTCGGTCTACACCCTCGACACCAAGCAGCTGACCCAGATCAGGAACGCCAAGGGCACCGACGCGCTGCGCATCTGGCTCGAGCCGGGCCAGACCTACCAGCTCCCCGCGGGCCGGGGCAGCATCACCTTCGACGGCGTCGAGCGCTTCGCCGGACTGTCGGTCCGCTCCGACCCCGGCAAGGGCCTCACCCTGGCCAGCGCGCTGCTGGCCCTGGCCGGGCTCATCGCCAGCCTGGTGATCCGCCGCCGCCGCGTCTTCGTCCGCGTTTCCCCCGGCGCCGAGCCGGGACGTACCGTGGTCTCCGTCGGCGGCATGGCCAAGGACGACGACGACACACTCCCAGAGGCGGTCGGGGAGATCCTCGACGCTGTGAAACGACGGATGGGCACACCGAGATGACCAACCAGCTCCTGGCTCAGTACGCCAACACGAGTCTGTACTCCGCGATGGCGGTGTTCACGCTCGCGATGCTGGGCTACGCCCTCTACCTCGCCGCGCTCGTGCCGCACCGCGACCGCGTCGCCGCGCGCCAGAGCGAGCACGAGCGTGAGGAGCTCCTGGTCGGAGCCGGTATGCCGGCGGGCGCGGCTGCCGGCGGTACCGCCGCCACGGCCGCGGGCGGCGACCAGGCCGCGACGGTCGCGCCAGCGGACGAGGAGGTCTCGGTGCGGGGCCGCAAGGCGGCCGGCATCGCGGGCACCCTCACCTGGCTGGGCGCCCTCCTGCTGGTCCTCTCCGCGACCCTGCGCGGGCTCTCGGTCCACCGCTGGCCGCTGGGCAACATGTTCGAGTTCGCCGTGTTCGGCGCCATGTTCACGGCCCTGGCGTTCTCGATCTGGTCCACCCGCCGCGACCTGCGCTGGCTCGGGCTCTTCGTGACCGGCCCGGTGCTGCTCACCCTGGGGCTGGCCGTCAACGTCTGGTACACCGAGGCCGCCGAGCTGCTGCCCTCGCTCAAGAGCTACTGGCTCGCCATCCATGTCACCGTGGCAACCCTGTCGGTCGGGCTCTTCGCCCTCGGCGCCTCCGCCTCTGCCCTCTACCTGCTCAGGGACGCGTTCCAGCGCTCCTCCCGGCCCTCCGTCCTCGACCGCTTCCCGCCGGCCAGGAACATCGAGCGCCTGGCCTACTCCGTGCATATCGTCGCGTTCCCGCTGTGGACCTTCACGCTCATCGCCGGCGCGATCTGGGCGCGCCAGGCCTGGGGCTCCTACTGGAACTGGGACCCCAAGGAGGTCTGGACCTTCGTCATCTGGGTCGTCTACGCGGCATACCTGCACTCGCGCGCGACCAGCGGCTGGCGCCGCCAGGCGACGAACTACCTCGCCCTCGCCGGCTGGGCCTGCATCATCATCAACTACACCGTGGTGAACGTGTTCTTCGTCAGCCAGCACTCCTACTCGGGGCTCTGACGTGGTCCGCTACTCCGTCCTCCGGCTGCTGATCTTCTTCGGCGTCCTCGCTGCCCTGTGGCTGCTCGGCCTGCGCGGCCCCGACCAGCAGCTCCTGCTCCTGGTCCTGGCGGCCGCGATCTCCATGGCCATCTCCGTGGTCGTGCTCAGGCCGTTCCGCGAGGACTACAGCCGGCAGCTGGCCCAGCGCCTCGAGGGCCGGGCCAGGGCCAAGCAGGAGCGCGACACGGGCTCCGACGAGCTCGCTGAGGACGCCGAGGACGAGGGGCCCAAGGGAACCCGGGACGCCGAGGGGCCCAAGGGAACCCGGGGCACCGAGGGACCCACGGGCACTGAAGGAACCGACAGCCAGGGGCCCGTCGAGTACCGCTGACCGGCTCAGCCGAGCGAGCCGCCCCAGGCCAGCCCGGCGGCGAGCAGGACGGCATACGCGATCTCGAAGAGCCCGGTCGCTGCCAGCACGGCCACGAGGTCGCGGCCGGTGGCGCCCGACAGGACGAGCCGCACCGGCCGCCAGGCCAGGGCGAAGGCCACCAGCGCGATGAGCGCGGGCAGGTACGTGAGGGCGATCCCGACCACCGCCAGGGCAGCCACGGCGACCAGGGCGGCATACAGCGTGCGGGTGCCGCGGTCGCCGAGCCGCACCGCCAGGGTGATCTTGCCGCTGGCTCGGTCGGTGGGGATGTCGCGCAGGTTGTTGGCCACCAGGATCGCCGAGGCGATGGCGCCCACCCCGACGGCGCCGAGCACGCCGACGCCGGTGACGCCGCCGAGCTGGGTGTAGAGGGTGCCGAGGGTGGCCATCAGCCCGAAGAACAGGAACACGTAGAGCTCGCCGAGGCCCCGGTAGCCGTAGGGGTGGTCACCGCCGGTGTACCTCCAGGCGGCCAGGATCGCCAGGACGCCCAGCGGGATCATGATCCACGCGTTGCTGAGCGCCACCAGGGCCAGGCCGACGAGCGCGGCGAAGCCGAAGAACGTGAACGCCATGAGCTTGACGTTCTCCGGGTTGGCCTTGTGCTGGCCGACCAGGCGCACCGGCCCGACCCGCGCGGCGTCAGTGCCGCGGATGCCGTCGGAGTAGTCGTTGGCGTAGTTCACGCCGATCTGCAGGCTCACGGAGACGATCAGCGCGAGCAGGGCGAGGCCGAGGTTGGCCTGCCCGAGGGCGGCCGCGGCTCCGGTGCCGACGATGACGGGGGCGATGGCGGCGGGCAGGGTGCGGGGGCGGGCGCCCTCGATCCACTGGGCAATGGTGGCCATGGGGGTGGTGGTCTCACTCAGGGTTGTGCGGCGGGAGGATGTCGCGACGGTGCGACAGGTCACAGGTTACGGAGAAAGTCCGGGTCATCGTCGGGGCCACGCGGGGGTGGCGGCCGGTGACTCGGGCCACGCCGCGGTCGCTGCCCCTGCGGACGTCCGGCGAGGAACCAGGCGATCGGGCCGACGACCCAGAAGAGCAGGATGAGGACCACCCAGACCAGCTTGGGGAGGTTGCGCACGCGGTCCTCGTCGGTCTGGATGCAGTCCACGGCCGCGTAGACGGTCAGGGCCACGGCGAGAAGCCAGGGCAGCACGCGCAGCATGGGTCAATCGTGTCACGAACGGCCGGAGAAGACGGCACGGAGGGCAACGCGGTCGTGCTTCCCGGGCCCCCGCAGCGGCAGCGCCCCGAGAACGGCGATCCGGCGGGGCAGGGCGTGGTCGGGGAGGCTGCCCCGCAGGGCCGCGCGGACGTCCTCGAGGGTGGGTGGCCGGCTGCCGTCACGCAGCACGAGCGCCGCCGCGACAGCCTCGCCCCACTCGGTGTCGGGCACGCCCACGACCGCGCACTCCGCGACTCCTGGCACGTGCTGGGCGATGGCGTCCTCCACCAGGCGTGGGGCGACCTTGAGCCCGCCGGTGTTGACCAGGTCGTCGACGCGTCCGTCCACGTGCCAGCGGCCGGCGTCGTCCTGGTGGCCGATGTCGTCGGTGGCGAACCAGCGGGTGCCGTCGGGGTGGGTGCGGAAGGCGGCCGCGGTCAGGTCGGGGCGTCCGAGGTAGCCCTCGGCGAGGGTGGCTCCGCCGAGGCTGAGGCGCCCTTTGTCATCGGCCCGGACCTGGACCCCTGCCAGTGGCAGGCCGGAGTAGACGCAGCCGCCCGCGGTCTCGCTCATGCCGTAGGTCGTCACCACGCGCAGGCCGGCAGCCTGCGCCCGCGACAGCAGCGAGGGCGGGCTCGCAGCACCACCGACGAGGATGGCGTCGAACGCCTGGAGGGCGGCCGTGGCGGGCCCGTCGGCCAGCAGTCGGACGAGCTGGGTGGGCACGAGTGAGGTGTAGCGGCGCGGACCGGTCAGGGCCGCGGCCGCCGCGGTGAAGGCGGTTGGGGTGAAGCCCCCGGACAGGTCGATGGCGACGGGGTCGGTGCCGGACAGGAGCGAGCGGACCAGGACCTGGAGCCCCGCGATGTGGTGCGCCGCCATGGGCAGCAGCCACTGACCGGGACCGCCGAGCCGCTCGTCCGTGGCGCGGGCGCTCGCGACAAGAGCGGACGCCGTGAGCATCGCCAGCTTGGGGCTGCCCGTCGACCCGGAGGTGCCGACGACCAGGGCGAGCCCCTCGGGGAGGGCGGCCGGTCCTTGGCTCGCCACGGCCTCGTCCGGCAGCCTCGGGGCCTGCGCGTGCGCGGCATACGGGACCACGGCCGGACCCCCGTCGAGGGCCTCGCGAAGGGCCGGGAGGACACCCAGGGCGGCAGGGCCGGCCGGGACCGGGAGGAGCCGGAGCGAGGTCACCGGCTCAGGGTATGCCGGGTGGCCGGCACCGCTGGACGGTGCCCGGCGGCAGCGGGACGATGGGGCCTCGGAGGTGTCCATGGAGAGCGAGTTCAGCAGTTACCTGCAACGGATGCGGGCGCACCGGGCGGAGCTGCGAGACGCGGTCGCCGCTGTCGACGACGCGCTCGCCTCGCCCATCGCACGCCCCGCCTGGCGCGACCGGGTGCGCACCGCGCTGGTCGAGCTGTGCCACGACTTCCGGACCCACATCGAGCTGACCGAGGGCGAGGGCGGCCTCTACGCCGACGTGCGCGCGTCGTCACCGAGGCTGTCGGGGCGGGTACGGCGGTTGAGCGACGAGCACGTGCGCTATGCGGCGCACCTGGAGAGCCTGCTCGCCCGGATCGACGGCGACGGGGAGCTGCCGGACCCTGTCGCGCTGCGCGAAGAGGCGACGGCGCTGATGGGCCAGCTCGTCAGGCACCGGCAGGCCGGCGCCGACCTGGTGTTCGAGGCCTACGAGGTGGACCTGGGTGGGTCCGAGTAGCGGCCCGAGCCGAGCGGCCCGAGTAGCGGCCCGAGCAGGGCGGGGCCAGCGGGTGGGGTCGACGCGTGCGCTCAGATGGTCGTCGCCAGCGCGGCGGCGGCAACCGCAACGGTGGCGACGATCTCGCCGATGCCGGCCTGCTTCGGGGTCACGGGGAAGGCCGGGGCGATGGCCGCCCGGACCGTGAGGAGGGCGAAGACGGCCGTCAGGGCGCCACCTGCAGGGATCAGCGCCAGCGTGGCCAACCCGTGGAAGGCGACCGACAGCCAGTAGTGCCGCTCGCTGCCGCGCTCGCGGATCAGGGTCTTGACGTAGATGACGGTGCCGCAGAAGTACGCGGCGAGCACGGCGGCGAGCAGCCAGGCCCAGCGCCAGTCGGTGCCACCCCCGGCGTCGTGGGCGACCAGGACCATCAGACACGAGCCCACCGTTGTGGCGAGGCCGCTGACCAGAGCCCGGTCCTGCCGCCGTGCCGACGCGACCAGCCCGATGGCGAGTGGTGGCACGAACAGGGGAGCCCACCGGGCCAGGTCCGGGCGCAGGGCCAGCACGAGCGCCCCGAGTAGCAGGCTCGCGGCCGCGTACGCGCGCACCGGTGGCAGGTAGCGCGCCCGGCGGTGGGACTTCAGCCAGACGCCGGTGGCGAAGAAGGCGAAGTAGCCGACAGCCCACAGGGCCGCGAGGGGCAGGTGCACCCACCGCGGCTCGCTGCT
>DASULG010000088.1:0-16939 GCA_036278335.1 Pedococcus sp.
CGCCTGGCTCGAGCAGAACCGCACGGCGATCCGCGGTGACCTGCTCTCCCGGCTGCAGAAGGGCCAGGTCCGCAAGGGCGTCGTCTCCAGCGTGGTCAACTTCGGGGCGTTCGACGACCTCGGCGGCGTCGACGGCCTCGTGCACGTCTCCGAGCTGTCGTGGAAGCACATCGACCACCCGTCCGAGGTTGTCGAGGTCGGCACCGAGGTCACGGTCGAGGTCCTCGACGTCGACATGGACCGCGAGCGTGTCTCCCTGTCGCTGAAGGCGACGCAGGAGGACCCGTGGCAGCACTTCGCCCGGACCCACGCGATCGGCCAGGTCGTCCCGGGCAAGGTCACCAAGCTCGTCCCGTTCGGCGCGTTCGTGCGCGTCGACGACGGCATCGAGGGCCTGGTCCACATCTCCGAGCTGGCCGAGCGCCACGTGGAGCTGCCGGAGCAGGTCGTCACCGTCGGTAACGAGATCTTCGTCAAGGTCATCGACATCGACCTCGAGCGTCGCCGCATCTCGCTGTCGCCGAAGCAGGCCAACGACGAGAGCGCGCCGGTCGCCGAGTTCGACCCGACGCTCTACGGCATGGCCGCCGAGTACGACGAGCAGGGGAACTACAAGTACCCCGAGGGCTTCGACCCGGAGACCAACGAGTGGCTCGAGGGCTACGACACCCAGCGCGAGAAGTGGGAGAAGCAGTACGCCGAGGCCCACACCCGCTGGGAGGCCCACAAGGCGCAGGTCGAGGAGGCCCACAAGGCCGACGCCGAGGCTGCGGCCAACGCCGGCGTCTCGACGTCCTACTCCTCGGACTCCGGCGCCACCCCCGACGAGGGTGCTGGCCGTCCGAGTGCCGCCCCGACCTCGGAGGGCACCCTCGCCTCCGACGAGGCGCTGGCTGCTCTGCGTGAGAAGCTCACGGGCAACTGACACCAGTCCGTATGCCGTGAAGGCCCGGTCCCCGAAAGGGGGCCGGGCCTTCGCCGTGCCCGTCCCTGCCGGAGCTCTGACGGGCGCTCCCATGGCATCCCAGCGTGGGCACCGCAAGGATGGGGGGCATGGCACGAACCATCGCGACGAACACCACGGTCGACCTCGACGGGCTGCTGGGCTTCGTGCGGCCCCGCCACCAGATGGTCGTCATCACCACCCGACCCGATGGGCGGCCGCAGGCGTCTCCGGTCACCGGCGGGGTCGACGGCAGCGGGCGCATCGTGATCTCCACCTATCCGGAGCGGGCAAAGACCGCCAACGCCCGCCGCAACCCGCAGGTGAGTGTGCTCGTCCTCTCGGACGACTTCGGCGGCGCCTGGGTGCAGGTCGACGGCGACTGCGAGGTCATCGACGCGCCGGACTCCGTGGAGCCGCTCGTCGAGTACTTCCGCTGCATCTCCGGGGAGCACCCCGACTGGGACGAGTACCGCCAGGCCATGCTCGACCAGGGCAAGTCGATCCTGCGGATCACCCCGACCCGGTGGTCGCCGATCGCCACCGGGGGCTTCCCCGCGCGGCTCGCGGACTGACCGGACACGCGCCGGGGTGGTCGGCACGCGAGGTTCGCTAGAGTGGCTGCATGTTGCGCATCGGCCTCTCGGGAGGCATCGGATCTGGCAAATCGACTGTGGCGCAACGGTTTTCAGCGCTGGGTGCGGTGGTCATCGACGCGGACAGCCTGGCCCGGGAGGTCGTCGCGCCAGGCTCGGAGGGGCTGGCCGCCATTGCTGGCCGTTTCGGCGACAGCGTTCTCGAGGAGGACGGCGCCCTCAACAGGGCTGCGCTGGGCACGCTCGTCTTCTCCGACCCGCAGGCCCGCCGCGACCTCGAGCAGATCACCCACCCCCGCATCGCGGCGCGTACGGGTGAGCTCATCGGCCACGCCGCCGAGGACGCCATCGTGGTGCACGACGTGCCGCTGCTGGTCGAGAAGCACCTCGGACCCTCCTACCACCTGGTGGTCATCGTCGGCGCCGACGAGAGGATCCGGCTGCGGCGGCTGATGGAGCACCGCGGGATGACCGAGGACGACGTCATCGGCAGGATGGCCGCTCAGGCCACCGACGAGCAGCGCAGGGCCGCGGCCGACGTGTGGCTGGACAACTCCAGGACACGGGAGGACGTCCACGCTGCCGTCGATGCGCTCTGGCACGAGCGGCTGGTGCCGTTCGAGCACAACGTGCGCCACGGCATACGAGCCTCGCGTCCAGACAGGGTGCGCATCTGCCCCCCGGACGCGACGTGGCCGGCACAGACCGATCGGCTGCTGGAGCGCCTGCGCATGGCGTTCGGCGACACCGTGGTGGCCATGGAGCACATCGGCAGCACGTCGGTCCCAGGGATGCCCGCCAAGGACGTGATCGACGTGCAGGTCGGGGTCACCTCTCTCGCGGCGGTTGACCATCCAGGCATCCTGCAGGCCACGGCCGGGGCGGGCTTCCCCCGCGTGCCCGGAGTCGACTCGGACAACAGCAAGGACGGCCGGCCGTGGCCCAAACGAGTCCACGCCGAGGCCGATCCCGGGCGCCCAGCGAACATCCACGTGCGCGAGGTCGGCTCACCGGGTTGGCGCTGGGCGCTGCTCTTCCGTGACTGGATGCGCGCCGACCGCGCCGCCGCGGGGGAGTATGCCGCCGAGAAGGAGCGGGTCGCCGCAGCCGTGGACACGACCAGCGCCTACGCCGATGCCAAGGAGCCGTGGTTCTCGGCCGCTGCGGAGAGAGCCGAGCAGTGGGCCCTCGACACCGGCTGGCGGGCCAGCGGTGGCTGAGCACCAGAGCCACCAGCGCCGCCCGGACAGCGTCTACGGGGTCGGTGAGGAGCCGGACCCCCGGTTCTCGATGGCCAACGAGCGCACGTCACTGGCGTGGATGCGCACCGCCCTGGCCCTGGTGGCCGGCGGCGTCGCACTGATCTCGCTGGCCACCCTGGCGGCCATGCCGCGGTGGGCTCCGCTGGTCGGAGCGGCCGCGTGTGTCGGTGGCGGCGCACTGGCGGTCCGTGCCGTCCGGAGCTGGGCCAGGGTCGAGCGGGCCCTGCGCCTGCGGCAGCCACTGCCCTCCCCCCGCTCCCTGGCAATCCTGGCCGGCGGGGTGGTGCTCCTCGCGGCCTTCACGCTCGTCCTGGCCGTCGTGGAGGTGGCCCAGCCGTGAGCCTGATCCCGGAGCGGCATGCTCTGCAGCCGGAGCGGACCGCGCTGGCCTGGCAGCGGACCGCCCTGACCTCGATCATGCTGCTGCTGCCCCTGCTCGTCGTGGCAACCAGGGTGGGCGCCTGGTGGCTGCTGGCCGCCGGTTCTGCGGCGGCCATTGTCGGCGCCGTGCTGGCACGCGGGGTTCGGCACCGGTTCGCGCAGCTGCGTGACGACACCCGGGGCTACTCGCCCTACCCGCTCATGGTCCGGGTGGCGGTGGTGACGCTGCTCGGCGCTGCGGGTGGGTGCGCCATGGGCCTCGTCGCCTGGCTTCGCTGACGGACCGTCAGGGCAGGTCCTGTCGGTGGCTGGGCTTACGGTGGTGACATGCGTCCCACGACTGACCTGCAGCGCACGGTAGCCCCCTTCGAGGTGGTCTCCGACTTCCAGCCGGCGGGTGACCAGCCGGCGGCCATCGCCGAGATCGCGCGGCGCATCAAGGCAGGGGAGAGGGACACCGTCCTGCTGGGTGCCACCGGCACCGGCAAGTCGGCGACCACCGCCTGGGTCATCGAGCAGGTCCAGCGGCCCACCCTGGTCATGGCCCCCAACAAGACGTTGGCTGCCCAGCTGGCCAACGAGTTCCGCGAGCTGCTGCCCAACAACGCCGTCGAGTACTTCGTCTCGTACTACGACTACTACCAGCCCGAGGCCTACGTCCCGCAGACCGACACCTACATCGAGAAGGACTCGTCGATCAACGACGAGGTGGAGCGGCTGCGGCACAGCGCCACCAACTCGCTGCTCACGCGGCGCGACGTCATCGTGGTGGCCTCGGTGTCGTGCATCTACGGCCTGGGCACGCCGCAGGAGTACGTCGACCGGATGGCGCGGCTGCGGGTCGGCATGGAGATCGAGCGCGACGAGCTGCTCAAGCGCTTCGTCCAGATGCAGTACACCCGCAACGACCTTGCCTTCACCCGCGGCACCTTCCGGGTCCGCGGTGACACGGTCGAGATCATCCCGGTCTACGAGGAGCTCGCCGTTCGCATCGAGTTCTTCGGCGACGAGATCGAGCGGATCTACACCCTGCACCCGGTCTCCGGCGAGATCGTGCACGAGGAGAAGGAGATGTACGTCTTCCCGGCCACGCACTACGTGGCCGGACCGGAGCGGATGGAGCGCGCGATCCGCGGCATCGAGCTCGAGCTCGCCGACCAGCTCGCTGCGTTCGAGAAGCAGGGCAAGCTGCTCGAGGCCCAGCGGCTGCGCATGCGCACCACGTATGACATCGAGATGATGCGCCCGGTGGGGTCGTGCTCCGGCATCGAGAACTACTCGCTGCACATCGACGGCCGGGCGCGAGGGTCAGCGCCCAACTGCCTGCTCGACTACTTCCCAGAGGACTTTCTGCTCGTCATCGACGAGTCCCACGTCACCGTCCCGCAGATCGGGGCGATGTACGAAGGCGACATGTCGCGCAAGCGCACCCTGGTCGACCACGGCTTCCGCCTGCCGTCCGCGATGGACAACCGGCCGCTGAAGTGGGAGGAGTTCCTCGAGCGCATCGGGCAGGCGGTCTACCTGTCGGCCACCCCCGGGCCCTACGAGCTGGCCAAGGCCAGCGGGGTCGTCGAGCAGATCATCCGCCCGACCGGCCTGGTCGACCCCCAGGTCGTCCTCAAGCCGACCAAGGGGCAGATCGACGACCTGCTGCACGAGATCAACCAGCGCGCCGCGCGCAACGAGCGGGTCCTGGTCACCACCTTGACCAAGAAGATGGCCGAGGACCTCACCGACTACCTCCTCGACAAGGGCGTCAGGGTCCGCTACCTCCACTCCGACATCGACACGCTGCGGCGCGTGGAGCTCCTGCGTGAGCTGCGGCTGGGCCAGTACGACGTGCTCGTCGGCATCAACCTGCTCCGTGAGGGACTCGACCTGCCCGAGGTCTCCCTCGTGAGCATCCTCGACGCTGACAAGGAGGGCTTCCTCCGCAGCGCCCGATCGCTCATCCAGACCATCGGCCGGGCGGCCCGCAACGTCTCTGGCCAGGTGCACATGTACGCCGACAAGATCACGCCGTCCATGCAGGAGGCCCTCGAGGAGACCCAGCGACGCCGCGAGAAGCAGGTCGCCTACAACGTGGCCGCCGGCGTCGACCCGCAGCCGCTGCGCAAGAAGATCGCCGACATCACCGACATGCTCGACCGTGAGGACGCCGACACCGAGGCGCTCATGGGGTCGGGTCGGGCGCAGTCGCGGGGCAAGAGCGGTGGCGGACGAGGCGGCAGGGGGACGGTCCAGGCGGACGCCGGTGTGGCGGCCGGGCGGCTGAAGGACCTTCCTGCGAACGACCTGGCCAACCTCATCCAGGAGCTGTCCACCCAGATGCACCAGGCTGCGGCCGACCTGCACTTCGAGCTCGCCGCGCGGCTGCGCGACGAGATCCAGGACCTCAAGAAGGAGCTCCGGCAGATGAGCAACGCCACCCGCTGAGGACCCGGCGGGCAGCGGCCGGGTCCTCGGCAGTCGGGTCGCAGTGGTGGCGCCCCGCTCAGTGGTTGCGCAGCGCGCTGATGAGCTCGCCCTTCCTCATCGTGGAGCGGCCCTCGACCCCGATCTCCCGGGCACGACGGCGCAGGTCCTCGACGGTCCAGTCCTCGTAGTCGCCACTCTTGCCTCCCTTGCGCCCCACGGCGGAGCGTGAGCTGTTGGCGGCGGCGTTGGCGATGCGGGCGGCCTTCTCCTTCGAGGCGCCGTCGTCGCGCAGCTCCTCGTAGAGCTCGGGGTCCTTGACGCTGGGGCCTGGGTCCTTCTTGGCGGGCATGATGTGCTCCCTTCGCCGATGGTCGAACGCTTCCCTTCCTACCCCGCCGACCAGGGTCACGCACCTCCTGGAAAGCCTCGCGCCGCAAGACAGATTTGGCGGGCCCTGTGCCGTCTGGGAGACTCGGCAGTACCAACGGAGGGGAGTATCCCCACGCGGTGTCCTCGTCATCACGGCCAACCGGTGCCACGGCATACGGCGCGGCCCGGGGAGCCGGTCCGCCAGCCAAGGGCGGGAGAGACCTCCGGCCACTGAATGTGACCGGAAGGACCGATTTCGTGAATGTCCCCACTGGGGTGTGGTTCGCCACCATCGCGCTGGCCGTTGTCGTCTTCGCCATCGACGTCTTCGTCATCGCGCGCCGGCCGCACGTTCCCTCCACCCGGGAGGTGAGCACCGCGCTCGGGGTCTACGTCGGCGCCGCGGTGCTCTTCGGGCTCGGCATCTGGTACTTCTCAGGGCTGCAGTACGCGGGAGAGTACTTCGCGGGATGGCTCACGGAGTACTCGCTGTCCGTGGACAACCTGTTCATCTTCCTGCTGATCATGGCCAAGTTCTCGGTACCGGAGAAGTACCAGCAGTCCGCCCTGATGATCGGCATCATCATCGCCGTCGTCCTGCGCGGCATCTTCATCGCGGTGGGTGCCGCCGCCATCGAGAACTACACCTGGGTCTTCTACCTCTTCGGCGCCTTCCTGATCTACACCGCCGTCAAGCTGGCCCGGGAGGGCGAGAGCGACGACGACGAGTACGAGGAGAACCGGTTCATGCGGTTCGTCGAGCGACGCTTCCCGGCGACGCAGAGCTACCAGGGGACCAAGCTCTTCATCCTGGAGAACGGCAAGCGCCTCGCCACGCCGATGTTCATCGTCATCGTGGCGCTGGGCACGACGGACCTGCTGTTCGCCCTCGACTCGATCCCGGCGATCTACGGCCTGACCAAGGAGCCCTACCTGGTGCTGACGGCGAACATCTTCGCCCTCATGGGTCTGCGCCAGCTGTACTTCCTGATCGGCGGCCTGCTCAAGCGGCTCGTGTACCTCAGCCTGGGTCTGGCGGTGCTGCTCGCGTTCATCGGCATCAAGCTGCTGCTGCACGCCCTGCACACCAACGAGGTGCCATTCCTCAACGGTGGCAAGCCATTTGACGTGCCGGAGATCCCCATCGGCGTCTCCCTCGGCGCGATCGTGGTCATCCTCGGCATCACGACCGTGGCCAGCCTGTGGAAGGACCGCCGCGACGCGCGCCTGGAGTCCTCAGCCTCCTGACGCGGCGGCGGCCGGGTCCTTGCGGTGGCCGGCGCCCATGACCAGGGCGCTGGCCACGACGACCATGGCCATGCCGACGAGCTGCTGCGGTGTCAGGCGCTGGCCCAGCACGAGCAGGCCCGCCAGTGCCGCGGCTGCGGGCTCGAGGGAGAGCAGGATGCCGAAGACTCCGGCACTGAGCCGCCGCAGGGCGATCAGCTCCAGCGAGTAGGGCAGGACCGAGGAGAGCAGGGCGATCCCCAGGCCCTTGGCGACCACGACGGGAGTCCACAGCGGCGCGGTGGCCAGACCGAACGGCGCGACCGCCACCAGCGCGACGGCCATGGCCAGGGCCAGGCCGTCCAGCCTGTCGAACTCGGCGCCGGTCCGGCCGCTGAGGATGATGTATGCCGCCCAGCAGGCGCCCGCGCCCGCAGCCAGTCCCAGCCCGGCCCAGTTCAGGCTGCTGAGGGGCACCGCCAGGGCCTGCGAGATGAGCAGGACCCCGACGGCCGCTGCCGCCACGGCCGCAAGGTCGCGGGGGCGGCGTGAGAGCACGGTCGCCAGCGTCAGGGGGCCGAGGAACTCGATGGTCACGGCCACGCCGATGGGCAGTCGCGCGAGCGAGGCGTAGAAGGACAGGTTCATCAGCCCGAGGGCGAGTCCGAAGGCGATCACGGTGACCCAGGCCCGTCGCGAGTGCCCGCGCAGGCGCGGCCGCGCGATGAGGCCGAGCACGAGGGCCGCGAAGAGCAGCCGGAGGGTGACCGACCCCGGCGCGCCGATCGTCGGCACGAGCGTGGCTGCCAGGGCCCCGCCGAACTGGACCGAGACGACGGCCGCGAGGACCAGCAGCGGTGCCGGGACGGCGGAGGCACGGTTCACCGGGCAACCGTAGCCACGGCCGAGGAGCGGGGCGCGTCCGGCCCGCAGGAGGCGCGGTCCGCCGGGCCGAGTGCCCAGCGCGCCACAGGCCGCCCGCTACCAGCCTCGCTCGCGCCACTCCCGAAGATGAGGGCGCTCGGCGCCGAGCGTGGTGTCGTTGCCGTGCCCGGGGTAGACCCAGGTGTCGTCGTCGTAGACGTCGAACACGCGCGTGGTGACGTCCTCGATCAGCGAGGCGAAGCTCTGGCCCGGGTTCTTGGTGTTGCCCACGCCGCCGGGGAAGAGCGAGTCACCGGTGAACAGGTGGGTGCCCCCGTCAGGCTCACGGTAGGCCAGCGCAATGGAGCCCGGCGTGTGGCCGCGCAGGTGGAGCACCTCCAGCGACAGGGCACCCAGCTCGATGCGGTCACCCTGGGCGAGCAGCCGGTCAGGGGTGACCGGGAGAGCATCGGAGTCCTCCCTGCCGGCAGCCGTGTACGCGCCGGTGGCGGCGACGACGTCCTGCAGCGCGCGGTGGTGGTCCCAGTGCTGGTGCGTGGTGACGACGAGGTCCAGACGGTCGCCGCCCTCGCGCACCAGGGCCAGGCAGCGCTCCGCGTCGTCCGCGGCGTCGACCATCAGCTGGGCCCCGGTGGCCGCGCACGTGAGCAGGTACACGTTGTTCGACATGGCCGAGACCGCTACCTTGCGTATGGTGGCGTGCGGCATCACGCGAACGTCGGCGGGGCCGCCAGGCTTGACATCTCCGGTGTACGACATGCGTCCCATCCTGCCTCTAGTCCCATGGCCTGATGTGACTAAGCGGCTTGGCCTAGTCCCTATTGACTATTGTCGCGTCGATTTCTGCGGACCTACGTTGGTCCAGTCACGGCGGGGGAGTGCCAGCAGGGGGTGCTGACGCACCAGCCGTGAAGTTTGGGTGAGGACTGCACATGACCGCTCTCGCAGAAGGCCTGCCACGCTCTGGCGTGACTGCTACAGACATCGACCCGATTCGCGCGCTCTGCCATGACCTGCGCCAGCCGCTGGCCGCCATTCTTCTTCTCTCAGCCTCCGGTGGGGGCGATGTGTCGCGCAAGCTCCAGGTGATTCTCGACCAGGCCCAGTGGCTGAGCCAGCTCGTGGACACCGTGCTCTGCGACGCCGCGCACGACGAGGTCACGGAGGTGGACGTGGCGGAGATCGCGGAGATCGCCGTCACCCGTGCCCGCCCGACCGCGGCCTGCCAGATCAGTGTCGACGTCGTCGGCGACGTCAGGGTCTGGGCCCGCCCGGTGGCTCTGGCTCGCGCCCTGGGGTGCGTGCTGGACAACGCCATCCGCGCAGCAGGCGACGCAGGACACGTCAACGTCCGGGTGGTGCGCCAGCGCAGCAGTGTGCACCTGGTCATCAGCGACGACGGCCCGGGGCTCGGCAAGGTGGCCTCCCGGACCTCGCTGGGGCTGACGACGACGCGGGCCATGGTGGCGGCTTGCAACGGGACCTTCCGGCTCCGCTCGGGGAGCGCCTCTGGCGCAGTTGCCGACATCTGTCTGCAGAGTGTGGTCAGGACGCGGGCTCCCGAGTCGGTTGCGTCATGAGGCTGGTCGTCTGCGACGATCATCGCCTCCTGCTTGAAGCGCTCGGTCTGGCCCTCTCCGAGCACGGCTATGAGGTCGCTGCGCTGGTCGCGACAACTGACGAAGCGGTCGATGCGGTGCGTGAGCACCAGCCGGACGTGGTCCTGCTGGACGTGAACTTCCCTGGTGGCTCGAGCCTGGCCGCCATCCCCAAGATTCGGGATGCCTGTCCGACAACGAAGGTCGTGATGCTCTCGGCCGAGGCCGACCACGCTGTGGTCGGCCGCGCCATTGCTGAGGGCGCGTCCGGGTATGTCGGCAAGGACAAGCCGGTCCAGGAGATCCTCGACAAGATCCACCAGGCGGTCAACGGCCATGTCGCCGTGGACCCGGCCCTCCTGCAGCAGGCACTGAGGACGCGCAAGACCAGCGATGACCCGCTGTGGGCGCTGCAGTTCCTCACGGACCGGGAGTGGGAGGTCATGCGCTGCATCATGGACGGCCAGACCACCGAGCAGATGGCGGAGACCCTCGGCGTGCAGCGGAGCACCGCCCGCACCCACGTGCAGAACCTGCTGACCAAGCTCGGCGTCCACTCACGCCTGCAGGCGGCCGCGTTGATGGCGGCTCACGGCACCGTGGACACCTGGCCGGCGCACGTCCGCTGAGGCATCCTCCTCCCCTCATGCCATTGACGTAGGTCAACATCCCACCGGGGGAGGGTTACTGCAGGGGCATGAGGCGGCACGCTGATGCACATGCAGAAGCCGATCCGGGTCGTCATCATCGACGACCACCAGGTTTTCGTCGACGCCCTTGCCGTGAGGCTGGCCGACGACCCCGACTTCCACGTCGTGGGCAAGGCCACCTCCTCGGAGCAGGCACTCGAGGTCCTGAGCACCACGCCCTGTGACGTCGTCACGCTGGACCTGCTGCTCGCGGGGGAGGACGGCCTGGCCCTCGGCCACGAGATCCTGCGCCGGTGGCCCGAGACCGGCGTGGTGGTCGTGACGGGAGTGGAGGGCGGCGAGCAGGTGCTCGAGGCGGTCCAGATGGGTGTCCGCGGCTGGGTCAGCAAGGTCGGTACCGTCGACTCCCTGACGACGGCCCTGCGGGGGGTCGCCCGCGGCGAGACCCACATCCCGGCTGATCTGCTCACGCAGGTGCTGGTCTCCCTGTCAGGACAGCCGCAGGCGACGCTCACCGAGGCGGAGGGGATCCGCAGCCTGACCCAGCGCGAGCTCGACGTCCTCGGCTGCCTGGTCGAGGGGATGTCGCGCAACGAGATCGGCGAGCTGCTGCATGTCTCGCCCAACACCGTGCGGACCCACGTCCAGAGCATCCTGCACAAGCTCAAGGTGCACTCCGCGCTCGCGGCGGTGGCCATCGCCCGACGGGCCGGGGTCAACTCGATGGCCAGCGTCCACTTCAAGGCCCACGCAGGCTGACCGCCGCGGCAGGCGTCAGGCCCCGCGCGGCAGCTCGGGGAGCAGTCCCTCGGAGGCCACGCCGTCCGGGATCCGGCGGGCGAGCCAGCGCAGCAGCCCCGCCCGCGAGCCGGTGACGACGGCCGTGCCGTCGCCGACCACCCATGAGCCGCCCTCGTCCGCGCGCAGGGTGAGGTCCGGCGCCCTCCGGGACAGGCTGAGCCGCCGCACGGCATCCTCGATGAACCTGGCCAGCAGGTCCCCGTCGACGTCGCTGAAGGAGTAGCCGGCCGCGAGGTCGGCGTGGTGGTAGACCACTTCCCGAAGGCGCATGAACGGCAGGTCGGCGCTGGCGATGACGAAGCCCCCACGCCCCTCCACCTCGGCCGTTGCGGTGCCGCGCGCGAGCAGGGGGAGCCGCTGGGCCAGGGCCGCCGCGGTGCTGGAGAGGTCCGCCACCTGCTCCTCGGCGCCCCGGCGGGCCCCTGCCTCGATCTCGGCGTCCCTGGCCTCCTGACCACCGGGGTACATCTCCCGCGGCTCGCCGGTCACCGCCCAGTCCACCAGCCGGGCGATGGCCTCGGCGTTCCGGGCGAGGTGGGCCACCACATGGCCCCGGGTCCAGCCTTCGCACAGCGAGGGGTGCTCCAGGTCGGCATCGGCCAGCCGGCTGACCGTGGCCAGCAGCGCCTCGGTGGCGGCGTCGACCGCGGTGATGTCGTCGGCAAGCGGGGTCATGGGCCCGACGGTATCTGCTCACCGCTGCGTGCCGCGCCCTCTGCCTCTGCCTGGGCGATGGCGTGTGCCGCTCCGATGAGCGTCAGGTGTGAGAAGGCCTGCGGGAAGTTGCCCACCATGCGCTCGTTCGCCGGGTCGTACTCCTCCGAGACGAGTCCCACGTCGTTGAGCAGGCCGACGAGACGGTCCATCAGCTCACGTGCCTTGTCCACCATGCCCGCCATGGCGTACGCGCTGACCAGCCACCAGGAACACGCCAGGAAGGGGTGCTCGTCGCCGGCGAGGCCGTCCACGCCCGTCGCGGTGCGGTAGCGCAGCAGTAACCCGTCCCGCAGCAGGTCCTTCTCGATGGCGGCGATGGTTCCCAGGACCCGCGGGTCGTTCGGCTCCAGGAACCCCACGATGGGGATGAGCAGCAGGGAGGCGTCGACCTCGTCCGTGTCGTAGTGCTGGGTGAAGGTGTTCCTCGCCGAGTTGAACCCCTTGTCGAGGACCTCGTTCCGCACCGTCTCCCGCAGCTCACGCCACCGGTCGACCGGGCCTCGCAGGCCGTGACGCTCCACCCCGGCGATGGCCCGGTCGAAGGCCGCCCACACCATGACCCGGGAGTGCGTGAAGTGTCGACGGGGGCCGCGGACCTCCCACAGCCCGTTGTCGGGCACGTCCCAGTGGGTGGCCAGCTCGTCGACGAGGGCGCACTGCAGCGCCCACGACTGGGCGTCTCCCTCCAGGCCGAGCCTGCGCGCCTTCTCGAGGGCGATCATCACCTCACCCAGCACGTCCGTCTGCCGCTGCCGGGCAGCGCCGTTGCCGATGCGAACCGGCTGGGACCCGGCATACCCGGGCAGTCCACGCAGGTGGCGCTCGGGCAGGTCCCGGGAGCCGTCGATCCGGTACATGATCTGGAGGTCCTCCGGGTCGCCGGCCACGGCGCGCAGCAGCCAGTTGCGCCACAGCCGCGTCTCCTCCACGTAGCCCGAGGAGAGCAGCGCCTCCAGCGTGAGCGAGGCGTCGCGCAGCCAGCAGAAGCGGTAGTCCCAGTTGCGCTCGCCGCCCAGGGCCTCGGGCAGGCTGGTGGTGGGGGCGGCGACGATGCCCCCGGTGCGCGAGTCGGTCATCAGCCGCAGGGTCAGCAGGGAGCGCAGCACCTGCTCCCGGTAGGGCCCGGTGTAGCCGCACCGGCCGGCCCAGGCGGTGGAGGCGCGCAGGGTCTCGTCGATGCGGGCGTCGACGTCCAGGGGCGGGGGGATGTCCTTGTACGAGGGGCACCACGTCGTGGAGAAGGTGTACTCCTCGCCCTCCGACACCTCGAACTCGTCGCGGTGGTGCCAGTCCTCGGCGCTGGGGAGCCGGGTGCCGCGCAGCACGAGCATGTCCGGCCCGGCGACCGCGGTGATGACCCCGGAGTCCTGCTCGTGCCCCGGGGCCCGGGACACCCAGGGACGGATCCGGCCGTAGTTGAACCGCACGACCCACTCGTGGCGCATCCGGACGGTCCCGCGCACCCCCTGCACCCGGCGGATGAGGTCCGCCCGGCCGTCCCCGAGCGGCATGAGGTCGGTCACCCTCACCGCCCCGTCCGCGGTCTCGTGGATGGTCTCGAGCACGAACGAGTGGTCGAGGTAGCGGCGCGTCGTGCGGGCGGGCGCCACCGGCCCGAGGAGCCAGCGGCCGTTCTCGGGTGTGCCCAGCAGGGCGGCGAAACAGGCGTGCGAGTCGAAGTGCGGCAGGCAGAGCCAGTCGATGGAGCCGGCGCGGCTCACGAGGGCGGCCGTCTCCGTGTCTCCGAGCACCGCGTAGTCCTCGATCGGGGTCACCATGGCGCCCACCGTATGCCGCGATGCAGCGGCTGTCAGTGCGGGCACCTAGCATGAACCGTGTGACTGCTGTGCCCTCCTCCCGCCCGTCCGCCGCCCCCCGCCCCCAGCACGACCACCTCATCGTGCGTGGGGCGCGTGAGCACAACCTCAAGGACATCTCCGTCGAGCTGCCCCGCGACAGCCTGGTGGTCTTCACGGGGCTCTCCGGCTCGGGCAAGTCGTCCCTGGCGTTCGACACGATCTTCGCCGAGGGGCAGCGCCGCTACGTGGAGTCGCTGTCGGCCTACGCCCGCCAGTTCCTCGGGCAGATGGACAAGCCGGATGTGGACTTCATCGAGGGCCTCTCGCCGGCGGTCTCGATCGACCAGAAGTCGACCAACCGCAACCCCCGCTCCACCGTCGGCACCATCACCGAGGTCTACGACTACCTGCGGCTGCTCTTCGCCCGGGTCGGCCGCCCGCACTGCCCGGTGTGCGGCGAGCCGATCACGCGCCAGTCGCCCCAGCAGATCGTCGACCGGCTGCTCGAGCTGCCCGAGCGCACGCGCTTCCAGGTCCTCGCGCCGGTCGTGCGGGCCCGCAAGGGGGAGTACGTCGACCTGTTCGCCGAGCTGCAGACCAAGGGCTTCTCGCGCGCCCGGGTCGACGGCGAGGTCGTGTCCCTGACCGACCCGCCCAAGCTCGAGAAGCAGGTGAAGCACACCATCGACGTGGTCGTCGACCGCCTCGTCGCCAAGGGGGACGAGACCGGGGCCAAGCGGCGCCTGAGCGACTCGGTCGAGACCGCCCTCGGCCTCGCCGGCGGGGTGCTGGTGGTGGAGTTCGTCGACCGGGACGCCGACGACCCCGACAGGGAGCGCCGGTTCTCCGAGAAGATGGCCTGCCCGAACGACCACCCGCTCGCCATGGACGAGGTCGAACCCCGCTCGTTCTCCTTCAACAGCCCCTTCGGCGCCTGCCCCAAGTGCACCGGGCTGGGCACCGAGCTCGAGGTGGACCCCGAGCTCCTCGTGCCCGACGAGGACCTGTCCATCTCGCAGGGAGCCATCGCCCCGTGGTCGCAGGGGAGCGGGTCGGCCGACTACTTCCAGCGGGTCATCGGCGCCCTCGCCAAGGACCTCAAGTTCTCCATGGATGCTCCGTGGCACTCCCTGCCGCAGCGCGCCACGGAGGCCCTGCTCTACGGGCAGAACTACAAGGTGCACGTCCGCTACCGCAACCGCTATGGCCGGGAGCGCTCGTACACCACCGGCTTCGAGGGCGTCGTGCCGTTCGTCAAGCGCCGCCACTCCGAGACCGACTCGGAGTGGAGCCGGGAGCGCTACGAGGGCTTCATGCGTGAGGTCCCGTGTCCCGAGTGCGGCGGTGCGCGGCTGAAGCCCGAGTCCCTCGCGGTCCACGTGGGTGGCCAGAGCATCTCTGACGTGTGCGCGCTCGCCATCGCCGACTGCGCGAAGTTCCTCAAGGAGGTGGACTTCACCATCCGCGAGCGGCAGATCGCCGAGCGGGTCATCAAGGAGATCGACGCCCGACTGGGCTTCCTGCTCGACGTCGGCCTCGACTACCTCTCGCTCAACCGACCGGCGGGGACCCTGTCCGGTGGTGAGGCACAGCGCATCCGGCTCGCCACCCAGATCGGCTCCGGCCTGGTGGGCGTGCTCTACGTGCTCGACGAGCCCAGCATCGGGCTGCACCAGCGCGACAACCACCGCCTCATCGAGACGCTGACGCGGCTGCGCGACCTCGGCAACACCCTCATCGTCGTCGAGCACGACGAGGACACCATCGCCACCGCGGACTGGGTCGTCGACATCGGCCCGGGGGCCGGCGAGCACGGTGGCAAGGTCGTGCACTCCGGTACGGTGCAGGGCCTGCTCGAGCACCCTGACTCGATGACCGGGAAGTACCTGTCCGGCCGGCTCGAGATCCCCACGCCGGCCGAGCGCCGCCCGCAGGAGAAGGGTCGCGAGGTCACCGTGGTCGGCGCCCGCGAGCACAACCTGTCGGGGGTCGACGTCAGCTTCCCGCTGGGGAACCTCGTGGCGGTGACAGGTGTGTCGGGCTCGGGCAAGTCCACCCTGGTGAACGACATCCTCTACACCGTGCTGGCCAACAAGCTCAACGGCGCCCGCCAGGTACCCGGGCGCCACAAGACGGTCAAGGGACTGGAGCACCTCGACAAGGTGGTCCACGTCGACCAGAGCCCCATCGGCCGCACGCCTCGGTCCAACCCGGCCACCTACACCGGGGTGTTCGACAACATCCGCAAGCTCTTCGCGGAGACGACGGAGGCGAAGATCCGGGGCTACATGCCGGGCCGGTTCTCGTTCAACGTCAAGGGCGGTCGCTGCGACGCGTGCTCGGGCGACGGCACGCTCAAGATCGAGATGAACTTCCTCCCCGACGTCTACGTGCCCTGCGAGGTGTGCCACGGCGCGCGCTACAACCGCGAGACGCTCGAGGTGCACTTCAAGGGCAAGACGATCGCCGACGTCCTCGACATGCCGATCGAGGAGGCCGCCGAGTTCTTCGCCGCGGTCCCCGCGATCTCCCGGCACATGAAGACCCTCAGCGACGTCGGGCTCGGCTACGTCCGCCTCGGGCAGCCCGCCCCCACGCTGTCCGGTGGCGAGGCCCAGCGCGTCAAGCTGGCCAGCGAGCTCCAGAAGCGCTCCACGGGCCGGACCGTCTACGTCCTCGACGAGCCCACGACGGGCCTGCACTTCGAGGACATCCGCAAGCTCCTGCACGTCCTCCAGGGCCTGGTGGACAAGGGCAACACGGTCATCGTCATCGAGCACAACCTCGACGTCATCAAGAACGCCGACTGGATCGTCGACATGGGACCCGAGGGCGGCAACGGGGGTGGCCGGGTGATCGCCGAGGGCACTCCGGAGTACGTCGCCGAGGTCATGGAGAGCCACACGGGACGCTTCCTCGGCCCCGTGCTGGCCAAGAGCGCCCGGACCCTGAACCGTCCGACAGGCACGGCCGCCACGGCCAAGAGCGGCGCTGCCAAGAACGGCTCGGCCAGGCAGACCGCGGCTGCGGCAGAGACGCGCACGACCAGCGCCACCGGTACGACCGCCAACAAGAAGGCAACGGCCAAGAGGACGACGGCCACGAAGTCGACGACCACGAAGTCGACGACCAAGGCGGCCACCGCAAAGAAGGCCACGGCCAGGAAGACCACCGCCCGCAAGGCCTGAGGGGCGAAGAGCGCGCACGGCGAAGGCCCCGGGAGTCCCCGGGGGCCTTGGCTGCGCTGGTATGCCGCGCGCAGACGGTCATACCGACGGTGTTGGCCATCG
>DASULG010000089.1:0-14283 GCA_036278335.1 Pedococcus sp.
CATGCGACGGGCCAGCTCGTCGACCACGAGGTGGCCGACGTTGTGCCGGTGTCCGGCGTACGCCGGGCCGGGGTTGCCCAGCCCGACGACCAGCCAGGTGTCGTTCTCGTCCATGCCGCGACCGAACCAGCGTCCGAGACCCGGGAGCCGCAGCGGGCTCACTCGGAGTCGCCGGACTCCTCGGTGGCAGACTCCTCGGCACCCTCGGCCACCTCGGCCGGGGCCTCGTGCTCGATGCCGGCCTCGGCCTCGGCCTCGGCAAGCTCGGCCTCCAGGGCCTCTGCGGTGATCTGAGCCGTGACGTTGACGACCAGGATCTCCGGGTCGGTGAGCAGCTCGGCGCCGCGGGGCAGCTCCACGTCAGCGGCCTTGATCTGGGTGCCGGCCTCGAGGCCCTCGACCGAGACGACGACGTTCTCGGGGATGTGGGTGGCCTCGACCGCCAGCAGCAGGGTCTGGGAGTCGACGGTCACGACGGTCTCCGGCGCGGCCTCGCCCTCGACGTGCACCGGGACGTCGACGCTGACCTTCTCGCCGCGCCTGACGATGACGAGGTCCACGTGCTCGATGACCGGCTTGATCGGGTCACGCTGCACGTCCTTGGCCAGCGCGAGCTCCTCCTTGCCGTTCACCTCGATGGTCAGCAGGGCGTTGACGTGCTTGAGCGCCATCATCGTGTCGTGCCCGGGCAGGGTGATGTGCACGGGCTCGGCGCCGTGGCCGTACATCACGGCGGGGATCTTGTTGTCGCGGCGGATCTTGCGCGCCGCGCCCTTGCCGAACTGGGTGCGGATCTGGGCAACGAGCTTGGTCTCGGACACGAGCTTCTCCTGGTGCTGTTCGGGGCTGTCTCGGGTTGGCTCATGCCAGCCGCGGGACGGCGCACACAAGCCTGATCTGCCTGGTTGGTTCTTCTGGTGCGGTGGGCCTCGACGCGGGGCGCGGCACGGCTCGAAGGGCGCGCGGCGCCGTCCAATGCGGACAGAGCACCACCGCGTCGATCACGGACTCCGTACGGCCAGCCGTACTACGTCCCTCGCCGAGGCAACCCCAGAAGTTTAGGGGACAGGCGTCGGCACCGCGAAATCCGGGTCCAGCCCCTCGATCGGCGCCGCCGGGCGAGAGGCCCGCGCCTCGGCCAGCCGCACCGCCAGCACGCCGGCGACGATGAGCCCACCGCCGGCGAGCTGGACGAGCCCGGGCCACTCCCCCAGCAGCAACCAGGCGAAGCCCACCGCGAAGAGCACCTCGGTGAGCATGAGGAAGGACGCCAGGGTCGCGCCCAGCAGTCGCACCGCACCGATGCCGGCGGCATACGCGAAGGCCGCAGCGACGACCGCGAGCTCGGCCACCGGGACCCACCACGAGACCCGCAGGTCCCCGATGAGGACATCGGCCGACGAGGCACGCATGGGGAGCGCGCCGAGCAGACCGGCCGAGCCGAGGACCACGGCACCCACGACGAGCCCGGCCCAGGCCAGGACCAGCGGCGGGAGCGACTCCTCGTGCTCGTGGGCGGACAGCAGGAAGTAGCCGACGAGACCTCCGGCGGCCGCGAGCCCCCACAGCACGCCCACGAGGCTCAGCCGGACGCCGCCGAACACGTCGAGCACCAGCAGCAGGCCGGCCAGGGCGAGCACCACACCAAGCAGGGTCAGCCTCCCCGGCCGGGCGCCGCGCACCCACAGGTAGCCGACGATGAGGACCGGCGCAAGGTACTCCAGGAGCAGCGCGACAGCGACGGACAACCGCTCGACGGCGTTGAAGTAGGCAAACTGGCACAGGGCCACGGCGATGAGCCCGTATGCCGCGGCGAAGCGGGCGTTGCGCCACAGCAGGCGCCAGCGCCCTCGCATGACCACCAGGACCACGGGCAGGAGCGCAGCGGCGGCGCCGGCCATGCGGGCGGTGACGACGGCGCCGGGGCTCCACCCCTGGGTCAGCAGCGCCTTGGCGAAGGCCCCGGAGCTGCCGAAGGTCGCAGCTGAGGCGAGGGCCAGGCCGAGGCCCAGGCCCGCGTGCGCCGGAACCGCTGCAGTGCGCTCGGCCGCCATGTCGCCTTCTCCTTCACCGCAGTCAGGGGCAAAACCGCTTATGGTTATGACAGTAGAAGTGCCCCACGTCAGGAGTCAAGGTGCTTTTCGCTCATGACACCGAGACCGCGCTCGTTGCCGCAGCGGCGCTGGTCAACACCGCCACCGACGGCGACTCGCTGCAGACCGTTGCCGACCTGGACGCGTTCGTCGACGGTTACGCCTGGACCGGCTCGCGCACTGGTGACCTCGCCGAGCTCGAGGCCGTTCGGGCTCTGCGGCCGCGCCTGAGGGCGATCTGGACGGCAGGGACCGACGGCGTGGTGGCCGGCATCAACGCGCTGCTCGCCGAGCACCAGGCACTCCCCCAGCTGGTCCGCCACGGCGAGTGGGACTGGCACCTGCACGCCACCCCGCCGGAGGCGCCCCTGGCCACCCGCATGGCCGTCGAGGCGGCGATGGCCCTGGTCGACGTCGTGCGCAGCGGCGAGACCGCGCGGCTGGGAGTCTGCGCTGCCGAGGACTGCGACGACGTGGTCATCGACCTGTCGAAGAACCGCTCCCGCCGCTACTGCGAGAAGGGATGCGGCAACCGCGCCAACGTTGCCGCCTACCGCGCGCGCCGCGCGCGCCGAGCCTGACCGCGGGCACGCGGCCCCGGCATACGTGGGTCATCCTCAGGCGCGGCCGTCGAACAGGCTCGTCACGGAGCCGTCCTCGAACACCTCGCGCACCGCGCGGCTGATGAGCGGAGCGATGGACAGGGTCGTCAGCTTGTCGAACTGGCGCTCCTCGGGGATCGGCAGCGTGTTGGTCACGATGACCTCGTGCGCGCTGCACGCCTTGAGGCGGTCGACGGCAGGACCGGAGAGGATCGCGTGGGTCGCGGCGATGACGACTCCTGCGGCACCGTCCTCCATGAGGGCGTCCGCCGCCTTCGTGATGGTGCCGGCGGTGTCGATCATGTCGTCGACGAGCACACAGATCCGGCCCTTGACCTCGCCGACCACCCGGTTGGCGACGGACTCGTTCTGCCGGTTGATGTCGCGGGTCTTGTGGATGAAGGCCAGCGGTGCCCCGCCGAGCCGCTCGGACCACTGCTCGGCGACCTTGATCCGGCCGGCATCGGGCGAGACGACGGCCAGCTTCTCGTGGCCGTAGTTGTTGGCGACGTGCTCGCTGAGGATCGGCAGGGCCATGAGGTGGTCGACGGGGCCGTCGAAGAAGCCCTGGATCTGGGCGGTGTGCAGGTCGACGGCCATCAGCCGGTTCGCGCCTGCGGTCTTGAACAGGTCCGCCATCAGGCGCGCGGAGATCGGCTCGCGTCCGCGGTGCTTCTTGTCCTGCCGGGCGTAGCCGTAGAACGGCAGGACGACGGTGATGCGCTTGGCCGAGGCGCGCTTGAGCGCGTCGATCATGATGAGCTGCTCCATGATCGCCTCGTTGAGCGGCGTGCTGTGGCTCTGGATGACGAACGCGTCCGAGCCGCGCACCGACTCCTCGTAGCGCACGTAGATCTCGCCGTTGGCGAAGTCGTAGGCGCTCGTGGGGACCAGCTCGGTGCCGAGCATGCTCGCCACCTCCTGGGCGAGCTCGGGGTGGGCTCGGCCAGAGAAGACCATGAGGTTCTTCTCGGTGGCCTTGACGATGCCGGTCACGGCTGGTCCGCCTCTCGTGCGTCAGGGGTATGCCGTGCGGCCGCCTCCGCGGCCTTCGCGGTCTGGGTGCCGGCGCGACGGCGCGCCACCCAGCCGGCGATGTTGCGCTGCTGGCCGCGGGCCACGGCTATCTGGCCGGGACCGACGTCCGCCGTGACCGCCGAGCCGGCGCCCACATAGGCACCGTCGGCGATGTTCACCGGCGCGATGAGCACGGAGTCCGAGCCGACGAAGCTGTGCGCGCCCACGGTGGTGTGGTGCTTGGCCACCCCGTCGTAGTTGGCGAAGATCGTGCCGGCGCCGATGTTGGCACCCTCGCCGATGGTGGCGTCCCCGCAGTAGGTCAGGTGCGGCACCTTGGCGCCCTCCCCGATCTTGGCGTTCTTGGTCTCGACGAAGCCGCCGATCTTGCCCCTGGCACCGAGCTCGGTGCCGGGTCGCAGGTAGGAGAACGGGCCGACCGTGGCGTCGGCGCCGACCACCGCGAGCCTGCTCTCGGTGCGCGAGATGGTCGCCCGCTCGCCCACCTCGGTGTCCTCGAGGGTGGTGTCCGGGCCGACGACGGTGTCAGCGCCGATCGTGGTGGCGCCGAGCAGCTGCGTGCCGGGCAGGATCGTGGCGTCGCGGCCGATGGCGACGTCGGCATCGATCCAGGTCGTGTCCGGGTCGACGATGGTCACCCCCTCGCGCATCCACTTCTCGGTGATGCGGCGGTTGAGCTCCTTGCCCAGACGTGCGAGCTGGACGCGGTCATTGACACCCTCGGTCTGCCACAGGTCGTCAATGAGGTGCGCCGCCACGCGCCGCCCCGCCGAGCGGGCGATGGCGAGGACGTCGGTGAGGTCCTTCTCGCCCTGGGAGTTGTCGGTCGTGACGTGCTCGAGGGCGGCGCGCAGCACCTGCGCGTCGAAGGCGTAGATGCCGGAGTTGATCTCCGTGATCGCGAGCTGCTCGGGTGTGGCGTCCTTGTGCTCGACGATCCCCTCCACGGAGTCGTCGGCGCCGCGCAGGATGCGGCCGTAGCCGGTCGGGTTGGCCAGGTTGGCGGTGATCACCGTGACGGCGCAGCCACTGGCGGAGTGGTGGTCCACCAGGGCGTGCAGGGTCGAGCCCGACAGCAGGGGCACGTCGCCGTACGTGACCAGGACGGTGCCGTCGAGGTCGGTGGGCAGGGCGTCGAGCGCGCACTGGACGGCCCGTCCGGTGCCCTTGACGTCGTCCTGGTCGGCGATGACGGCCTTGGGGTCGACCTCGGCGACGTGGGTGGCGACCAGGTCACGCTCGTGCCGGACCACGACCGCCAGGTGCTCGGGCTGGGCCTCACGGGCCGCGGCGATCGCGTGGCCGACCAGCGTGCGGCCGGCGATGCGGTGCAGCACCTTGGGGGTTGCGGATTTCATCCGGGTGCCCTCGCCAGCGGCGAGGACAATGACGGCGGCCAGGCGGGGGTTGCTCACGCGCGAGGGCTCCAGGTCTGTTGGGTGCCACAGGACGGCGTCATGCTACCCGCCGGTCAGGGGGTGGTCATGTCGCCCATGACTCCAGCCCCACGAGTGCTCACCAGCCCCACCGGTGGGCGTCACCACCCTGCCTAGCCATTGACCGCACCCTGCCTAGCCATTGACCGGCCGGCGAGCCCGGGCGTTGACTTCAGGAGACCCCGCTCGGACCTGGCTCTGCGCGCGATGGGCGACAGGACTGGCCTGAGGACCTAGCGAAGGGACCAGGTCATGGAGCCCGACGTCGCGCAGTCGCAGTCACAGCCACCGTCGCAACGGGCGGCTACCGTCGCCGCAGCCGGGGCGACCGCCGCGGCAGGGGCGACGCCCCCGGAGGCCGCGCTCCGCAAGGATCGACTGGTTCTGCGCGCAGGCGCCGTGGCAGGTCTCCTCGGCCTTGTCCTGCGGATCGCCACCGACCAGCTCCACCCGTCCACAGCACCACCTAACGACTCGGCCGCGGCCTTTCGTGAGTACGCCCGGTCAGACATCTGGACCTACGTCCATGTCGGCCAGTACCTGTGTGCGCTGCTGATCGTGATGAGCCTGCTCGCGCTGGCTCGCCGGCTCTCGCGCCAGGACAGCGTCGCGGGGGTCCTGGCCCTCGTCGGTGGGGTGATGGCCGTGATGGTGGCCGTGGTCTTCACCGTCCAGATGGCCGTCGACGGCGTGGCGCTGAGAAGCGCAGTGCACGCCTGGGTCACCGCCGCGCCTGGCGCCGCGACCGTGTCCGCCTTCGGAGTAGCCGAGGCCGTCCGCAGTCTCGAGAAGGGTCTCAGCGGCTTCTTCCTGCTCAACGACGGGTTCACGCTGCTCGCCCTGGGCCTGGCCATCGCGCTCGGGCACCGGTATGCCCGGTGGCTCGGCTGGGCCGGCGCCGTCGCGGGCGTCGCCTTCCTGGTGGGCGGGGTCGTCACGGCGAGCACGGGGTTCTCACCGGAGTCGGGAGTGTTCCTCGGGCCAGCGTCGATCCTGCTCGCCGTCTTCGTGGTCGGTGTCTGCATCTCCATGTGGCGGGATGACGCTCGCCCCTGAGGGCGGACGACCAGTCCCTCGGTCGTGGCGACGTTCTGGGCCACTGCCCTTGGTTACACAGAACCCCCGCCGCCGGAGGGATGGGCGACGTGGGAGGACTGGCTCGGCGACCACGGAGTCCCGCAGGATGAACGGGATGACGGCGCCTACCTGAGCGACCCGTCCGGAGTGGGGCCGAGACTGTCCTTCCTCGCTGTGCCCGAGCCGAAGACCGCCAAGAACCGAGTCCATCTCGACATCCAGGTTGGCGGGGGCCGCTCGACTTCCTGGGAGCTCCGGTGGCCCAGAGTGGAACAAGAGGTCCGTCGGCTTGTCGAGGCTGGCGCTCGGGTCTTGCAGGAGTGCGAGCTGGACGGCTGGCCGGACCACGTGGTGATGACAGACCCGGAGGGGAATGAGTTCTGCGTGCTCTGAGCAGTCCTATCCTGAGCCGATGGACCTGCAGTTCAGTAGCGAGATCTGGTTCTGGAGAGGTCCTGCCCCATGGCATTTCGTCACCGTGCCCGAGGAGCACTGCCACGAGCTGCACGCCACGTCAGCGTTGGTCAGCTATGGGTGGGGGATGATCCCGGTCACGGCTCGGATCGGTGGGACCGAGTGGCAGACGTCGTTGTTCCCCACGGAGGGTCGCTACATCGTGCCGGTGAGACTGGGGGTGCAGCGGGCCGAAGGGCTTGAGGTCGGCGACACGGTGACGGTGCGTCTGGTCGTCGACGCCTGACTGACCGTCGATCTGCCAGCACCGTCCAACGATGTTCACAGTGTTGGCACAGGCTGCGTCGCAAACGTGACTGGCATCGGGCCCGCTACGCGCCGGGCATCCAGCACTCGACGGGAGCACCACCGTGTCCAACACCAAGATCATCACTGCGGCCTGCGGAGTCGTCGCCGCGGCAGGGCTCATCGCCACAGGAGCCACGCTGTCGAATGCTGCGACGCCCGCAGCGCAAACAGGGACCGGCACCTACTCCAACGCTCATGGCTCGGTGGCCCTCTCTGGCGACCGGGACCACGGCTCGAACGACACGCCGGTGACCGGGACCGAGCTCAGCAAAGGTCAAGGCCGCCGTGAAGGCCAAGGACTCGACCGTCACCGTCACGCAGGTCCGCAAGGACCCCGACGGCTCCTACGACGTGTTCGGCACGAAGTCGGGCTCGCCGGTGATGCTCGAGGTCAGCAAGGACCTGAAGACCGTAACCACTGGGCCTGGTCGCGGGCCCGGCGGGCAGGGGCACGGCGGCCAGGGGCACGCCATGAACGACACCCCGGTCACCGGGACCGAGCTCAGCAGGGTCAAGGCCGCGGTGAAGGCCAAGGACTCGACCGTCACCGTCACGCAGGTCCGCAAGGACCCCGACGGCTCCTACGACGTGTTCGGCACGAGGTCGGGCTCGCCGGTGATGCTCGAGGTCAGCAAGGACCTGAAGACCGTCACCACTAGGCCCGGTCGCGGCCACGGCGGCGGCGGCTCGCAGCCTGCCCCCTCGGCATCCAGCTCCTCCACGTCCACCACCTGAACCTCGTCAGCCAACCGGTTCCCAGTGGGGTCCTCGCGTTCCTGGCCTCGACGGAGGCGCCCGCGTGAGGTGGCCGGCGCCATTGACGCGAGGCTGGAACGTCACACGTCACACGTGACATGTCAGCGGGTTAGCGTGATCGAGTGACGATCGACCTCTTCGCAGGCGTCCCAGTGAGCGACTACCAGCGTGCCCTCACTTGGTACGAGCGGCTGCTGGGCTCCGAACCCGCCTTCCTCCCGAACGCGACGGAGGCGGTGTGGGAGCTCGCCGAGCATCGATATCTGTACATCGCTGTGCTGCCCGACCGCGCCGGTCACGCAGTGCACACCGTGTTCGTCGACGACCTCGATGAGCGGGTCGCCAGCATCGGCGCCCGAGGAATCGAGCCCGCGTCACGGGAGACATACGAGAACGGCGTGCGCAAGGTGACCTACCGCGACCGTGACGGCAACGAGATCGGCTTCGGCGGCGCCGCCTTGGAGTGAGGGTCGCGTCCTCCTGCTCGTCCCCTCTGCGCTGACCGCAGGTCAGGACGCCCTTGCCGCACTAGGGTTGTTGGATGGCAATGCCCAACTGGGTCAGGCGAATGTGGCCTTGGCACGCCTTTCGACAGACGAACGGCTGGCCGGACATCCCGCCTCCCACAGTGCCCCCGAAGTCGCCCCCCACCTTCTCCGAGGGGCCCGGTCGCACAGGCCACCAGCCAGAGCCACCGACCGGACAGGGATGACCCGACCCGCTCTCGCCCAGTGGTAGGCGCAGAAGCTTGCCCCAGGGCGCTCATCCGGGCGGGGTGAGGCGGGGCTGCTGTGTGCTGTGCAGGCTGGGAGCGTCGGTCAGCTCGGCAGGGGCGGATCCAGCAGCGGACGGGGGTTACCGATGGAAGCGACGTTGGGCGTGTTCCGCGTCCGTCTGGTGTACCGCATCGAGGTCGCGCGAGCGGATCTGCTGGCGGCACTGCGACACCTTGGTGCACTGGAGGAGGCGGGGTACCTTCGGCGGCTCACCAGTCTGACCGACCTCGGGCTTGACGGCTCGCACGCCGGGCGGACGTACCTAGCTGCGTCGGGCCGGTATCAGCGGGCGCGGGAGACAGCCCTGCTGCTGGAGGACCTGTGGGACGAGCTGTTCCCGGGACAGGTGTCGCCGGGGCGGCTGAAGTTCCGGCGCGAGCACGACCAGCTGGCGGCGAGTCTGCTGCCCCCGGCCGTGACGAGGCGGTCTGGCCGGTTGTTGAGGGAGGCGCTCGCAGAGTCCCGGAGCGAAGAGGCGGTCGGCTGGGCGTAGGGGCGCTGCTACTCGATCCACAGCGTCTCGGCGAGCACGACGATGACCAGAAGCCCCGGGAACCGAGACAGCGGAAGCCACAGCAACGCCCACTGCTCGTGTTTCACCCTGGCAACGACCGCCATCCCGAACGCGACCAGCGACGCCAGCAACCCGCCGAGAAGCGCAACCGCACCGAGCATCCCGACCCAGTTGTCCGAGATGGCATCAGCACCTCCAACGGCATACGCCACAGCAAGGATCGCGTACGACACCGCGACAACGAGTGCCACCATTTCCGCAAGGCCGACGGCCCGCCGAGCCAACTCGGTATGTGCATGACCGGGGCCAGCGGAGGTGGGAGCGCGTCCTGGAACCGGATTGACTGTCACCGAACTCGCCTCCTGATGAACCTCGCCCATGTCTCTTCACTTGATCATTGCTCCGTCGGCCAACGGGCAGCAGAGGACAACGGCCCACATTTTCGTCAATGCCTCACGCAGCTGCTGTGGCGGGTATAGCTGGTCGTGCGGATGCGCGGATGGTTTCTCATGGCTGGGACACCGAGCAGGTGCGCCCTACGGCGATGCTTCGAGAATCGCTTTCATGTCAGCAAGACGCTCGACTAGGCGTGGGCGCATTCTGCGTTCGATGAACGGGCTGAGCCACCGCAGGAGCGCGCGCGGTCGCACGGTTTCGCGGTGGTGCAGGATGCTTCCGTCTGCCGCTGGCTCGATGTCATAGGTGAGGTGCCCGCTGAGCCAGCGGCTGCGGAAGTCCATCGCGAGCTGGTACGGCACATCTATCTGAGACACGACGCTCTCAACGCGCATCCAGCAGCAAGGAGCGACCCTGATCGACTCATGCCAGCGCGTGCCAACTGTCGTGGGCCCGCTCGGCTCCTTGACCATCCGGACCGCAGCGCTCCTGGGGATCGGCTCGGCGTCCTGGATGTCGGCGAGCAGCGCGAACACTGTGGGTGGTGGGCGCCGTATCGCCACAGAGAGATCGAACGCTGGTCCGGGGGAACGGCTCTCGATTCCCATCCCCTCAGGATCCCCTGTTTGAGGTCTGCCTGGTGCCCTGGCGCTGTTTTCTCTGCGCGGGGTGCTCTCTGGAGATGGTCTAGGGGTTGATCGTGGAGTGCAGTTCCGCGAGCACCGCCTGGATCGCTGGGCTGGCATTGGCGCTTCGCCGCCACGCCGCATGGACCTCGCGCTTCGGTGGCCGCTGCAGCGGCCGGGAGAGCAGCCCTTCTGCCAGGGGCGGGCGAGCAAGGCGAGGGATCAGGGCGATGACGTCGCCAGAGGCGACCAGCGACAGCTGGGTGGCGAAGTCGTCAACGAGGTGGCGCACGTCCGCGTCCCCGGGCATGTCTGCGAACAGTCGTCGGAACCACTGGTGGCACACCGTGCCCGGAGGGCTGGTCACCCATGCGTGGCCGGCCAGGTCGGCGTTGGTGAGGGGCGGGTCGAGCCGCGCGAGTGGACGCGTCCGACTTATGACGACGTCGCCGACGTCGGTGTGCACGTGGCGCTGGGTCAGGGACGACGGCAGAGGGGCCGGCAGCCCGTCGGCGTCGTGGACGAGCGCAAGGTCGGCTGTACCGGCATCGACACTGTGGAGGGCTTGGTCAGGATCCTGCTCGGTGATGTGCAGGCGCAGGTCCGGGCAGCGCGTCGTCAGTCGCGGAAGGGCGGGCGCAAGGAGCCCCCGGATAGCAGTCGAGAAGGCAACCACGCGGAGTATGCCGCGTGGCGCGCCCTCCGCGACCGACCGGGCCGCTTCGGCGCACCGCTCCAGTGCCTGGAACACCTCAGGCGCGGAGTCAACGATGGCCTGCCCAGCGGGAGTGAGCACGACCCCGCGCCCCGCGGGCGCGAGCACGGGCACACCGACCTGGCGTTCCAGCCTCTTGATCTGCTGCGACACCGCCGAGGCGGTGAACCCGAGCTCGTCGGCCGCCCGCGCCAGCGTCCCGAGAGCGGCCACCGAGCGCAGGGCCCGCAGCACCGCGACATCAATCATGAAGACAGGCTAATCACTATTCACAAAATAGGATCGCTGGACCACACCTATTGTCCACGGCAGCATCGGGCCATGACCGACCCACAGCACGCCGCCGACCTGCTCTTCGGCTCCAACCTCGTCGCCATGGTGACCCCGATGCACACCGACGGTTCAATCAGCGAACAGGGGCTCGCCAACCTCGTGGACCACCTGCTGGCCACCGGGTGCGACGGCATCGTCGTTGGCGGGACCACCGGTGAGTCGCCCACCCTGACCGACGCCGAGGCAGCCCGGCTCGTCCGCGCCGTGGCGGCCCAGTCGGAGAACCAGGCTCGGGTCGTCGCCGGTATCGGCACCTGCGACACGGCCGTCAGCATCCAGCGGGCACGCGAGGCCGAGGCCGCCGGGGCGGATGCACTGCTGCTCGTCTGCCCCTACTACTCGAGGCCGACTCAGGCCGGGGTGGTGGCCCATTGCGTGGCGGTGGCCGACGCCACCGAGCTACCGGTGATGCTCTACGACGTCCCCGCACGAACGGGCATCGCCATGGAGGCGCCCACGCTGATCGAGCTCGCCGGCCACCCCCGGATCCGGGCGGTCAAGGACGCCAAGGGCGACCTGTTCGAAGCCATGTCCATCATGGGCCGCACGTCTCTGGCGTACTACTGCGGCATCGACGAGCTCAGCCTGCCCTACCTCGCGTGCGGCGCCACCGGCGTGGTCAGCGTCGTGGGCAATGTCGTCGCCGACCGCAACGCCGAGCTCATCCGAGCCGTCCGCACCGGCGACCTCCACTCGGCGCGGGCGATCCAAGGGACGCTGATCCCCTTGGCGGACGCCATCATGCGCACATCCCAAGGAGCCATCATGGCCAAGGCCGCTCTGGCCGAGCTCGGGATCATCCCGCACGCGAGCGTGCGCCTACCGCTGCTCGAGCCGCCGGCGCCTCACCTCCAGCGGCTCACCGATGCCCTGGCAACCATCCGGACCAGAGGACCAGGCCAAGGATCCGCAAGCCGCTGACCTGCGGGTTTGGCTCCCCGGGCAGGAATCGAACCTACGTCGCTGGTCCTGATTCAAAGCTCGTTGCGGGGTAGTTCCGCTCACACGGTTGGCCCGGTTTCGTGCTCAGAACGCGGTCCGCGAATCCGTCGAAGTCCACGCCGTCGGACCCGCTGGTTAGCAATGTGTTAGCAAGCCACTCGATTGCGCCGCACGAAGGGCACACCTGTCCCGATTGGGAAGTGCACCTCCGGCCATCAGCACAGCTACTTGGCGTGATGGTCTCTTAGTGGTGCTCGAATGGCGCAAATGTTGGCGGTTGTCCCAATCCGGACGCCAGGCGGGAACGAATCCCGATGCGTTAGTGGCACATTCGAACGGCGGCCGACAAGGGCCGCTCACACCAAGGAGTCACGCATGCGCACCACCTCCAAGATGGCCGGCATCGCCCTCGGCACAGCAGCACTTGTCCCGTTCATGGGAGCGGGCATCGCTCAGGCCGCGGACGGCGGCACCATGGCCACCCTGCGACCGGTCGCGCTCAACGGCGTTCAGGCCAACGGCACCGCCATGGTGACCGTGCACGGCAACCGAGTCGACGTCACGATGGCCGCCTCCGGCCTGCTGCCAGATAACCCGCACGCCGCACACATCCACTTCGGCGCCGAGGCGCGACACGAGTGCCCCCGCGCCGGTGACGACGCCAACGGTGACAACCACCTCAACACCACCGAGGGCGGCCCGGCGTACGGTGACATCGTCGTCTCCCTGACCAAGACCGGTGACACCTCGCCGAAGAGCGGGCTGGCGGTCGACCGCTTCGACACCGCCCCCGGCGGGAAGATCAACTACGAGCGAGGCTCGATCAACGTCTCGGACGCGGTTGCCCAGGCCATTGTCGACGGCAAGTCCGTCGTGGTCGTCCACGGCGTGGACTACAACAAGAACGGCAAGTACGACGGCAGCACCAAGAGCGACCTCGACCCCAAGCTGCCCACCGAGGCCACCGACCCGGCCCTCTGCGGGGTGCTCGCAGCCGCTCCGGCTGGTGGCATGGACACCGGCGCCGGTGGGACTTCGGGCTCGCAGGATGACCAGCTGATGCTGCTCGGTGGCGGGCTGCTCCTGGCCGCCGTCGGCACCGGCACGGTTGCCGCTCGCAAGGTCCGCAACCGCGGCTGATGCTTCCTATTCGCAGGAGTGGTGACCACCGTGGCCGCATGGTCATGGTGGTCACCGTCCTGCTCGCACTAGCCGGCTGCGCCCTGGTCCTGCGAGCAGTCACAGCGCCGGGGAAGCCCCCGCAACCAAGTGCTGCCGCCGCGATCTCGGCGCCTCCCTCCGCCGAGAACTCCCCTTCTGATCCTCCGACGACGAGTACACCCACGCCCGGCGCCACGCAGGAACAGGGCTCCTTCGGCCCGATCCTGGAGCCGAGCCCGCCGGTGACCTTGGCGATCCCCTCAATCGGGGTGCGAACCCGTGGCATCGTGGACCTGCGTCTGGACCGGCACGGCAAGCTCGAGGCGCCAACGGACTTCGATCGTGCCGGGTGGTATGCGGACGGGCCCACGCCGGGGGAGTTCGGGCCCGCCGTCATCGGGGCGCACGTGGACAGCAAGTCCGGGCCGGCCGTCTTCTTCCGGCTGGGCTCCCTGCAGAAGGGCGCGGTCGTGAACGTCGGCCGCAAGGACGGCAGCACAGCCCGTTTCGTGGTCGACCGAGTGGCCCGATACTCCAAGAAGGACTTCCCGACCGCCACGGTCTACGGCGACACCAAAGGCCGCGCCGAACTTCGGCTGATCACGTGCGGCGGCGCATTCGACCGAACTTCAGGCCATTACGTCGACAACATCGTGGCGTACGCCCACCTCGCAAGCTGAGACCGCGTCAACCACACGGAGAGTCGCCGGCCCATAGCGGAGCAGGGCGGCAGCTCGCAGAGCCGGTCAAGCCCCCACGAGCAGCGAAACCCAGCTCCGCGGCACACGGAGTGTGCACCTTGACCCGACGTGAGCTGAGGGGCTTGACCGGCTCGTGGGGCGGCCGGATGCTGCCGCGTCGGGTCGGCGGCTTGATGGCGACCTTCGTGTTGGGCTGTCGCCGGCTGGGCTGGTGGCCGGCGGTCGCGGGACCGGCCGCGCCCGGAACGGCCGCCAGGCCGCATGCCCGGCACGGCTGGGCCGCAGGCCCCGGCCAGCGCGGCGAAGCCGCGCCTTGATCTTTCTCAGAGGTCAATTCGTCAATGGCACGTGGCGC
>DASULG010000090.1:0-7834 GCA_036278335.1 Pedococcus sp.
GCGACGCCCACGGACTGGGCTTCGAGCTGGACCAGCGCTGGTACATGGACGCGCTCTCCGGGCCGCGCACCGCGGGGCACACCGGCTACACCGGGACGTCGATCGTCATCGACTTTGCCTCGCACTCCTTCGCCATCCTGCTGACCAACCGGGTCCACCCGTCCCGGTCGTGGGGGAGCAACAACGCCGCCCGCCGGGAGTGGTCGCGAGGGCTGGCCCTGGCCGTGGGCGTGCGGCCGCGGCAGGGTGAGACCGCCTGGTACTCCGGTGCCCGCGACGACGCCACCTCCACGCTGACGGCCGCGCTGGACGTCCCCGCCGGCGGTGCCCGCCTGGCCTTCGACCTCTTCCTCGACACCGAGGAGACGGACCTGTTGTTCCTCGAGTCGTCGCCCGACGGCGGCGCCACCTGGGAGAGGGTGCCCTTCGAGGTCCGCGACCGGGGCGAGACGCAGGCGACCGACGGCGCGGTCTCCGGCAGCGGCACCAGGTGCTGGACCCAGGCGCGGGCAGACCTCCCGGCCGGTGCCCAGCTGCTGCGCTGGCGGTACACGACCGACGGCGGCTACCTCGGCCGCGGCGTGTTCGTCGACGACATCATGGTCCAGGGCGCCGGCGGGGTCCTGCTCGACGGCGAGAGGACGCCCGAGGCCTTCTCGGTGGAAGGCTGGGCGGCCGTCACCCGGCAGGCCGTAGCGTAGAGACATGCCCCGAGCCGACAGCCCTGCTGCCGCCCCCGCCCCTGTCCCCACCCTCGCCCCTGCCCCTCTGCTCGTCCGGCTGCGCGGGCTGCGGCCCTCGCTCTCACCGGCCGAGGACCGGGTGGCCGAGCAGGTGCTCGCCGACGCGCGGGCGGCCGCAGCGCTGACCATCAGCGAGCTCGCCGTGGCGGCCCACACGTCGGAGACGACGGTGCTGCGCTTCTGCAAGCGCCTCGGGCTGCCCGGGTACCCCCAGCTGCGGCTGGCCCTGGCCGAGGAGTCGGCCCAGCCGCGGGCGAGCACGGCCAAGACCACCGACATCAGCGCCAAGGACAGCATCGACGACATCATCGCCAAGGTGTCCTTCGCCGACGCCAGCGCCGTGGAGGAGACCGCCCAGCAGCTCGACCGCGACGCCCTGGCCGCCGCAGCCACCGCGATCGCGGCCGCCAAGCGCATCGACATCTACGGCATCGGGGCCAGCGCGATCGTCGGAATCGACCTGCAGCAGAAGCTGCACCGCATCGGCGCGATGGCCTTCGCCTGGAACGACCCGCACATCGCCCTGACCAGCGCGACCCTGCTGGCGCGCAAGGACGTCGCCATCGGCATCTCGCACTCGGGCACCACCAAGGAGACCATCGAGTCGCTCGAGACCGCCCGCAACCGGGGGGCGACGACCATCGCCATCACCAACTTCCCCCTCTCCCGGCTCGCCTCCTTGGCCGACCTGGTGCTGACCACGGCTGCCCGCGAGACGAGCCTGCGCTCCGGGGCGACGGCGAGTCGCATCGCAGCCCTGACTGTGGTCGACTGCCTCTACATCGCCGTCGCCCAGCGGCACCTGCGGCGGGCGCGCAAGGCCGTGGAGGAGACCCGCGACGCGGTCTCGAGCCACCGCGTCTCGTAATTCATTCACATCATTGACTCTGGGCGCGTAGGAAACTAACCTCTGCCGCGTGAGCAGTGATGTGAGGGTGAGCGCGCCAACCGAGGACCGCCACCCCGGGACCAGGGGAATCGACACCCTGTCCACCCTGGAGATGCTGCAGCTGCTCAACGGCGAGGACGCCAAGGTCGCCCCGGCTGTCGCCGAGGTCCTGCCCGCCCTCGCCACGCTCGTCGACGCCACGGTCGCGTCCCTGCTGGCCGGGGGCTGCGTCCACTACTTCGGGGCGGGCACGTCCGGCCGCCTTGCCGTCCTCGACGCCGCCGAGCTGCTCCCGACGTTCAACGCACCGGACGGCCTGTTCACCGCCCACCAGGCGGGCGGGCCGGCGGCCCTCCTGCGGGCCGTCGAGAACGTCGAGGACGACGTCGAGGCCGGCCGCGCCGAGGCTGCGGGTCTGCGCCCCGGCGACATCGCGGTCGGGCTGACCGCGTCGGGCCGCACGCCCTTCGTCGGCGGAGCGCTCGCGCGGGCGCGCGAGCTGGGCGCGGTCACCGCCCTCGTGACCGCCAACCCGCAGGCCGAGCTGGCTCCGGCTGCCGACCACCTGCTCGCGGTCAACACCGGACCGGAGGCCATCACCGGGTCCACCCGGCTCAAGGCCGGCACTGCCCAGAAGCTCGTCCTCAACGCCTTCTCGACCGCGGTGATGATCCGACTGGGGCGCACCTGGTCCAACCTCATGGTCGACGTGGTCGCCACCAACGCCAAGCTGCGCGGCCGCGTGCTGCGGATCCTGCAGGAGGCAAGCGGCGCCGAGGAGGCGCCGGCGCGTGCGGCGCTCGAGCAGGCCGACGGCGAGCTCAAGCCGGCCCTGCTCTCCCTGCTCGCGGGGGTCAGCGCCCCCGTCGCCCGCGAGGCGATCGAGACCTCCCACGGCTCCGTTGCCCAGGCCCTCGCGGCCCTCCAGAACATCAACCCCGTTTCCCCCGCCTCGACAGGAGAACCCGCATGACCACCCGATCCGGATGGAAGCTCGTCGCCATGGCCACGCTCGGCAGTGCCCTGGCCCTCACCGCCTGCGCCCCCTCGGGCGCGGACTCCTCAGGCGGCGGCGGCAGCGCGAGCAAGAAGACCCTGACGGTGTGGTCGTGGCGCGTGGAGGACGAGGCCGCCTACAACAAGATCTTCGACGTCTACGAGAAGTCCCACGAGGGCATCACCGTCAACTTCAAGCCGTTCAAGTCGACGGAGTACAACAAGATCCTCGCCACCGGCCTCTCCGGCTCGGACGGCCCCGACATCCCGCAGGTGCGCTCCTACGGCCAGCTCCAGACCACCGTCGCGTCCGGCGCGCTGGTGCCGCTCGACGGCAAGGTCGACCTCAGCGGCTGGGACGACACCGTGCTGGCCAGCGCCAAGGGCAAGAAGGACGGCAAGCTCTACTCGGTGCCGCTCGCCCGCCAGGCCACGGTCATGTTCTACAACAAGGACCTGTTCGAGAAGAACGGCCTCAGCGTCCCCACCACCTGGGACCAGTTCATGGCCGCCAACACCAAGCTCGCAGCGGCCGGGGTGACCCCCATCGCCGTCGGCGCCAAGGACGACTGGACGCTGCCGATCGTGCACGAGGTGCTCGCCGCCCCCCGCTTCGGCGGCGCCGAGTTCCAGAAGGCCGTGACCTCCGGCCAGAAGGACTTCACCGACCCCGACTGGGTGGCATCGGTGAAGGTCCTCAAGGACCTCGAGAAGTTCATGCCCAAGAGCGTCACCGGCGTGGCCGTCACCGACGCGCAGACGCTGTTCTCGGCGGGCAGGGCCGCGATGTTCCCCGGCGGCTCCTTCGACCTCGCGAGCCTGCAGAAGGCCAACCCGCAGATGAAGATCGGCGTCATGCAGGTGCCCCCGGCCCCCGGCTCGCCGGGCGGCTCGGAGCCCACGACGGCCGGCTGGGCCGACGGCAACTTCGGCGTCTCCTCGAAGTCCAAGAACCAGGCCGAGGCGCTCGAGCTCGTGAAGTGGATGTCCACCAAGGAGTTCGGCCAGATGGTCGCCGACGAGGTCAAGCAGATCTCCGCCGTGCCCGGCGTCGAGTACAAGGACGAGCTGCTCAAGCAGATCAGCGACAACTACCACAAGAACGGCTCGCCGTACCTCCTGCTCACGGACTTCCGCTTCGGCTCGCCCTCGGGCACCGAGCTGCTGGGCAAGGGCGTGCAGGAGCTGCTGCTCGGCAAGAAGGACGCGCCCACCGTGAGCAAGGAGCTCGACACCGGCGTGAAGACCTGGTTCACGCCGGGCGCCTGAGCCGGGCCTAGTCTCCTCACCATGCGGCGCCGGTCCGGACTGCTCTTCGTTGCCCCCGCGCTCGTCCTCTTCGGGATGTTCGTGCTCTACCCGATGGTGACGGCGTTCTCCTACGCCTTCTTCCACTGGGAGGGCACGACGCGCGGGGGCTTCGCGGGGGTGCAGCACTTCGTCACCCTTTTCACCAAGGCCCCCTTCCGCACGGACCTGCCCCGGGCGCTGTGGCACAACGTGCTCTTCTTCCTCGGCACGATGCTCTTCCAGAACACGATCGGCCTGGCCGTGGCGACCCTGCTGCACCGCCGTCCGCGGACCCGACGGGTGCTGCAGACGCTCTACGCGATGCCGTACCTCGTCAGCCCGATCGTCATCGGCTACCTCTGGACGCTGCTGCTCTCCCCGACGTTCGGGCCGGTCAACCAGCTCCTCACGGCTGTCGGGCTCGACTCCTGGGCACTGCCGTGGCTGGGTGATCCCGACACTGCCCTCTGGGTGGTCATCCTCGTCAGCGTCTGGCAGTGGATCGGCTTCCCCGTGCTGCTCTACGGCGCGGCGCTCGGGGGCGTGCCCGAGGAGCTCTCGGAGGCCGCGCGGGTGGACGGCGCCAGCCACCGGCAGACCTTCTTCCGGATCACGCTGCCCCTGCTCGTGCCGGCCATCGGCACGGTCAGCGTGCTCACGTTCATCTTCGCGATGGAGGCCTTCGCGCTCCCGTACGCCTTCGGTGGCTCGACGGGCAACCCCGCCGGGGCAACGGACTTCATCTCGCTGCTGTTCTACCGAACGGCCTTCGACTCCGGGGCGACCGACGCCATCGGGACGTCCTCGGCCCTGGCGACCCTGCTGTTCGTGGTGATCTTCGGTGGGGCCCTGGCCGCCACCGCGGTGCTGCGCCGACACGACCGGAGGATCACCGGATGAGCGTCATCCCAGCCGCGATCGGAGAGGGTCGCAGACTCTTCGGCCGCCCGCGCAGTGGCGAGCGGCAGGCCCAGCGGCCCATGGGCGGGGCCACGGCCAGCCTCCTGCTCTGGGGCTACGCCGCGGTGGCCCTGGTGCCCCTGCTCCTCATGGTCAGCAGCTCGTTCCGCACCAACGCCCAGCTCATCACGGACCCGCTCGGGGCGCCGTGGCCGCTGTCCGTGGCGAGCTACAAGGAGGCGTGGACGGTCGGCAACTTCGCCTCCTACTTCGTCAACTCCCTGCTGGTGACGTGCGGGGCGGTGGCGCTGTCCACGGTGGTGGCCACGATGGCGGCCTACGCCCTCGCCCGCGGCCGCTCGCGCGTGTTCCGCTGGCTCGAGGCGCTCTTCCTCTCGGGCCTGATGCTGCCGATCCACCTGGCGATCCTGCCGATCTTCTACCTGTTCGACGGCCTCGGGCTCATCGACTCCAGGTTCGGGCTGGCGCTGATGTACGGCGCCTCCGGGGTGCCGTTCTCGATCTTCGTCCTCACCACGTTCTTCCGACAGCTGCCGGGGGAGCTCGAGGAGGCAGCGCAGCTCGACGGCGCCAGCGCCTGGCAGACCTTCTCGCTGATCATGGTGCCGATGGTCCGCCCCGCGCTGGCGACGGTGGCCGTCTTCAGGTTCGTGCCGATCTGGAACGACTTCCTGTTCCCGCTGGTCCTGCTGCGCAACGAGGCGAAGTACACCCTTCCGGTCGGCCTGACGACCTTCTTCGGTGAGAACGCCACCAACTACTCAGCGGTCTTCGCGGGGCTGGTCATCACCACCGTGCCGCTGATTCTGCTGTTCCTGCTGGCCACCAAGCAGATCGTCGCGGGACTGACCGCCGGGATGACCAAGTAGCCCATCGCTCAGTCGTCGTCGCCGGGCGCCGGCGCCCCGGTGTATGCCGTGTTGGTGCGGTCGGCGGCCTCGCGCGCGGCCACCGGGTCCCCACCCGCCTCGACCTGCGCGTCGTACCAGCGCTCCCCGCTGCGGGCCATGAAGTCGCGGCCCTCGTCGGACGCCGCCCACAGCGCCCCCTGCTCCGGTCCGGCCACCTCGCCGCCGGAGAGGTGCTGGGCCAGCCCCAGCAGGGTCATGTCCCAGCCGATGCCCACCGCGCCCGGTCCGAACTCGGCCCAGCGCTCGGCGTCGACCCGGGCAGTGTGCTCGAGCTCGAGGGTGGTCTGCCCGTCCTGGGCCGGGGAGAGGCGCACCTCCACCCACGACGTGTCCCCGGCGAACTCCCAGGTGATGGCCAGGCGGCGGGGAGGCTCGCACTCCAGCACCTCGCCGGCCGCGTTCCCCTCGATCTGGAAGCGGCCGCCGAGGCGCAGGTCGCCCCTCACCGGGAGGAACCAGCGGCCGATGCGCTCGGCCGTCGTGCAGGCGTCCCAGACGTCCTCCATGGCCGCGTCGTAGGTCCGGCGCACCAGGACGGTCTTGGCCTCGCCGCCCTCGATGGTGCGGCTGCCCACGCTGCGGGCGAGGGCGTTGATCTCGATGGGGACATCGATCATGGCGTGCTCCTGGGTGAGGGGTGGCGGCGCTCGCGGTGGCCGCGGGCGATCTCGGTCCCGAGGGCGTCGAGGCGCTGGGCCCAGAAGGAGCGGAACTGGCCCACCCAGGCGTCCACCTCCTCGAGCGGTCGGGTGTCCACGGCATACAGGCGACGGGCGCCGTCGGGGCGCACGGTGGCGAAACCGCTGTCCCGCAGCACCCGGAGGTGCTGCGAGACGGCCGGCTGGGAGATCCCGAACTCCGCCGCGATGACGGCGCACAGGGTGCCCGAGGACTTCTCGCCGTGGGCGAGCTCCTCGAGGATGCGCCGGCGCACGGGGTCGCCGAGGACGTCGAAAGCGTGCACCTCCTCATGTTTCAACGGCCACTTATATAAGTCAATGCTTATCCCGTTGCGGTTCTCCTGCGGACGTGATCGGCTCCGCCCGTGACCGTCATCGTGGGTGTCGACGTGGGGGGCTCCGGCCTGCGCCTGCAGTGCCGGTATGCCGGCGGACCCGGCCCGGTCCTCAGCGCAGCTGGGGTGCGGGTGCGGGCAGGGGGCATCGACGTCGAGGTGCTGGCTCGCGACGCCCGAGCCCTCCTCGACGGCGCGGGCGTGGAGGCCCCGGACGTCGTGGTCTGGGGGATGCGCGGGCTGCTCTTCCTCGCCGACCGCCAGGAGGTGCTGCGGCAGGTGTGCTCGGTGCTCGGCGCCCGCCGCACGGTGGTCGCGTCCGACGCGGTGACCAGCCTCGTGGGCGCTGTCGGGGGGCTGCGCGCGGGCGCCGTGGTCGCCGCGGGCACGGGGGCGGTGGCGTTCGGCAGCGACTTCGCGGGCCACTGGAACCGCGTCGACGGCTGGGGGCACGTGCTCGGGGACTGGGGGTCCGCGGCGCGGCTGGGGCTGGGGGGCCTCGGTGCCGGGCTGCGTCACCGGGACGGGCTGCCCGGCGGGTCGAAGCGGCTCCTGGCTGCCGGGGAGGAGCGGTTCGGGTCGGTCGACGGCTGGCCCCGGATCGTGATGACGAGCCCCGACGCCCCCCACCTGCTGGCGTCGTTCGCTCCGACCGTCTCGGAGGCAGCCGAGCTGGACGGCGTTGCCCTGGACCTGTGCCAGCAGGCGGGCACGGCCCTGGGCGACGCCCTCCTCGCCGCGGGTTCGGGTCTGAGCGCCCCGGTCCTCGTCGCCACCGGCGGCCTGCTCGCCAGCCCCCCCGTGCGCCAGGCGCTCGTGGGCCGCCTCGCCGACGACGGCCGGGCGCTCTCGCCCTCGCAGGGCGGGGCCCTCGACGGTGCCGTGGCCGTGGCCGCGCACCTGCTGGAGGCAGGCACGGTGCCGGAGCACCCGGCATACCTCCTCGCCCGTTGAGGCGCTCGCCAGGCACGCGCTCCGAGGGGCCTTCATCACGTGGCAGGGATGAGCGACCGGGTGAACAAGCTAGAGGAAACGCCGCAGTGGGCTGATCTGAGCTCCCTGGTCCTTC
>DASULG010000091.1:0-6699 GCA_036278335.1 Pedococcus sp.
CCACCCCTTGGCCGTCGGCGCGTCAGACTCGTGCGGACAGGGGAGGAAGCGTGGGACGTCACCGCTTAGCGGCACCGGCCGCAGTCATAGCCGCGGCAGCCGCAACGCTGTCCTCGTGTGGCCTTCCGGGCGCTCTTGGCGGAGAACCGGATCCACCGGGTTGGGAGCGCGTGAGCGCCCGCGGACTCGTCCTCACGGGGCCGGTCGAGGCCTACCAGCCCGACCGGCTCATCGCCTCGGGGAGCTACCAGGGGCGCGACTGCATCGTGGAGATCACCACCGCCGGCGGCATCCGCTGCCTGCCGGACACCGACGATCCGCGGCGAATCCCCTCTGCCACAGCGCTTTCCAGCAATGGCGACGTCATCCTCGCCGTCGAGTGGCAGGACATGGCCGATGCCACTCCCCCGGCGGTGTGGGCGGGTTTCGACCTCGAGCTCCACCGCGAGAGCCTCCAGCCAGGACCAGACGGTGATGCCACCGCCTTCGTCGACGCGGCCACCTCCGATGACGAGGCCACCGTGGTCGGCACCGGGCCGTCTGCCGCCTGTCCCAGCGGCGCGGTGGCCGCCTGGTCGGTGCTGGTCCCCGGCCTGAGCCGTTTCGGCGGACAGGGTCCGTGCGTCGACGCGACCAGCCCCTCGCAGCTGCACGCCGACACCGACGACGCGTGGCTGCTCGTGGCCGGCCCGGTCTACCGTCCCGGCACCAGCCCCGAGGTGGACCGGCCGATCCAGGCCTGGGTCGCCAGCGCCGATGACGAGAGGTGGGCCACGGCAACCTGGCAGCCCGTCGAGCTCCCCCAGCCGTTCGACCGCGTCACGGACGTCGTCGTGGCCCTCGACGGCATGGTGGCCGGCAACCGTGCCGACCGTCCCGTCCTGGCGACGGTCGACGGGAGGCGCGCCACGGCCGTCCAGGTCCCCGACGAGGCCCTCGACCGCGCAGACCCGACGGTGCTGGTCGCCGATCCCGGCGTGGGCGGACGGGCCGTGGTCCTGGCCATGCAGACGGCGCGCGGCGTGCGGCTGTGGACCCAGCGGCAGAGCGGCTGGTATGCCGTCGACGGCCCCCGCGGGCACCTCACCTCGGCGATCGAGCTGGAGGGCGGTCTGACCTACGTGGCCACGAGGGACGACGCCGCGGAGGTGACCCTGTGGGTGCGCCGGCGCACCGCGACGGAGACCAGCCGCCCGGCATACCGCGCCCAGCCCTGACGTCCATGCCGAGCGGACCGGGCAGCCGCAGACCGAAATCACGAAGGCGGACGCGGGTACTAGGAAGACGTCATCTGCCCCGGTAGCTCGACTGCGTGCTCTTCCGCGGCCCCCACGGCTCAGGCTGCAGCGTCGCGCTCCGCGCGGTTGACCGCCGACAGAATCGCCGTGAGCGAGGCCTTGACGATCGAGCTGTGCAGCCCGACGCCCCACAGGACCCGGTCACCGACCGCGCACTCGACGTAGGCGGCCGCGCGGGCGTCGCCGCCCGAGGACAGGGCGTGCTCCTGGTAGTCGAGGACACGCAGGTCGATGTCCAGCGTCGACAGCGCGTCGATGAAGGCAGCGATGGGGCCGTTGCCCACACCCTCGACCGTGACCTCCCGAGGGCCGTCGAGCATCGTGGCCGTGATGTGGTCCTTGCCCTCCTCGCCGCTGACGAGGGTGTGGCTGACCGGGGTGAACCGGCCCCAGTCGTTCGTCTCGCCGTCCTTGGCGGGGAGGTACTCGTCCTTGAAGATGTCCCACAGCTGGGTCGGCGTGACCTCGCCGCCCTCGGCATCGGTCTTGCCCTGGACCACGCCGCTGAACTCGATCTGCAGCCGGCGCGGCAGGTCGAGGTGGTGCTCGCTCTTGAGGATGTAGGCGACGCCGCCCTTGCCGGACTGGCTGTTGACGCGCACGACCGCCTCGTAGGACCGGCCGATGTCGTGCGGGTCGATGGGCAGGTAGGGCACGCCCCACACCAGCTCGTCGATCCCCTTGCCGGCCTTCTTCGCCCGGCGCTCCATGTCCTCGAAGCCCTTCTTGATCGCGTCCTGGTGCGACCCGGAGAAGGCGGTGAAGACGAGGTCGCCGCCCCAGGGGTGACGCTCCCCCACCGGCAGCTGGTTGCAGTGCTCGACGGTGCGGCGGATCTCGTCGATGTTGGAGAAGTCGATCTCGGGGTCGATGCCCTGGCTGAACAGGTTCATGCCCAGGGTCACCAGGTCGACGTTCCCGGTGCGCTCGCCGTTGCCGAACAGGCAGCCCTCGATGCGGTCGGCACCCGCGAGGTAGCCGAGCTCCGCCGCGGCGACGCCCGTGCCGCGGTCGTTGTGCGGGTGCAGCGAGACCACGACCGACTCGCGCCGGTTCAGGTGGCGGACCATCCACTCGATCGAGTCGGCGTAGACGTTGGGCGTGGCCATCTCCACCGTCGCGGGCAGGTTGATGATCATCTTGTGGTCCGGCGTCGGGTCGATGGCGTCGATGACCTCGTTGCAGATCCGCACCGCGAAGTCGAGCTCGGTGCCGGTGTAGGACTCCGGCGAGTACTCGTAGTAGACGTCCGTCTCGGGGATGGTCTCCTCGAGCTTGCGGCACAGGCGGGCACCCTGGAGTGCGATGTCGATGATGCCGTCCTGGTCGAGACCGAACACGACGCGCCGCTGCAGCACCGACGTCGAGTTGTAGAAGTGCACGATCGCCTGCTTGGAGCCGCGGATGGCGTCGAAGGTCCGCTCGACGAGGTGGTCGCGGCACTGGGTCAGCACCTGGATCGTCACGTCGTCGGGGATGTGGTTGCCCTCGATGAGCTCGCGCACGAAGTCGTAGTCGGTCTGGCTCGCCGAGGGGAAGCCGACCTCGATCTCCTTGTAGCCCATGCGCACCAGCAGGTCGAACATCCGCTTCTTGCGGTCCGGGCTCATCGGGTCGATGAGGGCCTGGTTGCCGTCACGGAGGTCGACGGCGCACCAGCGGGGCGCCTTCGTGATGACATGCGTGGGCCAGGTGCGCTCGGGGAGGTCGACCGCGATCTGGTCCTGGAAGGGCACGTACTTCGCTACCGGCATACCGGAGGGCTGCTGCGGGTGGATCATCGTCTCGCCTTACGTCTCGCTGCTGTCAGTTGCTCAGCCGGGGCAACGCAGACTCCGCGACGAGGGGCGGCTGATCGGTCAGGCCCCGCCGCGGCGGCGAAGAAGCAGGCGCACGTGATGCACACCGCGAGGGTATGCCGAGTGCCCGGCACCCGTCCACCCGCAGCCCGGCGCCGCTCACCATCCGGACCGTTCCCCCTCGCATACAGTGCCCGCGTGACCCAGCACTGGCCCCTGACCGGACTGCTCCTGCGAACGCCCGACCTGGAGCTGCGGCCCATGACCGAGGCGGATCTGCAGGCACTGGCGGTCCTGCTGCCGGACGACGTCGAGATGGACCCTGACGCAACGCGTTTCGCCGCGCTCGACGATGCCGCGAACCGCGCGGCCGTGCTGTACCAGAGCTACTGGCGCGCCATGGGCACGTGGACGCCTGAGTCCTGGGCGCTGACCTTCGTCGTGCGGCACCGCGGCGAGGTGGTGGGGTGCCAGGGGGTGGAGGGAGACGACTTCGTGCGGTTGCGCACCGTCGACTCGTCCTCCTGGCTGCTCCCGGGCGCCCGCGGCCGGGGCTGGGGCGTCCAGGCGAGAGCGGCCATCCTGGCCCTCGCTTTCGGCGAGCTGGGCGCCGAGACGGCGATCACCTCGGCCTGGCATGACAACGGCGCATCCCTGGGTGTCTCCCGGTCGCTCGGCTACCAGCCGAACGGCGTCAGCACCCACCGGCGAGGCGACCACCGCGACGAGATGCTCCACCTGCGCCTGACCCGCGAGCAGTGGCGCGCCTCGGCGTGCCCGGCAGACATCCAGGTCAGCGGGTTCGAGCCCTGCCGGCCGCTCTTCGGGCTCTAGCCCGTGCGCGGCGCCGTCAGTCGGAAAACCACCTGCGCCGGCCGGCTCTGGCCGCCACCATGAGCCCATGACTGCCGCACAGCCGACCGCCCCCCAGCTCCCCGGTGACCTCAGCCACCGCCCGCTCACGCCCGACGACGCCGTCGTGGTTCACGCCGTCTTCGCTGCCTCCGAGCTGCACGACACCGGCGAGGTGGCCGTCGAGGTCGAGGACATCCAGGGCGACTGGCAGCGACCCAGCTTCGACCTCGCGGCCCACAGCGTCGGGGTGTTCGAGGGCGGGACCCTGGTCGCCGCCGGCGAGGTCTACCGGGGCCGGCGCGGGGAGGCCACGGTCCACCCCGACCACCGCGGCCGTGGCATCGGCTCCTGGCTCGTGCGCTGGACCGAGGAGTGCGCCCGGCGCAGCGGCGGCACGGCGGTGGGCCAGACCGTGCCCGCGGACAGCCCCGCCGGCGCGATGTTCCAGGCCCTCGGCTACCGCGAGGGATGGACGTCGTGGGTCCTGGAGGTTCCCCCGGGCAGCCAGATCGTCCCCCGGCCCCTGCCGGAGGGCTACCGGCTGCGCGACTTCGTGCCCGGCAAGGACGAGGAGAGCGCGTTCCGTGTGATCGAGGACGCCTTCAACGAGTGGCCCGACCGGCAGCCGACGACCCTCGGCGACTGGGCTGCCAACACGATCAACCGCCCGGGCTTCGAGCCGTGGCAGCTGCGTCTGGTCGATGCCCCCGACGGCGAGGCTGTGGGGGCCGCGTTCACGATCCTCGCGGCGGACGTCGCCTACGTGGACCAGGTGGCCGTGCGCGCCGACCAGCGCGGCCGCGGCATCGCCCGCGCCCTGCTGGTCGATGCCTTCGAGCGGGCGCGCGAGCAGGGCATCTCCCGCAGCGAGCTGTCCACGGACAGCCGTACCGGGGCACTGCCCCTGTACGAGCACGTCGGCATGGTCGTCACCAAGACCTACCGACACTGGATGACCGACCTCACCTGACACCTGCCCTCCGCGCCAGGTTTGGGGAGCGCGGCGCGAAGGGCAGGGAGTCAGGGGGCCTCGGGTGCCGCGAGGGGGGCGACACCCGAGGGCTCGAGGGGCCCGGTCGGGCGGTGGAACCGCAGGTAGAGCGACGGGAAGACGAACAGGCTCAGCAGTGTCGAGGTCACCAGGCCGCCGAGGATGACCACGGCAAGCGGGTGCTCGATCTCCTGGCCCGGACGCTGGCCGAGGACGACGAGGGGAACCAGGGCCAGGCCCGTCGCCAGGGTCGTCATCAGGATCGGCGCCAGCCGCTCCATGGCACCCCGCACGACGAGCGGCAGCCCGAACTCCATGCCCTCGACCTGCTCCAGGTGCTGGCAGTGGTTGATGAGCAGGATGCCGTTGCGGGCGGCGATGCCGAAGACGGTGAAGAAGCCGACGAGCGATCCCACCGACAGGACACCACCGCCGAGCCAGGCCGCCAGGACCCCGCCGACGAGCGCCATGGGCAGCGTGAGGAACACGAGCACGGACAGGCGCCAGCTGCGGAAGGCGGTCTGCAGCAGCAGCAGGATGAGGAGGCCGGCGACGATCGCGGAGGTCAGCAGCCGGCTCTGGGCTGCCTGGCGCTCCTTGTACTCCCCCAGTACCTCGGCGTGGTAGCCGCGGTCGAAGGAGACGGTGGCGAGCTTCTTGTTCAGGTCTCTGACCACCGAGCCGAGGTCGCGGCCCTCGACGGAGGCGCCGACGTCGAGGCGGCGTGAGTCCCCTTGCCGCTCAATGGCGTTCGGGTTTGGCTTGAGCGCCACTGTCGCGACGTCCTTGAGCTTCACCCGCGCCCCGGAAGGCGTGTCGATGGGCAGCTGCTCCAGGGCGGTGACGTCGGACCTGGTCGCCGGGGTGCTCCACACGACGACGTCGTAGGCACGGCCGGCGCGGAAGATGTCGCCGACCTCCTCCCCTGCGACCATGGTCGCTGCGGCTCGGCGGACGTCGCCGGGCTTCAGGCCGTACTTCTCGGCCTTGTCCAGTGCGACCTCCACCTCGACCTGCGGGATGTCCGCCGAGATGTCGGTGTGGGCGTCCTTCACCCCGGGGATCGAGGCCAGGACGTTCAGGACCTCTGCGGACTTCTCGCGCAGCACGCCGAGGTCCTCGCCGTACACGCGGATGATGATCGGCTCCTTGCCGCCGGTGAGCACCTCCTCGATGCGCTCGTCGAGGTAGGTCTGGACCTCGGCGAACAGGCCCGGGTACTTGGCGGAGACCGCGTCGATCTCCTCCCGGGCCTTGGTGTAGTCGGCGGAGGGGTCCAGGCTGATCCAGTTCTCCCCGAAGTTCACCCCGAAGACCTCCTCGCCGAGGAGGGCCTGGCCGATGTGGGCCCCGAAGCTGCGCACGCCCGGGATGGCGCGCAGCTCCTTGCTCACGGCCGTTGTCGTGCGAACGGTCTCCGCGTCGGAGGTGCTCGGCACCCCTACCCAGTGCATCAGGAAGTCGCGCTCCTGGAAGGCCGGGAAGAGGCTCTGTCCGAGTCCGGAGCCGACCACCACGCCGACGAGCGTGACCACGGCCGTAGCCGCATACACGCGCCGTGGCCGGACCACGATCCGCCGCAGCGCGGCGGTGTAGCGCCGCTGCAGCCAGCGGACGACCGGCGACGTGCGCCGCTCGATCGGCGTCTTGTGCAGCAGGATGAGGCACAGCGCCGGCGTGAGCGTGAGAGCCACCGCCATCGAGGCGACGATCGCGAGGGTGTACGACACCGCCAGGGGCTGGAAGAACGCTCCGG
>DASULG010000092.1:0-4523 GCA_036278335.1 Pedococcus sp.
TCCGGCCGCCCACGTCAGCCACCGCGCCGTGACCGGGGACGTTGCGGAAGGTCGCCGGTGCGGCGGGCTCGACACCGGACTGCGCGGCATACCGGACGATGGCGCCCGCCAGCGGGTGCTCGGACTCGTGCTCGACGGAGGCGACCAGGGTGAGCAGCTCGGTCTCGTCGATGCCTTCGGTGAGGACGTCGGTGACCTCGGGCTCCCCCTTTGTCAGCGTTCCGGTCTTGTCCATGACGACGGTGTCGATGTGCGCTGATGCCTCAAGGGCAGTGGCGTTCTTGATGAGCACACCGCGCTTGGCGCCGAGACCGGTGCCGACCATGATCGCCGTCGGCGTGGCCAGGCCCAGCGCGTCGGGGCAGGTGATCACCACGACCGTGATGGCGAAGAGCAGCGCGGTCTCCACACTCGCTCCGGACCAGAGCCAGATCAGGAAGGTGCCGACACCGCCCACCAGGGCGACCAGCACGAGCCAGAAGGCGGCGCGGTCGGCGAGCCGTTGCCCGGGCGCCTTGGAGTTCTGCGCCTCCTGGACCAGGGCGACGATCTGGGCCAGTGCGGTGTCCGAGCCGACCTTGGTGGCCCGCACCCGCAGCGTGCCAGTGGTGTTGATGGAGGCGCCGATGACCTCCGACCCCGATGACTTGGCCACGGGAAGGCTCTCGCCCGTGACCATCGACTCGTCGACCTCGGAGACGCCGTCCTCGACGACGCCGTCGACCGGAACCTTCCCGCCGGGTCGGATGAGGAGCAGGTCGCCGACCTGGACCTCGCCCGTCGGCACCTCGACGGGCTCGCCCTCGCGCAGGACGGTGGCCATCGGCGGTGCCAGGTCCATCAGCGCGCGGATGGCCTCGTTGGCACCACCGCGCGCCCGCATCTCGAACCAGTGGCCAAGGAGCACGAAGGTGGTCAGCATGGCAGCCGCCTCGTAGAACACCTCGCCCCCGCCGGTGAGGGTCACGCCCACGCTGTAGAGCCACCCTGCTCCGACCGCGACGGCGACGAGAACCATCATGTCCAGCGTGCGGTTGCGCAGCGCACGGTAGGCACCGTCGAAGAAGATCCAGGCGGAGTAGAACACCACGGGCAGGCTCAGCACGAGGGCGAAGACGTCGTCGCGCAGGCCGAACGGTGCCGGTGCCGTGAAGCCGAGCATGTCCCGACCCATTGGTGACCACAACGTGATGCCGAGCGTCAGCACGGCGGCGACGACGAAGCGGTTGCGCATGTCACGGACCATGTTGTCCATCGACATGCCCGCGTGGCCCCCGTGGCCCATCAGCTCCTGTGCAGTGTGCTCGCCGTGCGACTTCGCACGTGTTGCAGGTGTATGCCGGGCGACCGCTCCGTGGGCTGCGTGCTGTTCCTCAGCGGCGCGCCGCTCGCGCGTGGCGGGCTCCTCCGTGGGCGAGCAGACGTGGTTGGGCACCGAGCGTCCCGCGCAGTGGTACCCGCAGTCACGCACCCAGGCGGTCAGCTCCATGAGCGACGTGGCGCTGGGGTCGAAGGTGACCGATGCGGTCTGGTTCACGGCGTTGGCCTCCACGGCTTCCACGCCCGGTCGGCGCAGCAGGGCCGTCTCAACCGCCCTCTCACTGGTCGCCCAGTGCAGGCCCCCCACATGCACAACGGTGGTCTGGCTCATGGCGTCCTCGTTTCCTCGTCGGGACCCTTCACCGATTCCAACCACATACCCCCCATAGGTATTCCAGCAACACCGACGGGAGGCCGTCAGGTGCGGTACGAGAGGGTGGTCATCATGCCCGTCTCGGCATGGTAGATGTTGTGGCAGTGGGTCGCCCACTGGCCGGGGTTCTCTGCCTGGAGGTCGACGACGACGCTCTGCATCGGCCGGACGATCACCGTGTCCTTGCGAACGCCGGTCGGGTTGACGGCGAAGGTGTGACCGTGGACGTGCATGGGGTGGAACATCATCGACATGTTGCGGAACCGCAGCTGAACTCGCTCGCCCTGGTGGACCTCGAGCGGGTCGGCGTCCTCGAACGTCTTGCCGTTGAGGGTCCACCGGTAGGGCGCCATCGAGCCGCTCAGCACGAGGTCGTGCCTGCGGTCGGCCGCCCGGTCTGGCAGTCGAGCACCAGGCGTCGCGACGAGGTCCATCGCCGTGACGACCTGCCCGTCGAGCTCCGAGGGCCGGACTGAGGCTGACGGCGGCGTCCCGGCTGCGGTTCGCACCACGGCCATCCCCTGCCCGTGCTTTCCCTCCGCTGAGGCCACCAGCGGGAAGACGCCGTCTCGGAGGGTGACGAGCACGTCGAAGCGCTCCCCCATACCCACCAGGAGCGCATCCCCCTCAGCGGGCTGAACCGGGAAGCCGTCCGTGTGGGTGACGGTCAGCCGGTGGGCGCCGAGAGCGACCCGGAAGGCGGTATCGCTTCCGGCGTTGACGATGCGCAAACGCACCCGCTGTCCCGCCTTGCCCCGCAGGCTCGGCGGTGCGGCCGGCACCCGACCGTTCACGAGGTAGTGCGGGTAGACCACGTCGCCGGCGCCGCCGAGGAGCGGAGACGACATCGCCTCCCCCATGCCGCCCATGCCCATGGAGCCGTGGTCCATCCCGCCCATGCCTCCCATGCCTCCCATGCCCCCCATGTCCATGCCACTTGCTCCGTCGCCTGGGGTCGCCCGGAAGCCGGCGAGGATGTCGTCGGGGGTGCGACCGGTGCCGTCGACCCAGTCGTCGAGGACGACAACCCACTCGAGGTCGTAGTCGCCCGGCTCCCGGGGGTCCTCGACGACCAGGACCCCGTAGATCCCGCGGTCGAGCTGCACACCGCTGTGCGGGTGGTAGAAGTACGTGCCCGGGTCGGGGGCGGTGAACTCGTAGAGGAACCGCCCGCCGGCGCCGATCGGCTTCTGGGTCATGCCGGGCACGCCGTCCATGTCGTTGCGCAGCGCGACGCCGTGCCAGTGGACGCTGGTCTCCGCAGGCAGGGCGTTGTCCACGGCCACCCGCAGCAGGTCCCCGGCAGTGGCGCGGAGCAGGGGTCCCGGCACGGACTCGCCGTAGGCCCACGTGTCGACAGCGATACCGCCGAGGTCCACGGTGCTCGCGCCGGGAGACAGCTGGGCGGTGACCAGGCGCTGCCCCGTGACGCGACGCGCCGCCTCCGCCAGGCGCACGTTGTCGGACATCGCGCCGACCGCGGTCCTCGACGGACTGCAGGCCGACAGACCCACCAGCGAGAACGCACCTGCGGCGGAGCCGAGCAGGAGCGAGCGGCGGCTGATCGAAGAGCTGACAGAAGGCACATGGACTCCTTGGGGGTAGGGGTGCTGGTGACGGTCAACGCCTCAACGGGCCGAGCGCAGGGCCTGCTGCCTCCGGTGGTACTCCTCGGCGTCGATCTCTCCGCGGGCGAAGCGTTCGTCGAGGATGTGCTGGGCGCTGTCCTCGTCGCGCCGAGGCGACCGGGGCCCGCTGTCGCGCGTGCCCCGGAAAAGGGCGACGATCCCGAAGACCACCAACGCCCAGAACGCCACCGTGGTCACGGACATCAGCAGCCATCCGCCCCAGCCCATGCCGTTGCTCCACATCATGTTTCTCACCTCTCTTGGTCGTTGTCTTCACGGTGCACCTCAACCCCGGTGCCCTGGTGGTGGTTTCATGAAGGTTCGCTGTAGATGCGGGTGGCACCGGGCGCGAAGCCCGTGGTCGGATCGGGGGCCTGACACGATGTGGTCATGGCCGCCGCCTCCAGCTCCGCCGACCCGACGCCGATTCCTGGTCGTGCCGGGGCGCCGATGCACAGCGGGATCCGCGCCCTGGTCGTCGAGGACGATGCCCACTTGGCGACCCTGGTCGGCAGCTACCTCGAGCGGGAGGGCTTCGAGGTCACGCTGAGTCACGACGGGCTGGACGCGGTGCAGCGGGCTCGCGAGGTGGATCCGGACATCGTGGTGCTCGACCTGGGACTGCCGGGCCAGGACGGCGTCGAGGTATGCCGCCAGCTCCGGACCTTCTCCGACGCCTACGTGGTCATTCTCACCGCGCGCACTGACGAGGTGGACACCCTGGTCGGGCTCTCGGTCGGCGCCGACGACTACATGACCAAGCCCTTCAGCCCCCGCGAGCTGGTGGCGCGCCTGCGGGCGATGCTGCGCCGACCGCGGCCCCTCGGTGCCGCGGGACCGGACAACGCCAACGTCCGCCGATTCGGGCCGCTGGCCATCGATGTGGTTGGCCGCGACGTGTGGCTGGAGCAGGAACCGGTCTCCCTGACGCGGACGGAGTTCGACGTGCTCGCCGCCCTGTCCGAGCGACCCGGGATGGCGTTCAGCCGACGTCAGCTCGTCGACGTCGTGTGGGGCGAAACGTGGGTCGGCGACGAGCACTTGGTCGACGTCCACATCGGCCACCTGCGCCGCAAGCTCAGCGACGACGCCACCGAGCCCCGGTTCATCCGGACGGTACGCGGCGTGGGGTACCGAATGGGGACTGGCGAGTGACGGTGCGGCCCGACCAGAGGCCGACTGGGCGGCGCGGCAGCTTGGCG
>DASULG010000093.1:0-2245 GCA_036278335.1 Pedococcus sp.
GCCCGCCAACCGAGCCGACGGCGCTCACCATCGCCATGTTGAACAGCCGCACGGCGGTGGGCGCCTTGCGCGACTCGAAGACGGTGGCGACCATGCCGACGAGCGCGGCCCCGACGGGTCCGACGATCACCGCTGAGGCCAAGAGGACGATGCTGATCAGCGAGATCTGGACGCGGTGGACCACGTCGGTGTCACGCAGGACCCAGCTGACGACGCTGAGCGCCACCAGCACCACGAGCGCCACCAGGTCGTAGGGCGGACCCACGGTGACCCAGCCAAGACCCAGCAGGGCGAGCGCCAAAGCGACGACAACGGCGACGTAGACGTACGTCGCCGTGGTCATGCGACCCCGGGGAACCCCGGTGCCGCTGGCATCTGCCGTCATAGGGACAATCTAGACGGCAGTTGCCTGTGAAGAGGGGGCTTAGGCGTAGCCGCCGCCCCAGGTCCAAACAGTCGGGATCCGCGGCCCAGCAAAGGAGAGCGCGCCCCCCTGCTCGGTGAGGACGGACTCGATCGTGATGTTGAGAGCCTTCATGGCGGGGTCTCCTTATTGCTGCTGTTGCACACTGATGCGTCGGCAACGCAGGCCGTCATACGGTCGGGCACCTGCGGGGGTTGGGCACCTCGGCACTCCTATGATGCCCGGTTCCTACTCTTTTGCACGAACCCAGAACTTTTCTTGACCAAACCTTGAATAATGCCGCCCGTTTCATCCGGGCGTTGCCTCTATGCGAGAATAGCCCGCGAACGCGGCGCGGGCTCCTGCGCCGAACCCACCAGCAATGGAGAGTCCCATGAGCAAGCGCGCCCGCAAGCGCCGCTCGCGCAAGGGCAACGCGGCCAACCACGGCCGCAAGCCCAACGCCTGAGCAGCAGCCACAGACGCTCGAACGGGGCGCCAGGCGAGTCATCCGACTCGCTTTGGCGCCCCGTTCGCTGTCTGCCCGCGAGCTTCGATGGGCCCCGTTCGCTCTCTGGGCGCGAGCCTCGATGGGCCCGCGGACGCTCCCCGGCGGCATACCCGTCGTCCTTGCGTCGTAGTCGGCCACGAGCGCACTCGCGCATAGGGGACATCTGTCCCAGCACGGCTCCCGGCCGTCTACGACGTAAGGGTGGCGGTGGCTATTCGGAGACTTCGAGGTGGATTGTCGTGATGCGGGCCATGATCTGCGTGCGCAGCTCCACGGGCGCCGACTCGCACTGGCAGGACCGCTTGACCAGAGCCTTGAGCGCCTGGTCGAGGTCGTACTGCTTCAGGCAGGGGCCGCACTCGTGCAGGTGCTGGGCGATCTTGTGCGTGTCGCCCTCGGTCATCTCGCCGTCGAGGTACTCGTAGATGCGGTGCAGCACCTCGGAGCAGTCGGCGTGCTCGTCGTCGAAGGCGCCCTTGTTGCCTGGCCCGTACCCACAGCTCATGACGTCGCCCCCTGCTTCACGAAGCCGCGCCCGGCGGCATAGTCGGTGAGAAGCTCGCGCAGCTGACGGCGCCCGCGGTGCAGCCGCGACATGACCGTCCCGATCGGCGTATCCATGATCTCGGCGATCTCCTTGTAGGCGAAGCCCTCCACATCAGCAAGGTAGACCGCAAGGCGGAAGTCTTCCGGCAGTTCCTTCAGGGCGCGCTTGACCTCGGTGTCGGGGAGGCGGTCCAGCGCCTCCGCCTCGGCAGAGCGCAGCCCGCTGGAGGTGTGCGACTCGGCCCGCGCGAGCTGGTAGTCCTCGATGTCGGAGGCGTCCGACTGCTGGGGCTCGCGCTGCTTCTTGCGGTAGCTGTTGATGTAGGTGTTGGTGAGGATGCGGTACATCCAGGCCTTGAAGTTGGTGCCCGGTCTGTACTGGTGGAAGGCCGCGTAGGCCTTCGCGTAGGTCTCCTGGACGAGGTCCTCGGCGTCCGCCGGGTTGCGCGTGGTGCGCAGCGCCGCGGAGTAGAGCTGGTCCAGGAGTGGCATGGCCTCTCGCTCGAAGCGCGCGTGGCGCTCCTCGGAGGACTCGGATGCCACGTCGACAGTGGTGTCGGTTGCAGGGGTGTCAGTCATCGCACTCCAGCCTAGTCCGGCATGGGTGCGAGGCGGCACTTCGAGCATCAGCACAGGTTCGACTCCCTTTCAACATGGTCGTAGGGGTCAACCGTGGGTGTGCCGGAGCCATTCCCTGACCGCCTCGACCACGTCGTCGGGCTGCCGGCCGAAGCTGTGCGACCCCTTCGCCGAGCTGACGACCTCCGGGTCGGGCAGCACCGCCC
>DASULG010000094.1:0-6676 GCA_036278335.1 Pedococcus sp.
CAGAGACCGCTGTGGACGGCACCGCCGGCCGGAACGTCAGGCGCGCGCCCGGTCGAGCTGCTCCCGGGCCGCTGCGTGACGCCGCAGCACCTCCCGGACCGGCGCCACGATGTGCTCGCTGGCCACCCTCGAGACCGACTCCCGCAACCGACGCCGGATGAGCTCGGCACGTCTTCGGGCGCCCACGCGTGCCAAGGCACGGGCAACCGCCGCGAGCAGCACGCCGAACAGCAACCCGCCTGCCAGCAGCACGAACGGGTACGGCAGCGGCCCCAGCCGCGGCGTCTCGATCTCGGGCAGCCGCAGCCAGCCCACGACCCCCAGCACCAGCAGCCAGACCAGCCCGACGACAGTCGCCGCCGCGAAGAGCCACTGCGCGTAGCCGAAGACGGTCCACCAGATCGGGTCACGCGCCCGCAGCGGGGTGTTGATGATCGCCTGGTCCAGCGTGTCGGCCAGCTCCGGCCCGGGCGGGGTGGCCGCGTCCGCAGTCGCCTCGGCCCAGGGGATCGGAAGCCCCTGCCCGGCGCGCTCCCCCACCCGGCGCGTGGCCAGCTCCACCGCGGAGCGGGCAGCCGGGGTGGGCGGCGGCAGCGAGGAACGCCCGAGCGCACTGCGCACTTCCGCGGCGGAGACACCCGGAAGCAGCTGCGTGCCGGCGTCCCGGTTGTCCCTCTCACCCTTGCCCAGGCGAAGGCGCTTGAGCGGGTCGGGCCGCAGAGCGCGTGCCCACCGGGTGAACGGCCAGCCTGTGCGCGCCCACGCCTCCTGCCGGTAGTCGCGCTCGACGGCGTTGACGACGATGGGTATGCCGGCGGCGCGCGACAGCGCATCCACCAGCTCAGCCTCGGCTGGGTCCCCCAGTGAGGGCTCGGTGTCCGCGACACCTGTGCGCAGACGCCCGGCGACTGCCGTGATGTCGGCGGCCAGCCGGTGCCGGGCCGCCTCCTGCCCGGCGACAGCGCTGGCCAGCCGGAGCCTCAGGTCGTTGACGCCCGCACCCGTGCGGGCCGACGTCGCAATCACCTGCAGGCCCTTGATGCCGTCCCGCTCACCCAGTCGCACGAGGTCCTGGGTGACCTGACGGACGCCGTCCGGTGTGAGGCGGTCGGACTGGTTGAGGACGACGACGGTGACGGCGTCGTGCGTCGACAGCGCCGCAAGGTAGTCGTCGTGCAGGAGGGCGTCGGCGTACTTCTGCGGGTCGGTCACCCAGACGAACACGTCGACGAGGGCAAGGATCATGTCCGCCTCGCGGCGGTGCTCCAGGACGCGGGAGTCGAAGTCCGGCAGGTCGAGCAGCACGAGACCCTCGAGGCTTCCCGGCTGGTCACCAGCGGTCTCGGAGGAGGGCGGCTCCACGCGGTGGCGCCGCCCGACCGTGAGCCAGTCGAGCAGCTCGGTCGCGCTCTCGTTGCCCCAGACGGCGGCCGTCGGCTTGGAGGTGGTCGGCCGCTTGGCGCCCACCGTGGAGACCTCCGCGCCGACGATGGTGTTGAACAGGCTGGACTTGCCCGAGCCGGTCGCCCCCGCGAGCGCCACCACGGTGTGCCCACCGCGGAGGGCGGTGCGAGCCTGCACCTTCGCGACGATCTCGGCGCCGGCCATGGTCTGCCTGCGGTCGAGCTCGTCGCCGCCGGCGTCGAGGGCGGCCTCCAGCGACTGCGCCTTGGCGGCCAGCTGTTCCGCGGTGGGTGCCTTGACCTGCCTGCTGCCCATCTTCAACGGGCTCATCGAACCGCCTTCACCGCTGCTGCCGCCTCTGCCAGACGCTCTGCCTGGTCCCTGTCGATCTCCACACCCTCAACCGCGGCGGCGAAGCGCGCCTGCTCCTCGGCATACAGCTCGCGCACCCGCTCCAGGAGGCGCTCGCGCGCCTTGGCCGCCATCTCACGCACGGCCTGGTCGCCGAAGATGGCCTCGAGGACCTTCTGGGCCAGCACCGCGGTGCCGCCGGCGATGCCGACCTCGGCCCCGATCAGCCCCCCGGTGTGCGCGAACGCGACGAGCATGAGGATCACACCGATCCCGTTGACGCCGTATGCCGCGATGCGGGCTGTCGTGCGTCGGTCGCGCCCCTCGGACCGCACGAGGTCGAGCACCTCGCCCTGCCAGTCCCTGACCAGGCGGTCGACGGCACTCTCCAGCGAGGGCGAGGCCTTGGCGAGCTCCGGGTGGTCCCCCACCACGGCCGGGCCGCCCGGGAGCATGCGCCAGGCACGCGCGCCAGCGGCGGCAGCGCCCTGCGCCTGCGCCGAGACGAGCGCAGCCACCCCTGTCTGGAGAGCCTCACCGAGGTCTCCGGAGGGCGCGGGGTTGCCCTTGACGGCGGCCGTGATGCGGTCGCGCAGCCGGGACACCGCGGACTCCACCTGCCGGAAGAACTCGCCCGTCCCCACGAACTCCTGCCAGCGGGCCAGGACCTCCCCGCGCAGCAGCGTCCCGTCGGTGATCCCCTCCTCGACGTGGGCGAGGGCCTCGGCGTAGGCGTGGTCGCTGGCCGAGCGCAGCGCGTCGGTGGCCGCCTGCTGGGCTGCGCTGGCCTCGACCAGCTCGAGGGTGCGCCCGTTGAGCGAGTCAAGAGCGCCAGACAGGGTCTGGCGGACCACGCTGGCCCGGGCGCGAGCGTCGCTGGCCAGGGCGGTGAGCCAGGACTTCAGCCGCTCGACGTCGCCCTCGGGGAGGCGGCCCTCAGCGGTCAGCGCCGACTCCGGGATGCCGAAGATCGGCGCGGTCGCCAGGCCCTGCTCGCGCAGCATCGACGCGAGGTGCGACCTGATCTCGGTCATGGCCTCGGGCGGCACGCGGTCGAGCACGATCGCCACCGCGGTGCCCCGCTCAGAGGCCTGGCGGAGGAGCTCCCAAGGGACGGCGTCGGCATAGCGCGCGGCGGTCGTCACGAACAGCCACAGGTCGGCGGCCGAGAGCAGCTGGGTCGCCAGCGCCCGGTTGGCAGAGACGACGGAGTCGATGTCCGGGGCGTCGAGCAGCGCCATGCCGGGCGGCAGGGAGCTCGAGGCGACCAGCCGCACCGACCCCGGGCCGTCCTCGCCGTGCCCGCCCGTGACCCGGCTCAGGCCGGGTAGCACCCGGTCGCCGGCGAACCAGTGGCGGTCCTGGGGGTGGTGGACCAGCACCGGGCTGACCGTGGTCGGGCGGAGGATCCCGGACCGGCTGACCTCGGCGTCGACGATGGAGTTGACCAGGGTGGACTTGCCGGCGCCCGTCGACCCGCCGATGACGGCCAGCAGCGGGGCGTCGATGGAGGACAGGCGGGGCACGACGTAGTCATCGAGCTGCCTGAGCAGCGACTCGCGGTGGACCTTGGCGGCCTGTGTCTGGGGGATGTCGAGTGGGAGGCGGCTGGATGCCACCTCGGCACGCAGTGCCGTTACTGCAGCCAGCAATGCCGTGCTCTCGTCCCCTGGCCCACTCACGGCGCAAGACTAACCAACCCGGGACATACGGAACGAACGGCCGCACCGGTGTTGGCCAAAGGATCCTGAAAAGTCTCCGCCGGGAGACCGAACCAGCGCGTGAGCACTCACGGCGCTGTCCTGGCTGGCGTTGGTCCCCCGTGGGACAGGAGTCGTGGGCGAGCTCGGAGGCGGTCCGGCGCGTGATGCAGGCCAACCGTCCGCGCGACACTGCCCCGGAGTGGGCCGTACGGCGTGCCGTTCATGCCCTCGGGCTGCGCTACCGCGTCTCGGTGCGGCCCGAGCCCACCATCCCGCGCACCGCGGACCTGGTCTTCACACGGGCGCGGGTCGCCGTCTTCATCGACGGCTGCTTCTGGCACGGCTGCCCCCAGCACCGCACCCACCCGCGCACCCACGCGACGTACTGGACCGACAAGATCGAGGGCAACATCGCGCGCGACCTGGACACGACCGCCCGTCTCGAGGCCGCCGGCTGGACGGTCCTGCGGTACTGGCAGCACGAGGACCCGCTCGCCGTTGCGAGCGCCATCGCGACCGAGGTGCGCCGGCCGGGATCCGAGCAGCCGCAGGTGACGCCACAATGACCGCATGCGCCTGTTCGCGGCCGTGGTGCCACCTCCCGAGGCGATCGAGGACCTCGCCGCCTTCCTCGAGCCGCGCCAGGAGGCCGGGCCCGACCTGCGGTGGACCACCCCTGAGCAGTGGCACCTCACTCTTGCCTTCATGCCCGACGTCCCGGACCGCGTCCTGGACGAGCTGGTCGCGCGGCTGACCCGGGCGGCTCGACGGCGAGCGCCGCTGCCTCTGCGGGTGGCCGGGAGCGGTGCCTTCCCCAACCCGTACGCGGCCCGGGTGCTCTGGGCCGGGGTCGAGCACGAGGGAGACGGGCTGCCGCACCTGGCCCGCGGCATACGGTCGGTGTGCGCGAAGGCCGGAGCAGCCCCGGAGGGCGGGCCGTTCCACCCCCACCTGACCTTGGCGCGGCTGCGCCGACCCTCCGAGGTCACGCGATGGCTGCGGGTGTTCGAGGGGTATGCCGGTCCGCCCTGGGTGGCGCTGGACGTCGCCCTCATCGAGTCCCACCTGGGAGAGGGACCTCGTCGGCGGCCCCGCTACGAGGTGCTCGACCGCTTTCCCCTCGGCGACTCGGCGCCCCCGGCAGGACTCGAACCTGCGACCTAGGGATTAGAAGGCCCTTGCTCTATCCAGCTGAGCTACGGGGGCATGCCGGCGGCCTCCCGCCGGCGGGCACAGTCTAGAGGGGAGAGGCGCAGCCGTAGCGCACTCCGCGCACTCCGCTACTCACTCGGAGCGCCGCGACCTGCCTCGCGGGGCAGCCGGTGCCCCGATCGGCGTGCGCCTGCGATGATCTGCCCCGTGGCAGTCGAGGTGAAGGTCCTGTGGCGCCGGGTCAGTGACGACCCCGCCCTCTTCGACCTGCTCGACCAGAACGAGCGGGAGCGCGCCGCCCGGCGCAGCAGCCCGGCGCGCTACGCCACCGCGCACGCCCTCCTGCGCACGGGCGTCGGCGAGTGGCTCGGGGTCGAGCCCGAGGCGGTGCGCTTCGACCGGACGTGCGCCACCTGTGGCAGCCATCGCCACGGCAAGCCGCGCGTGGCTGGGCACCCCGGGCTCTTCGTGAGCCTGTCGTATGCCGGCGACCTGGCCGTCGCCGCCCTCTCCGGTGACGGGGAGGTGGGGGTCGACGTGGAGGAGCTCGACGAGAGCGACTTCGACGGCTTCAACGTCGTCACCCTCGACGAGGTCGAGGTGGCGGCCCTGGACGGGCTCGACGGGGAGGCCCTGCGCCGAGCGCGGGCCCAGGTCTGGGCGCGCAAGGAGTCAGTGCTCAAGGCCAGCGGGCACGGCCTGGTCGTCGACCCCCGTCAGGTCATCGTCACCGGGCCGAAGGAGCAGCCGGCCCTGGTGTCCTGGCGGGGCGAGCACCCGCTGGACGGCCCGGTGCAGCTCGCCGACGTGGAGCTGGGCGACCCGTCGCACGTGGCTGCCGTCGCCGTGCTGGCGCCGGACCCGCTGACCCTGCGGGTGGTCAGCGGCTGAGCCGCCGCAGGGCGAGCTCGGCCAGCAGGGCGGTCGCGTCCGGCAGGAAGGCGTCGTCGAACCCGGCCCGCGGCGAGTGGTTGTCCGGGGCGTGCTCCCAGTCGTCGCAGGGGCACACGCTGAGGTTCACGTAGGCGCTGGGGACCAGCTGGCCCACGAACGAGAAGTCCTCCGACCCCATCTCAGGCTCAGCCATCGTCATGTACCGCTCGGGGCCGAAGAGGTCGACGATCGTCTCCTGGGCGAAGGCGTACTCGTCGACATCGTTGACCGTGACCGGGTAGCCGATGGTGAAGTCCACCTCGACCGTGAGCCCGTGGGCGGCGGCGATACCGGTGACGAGGCGCTCGATCCGCTCGCGCACGGCGACCCGGTTCTCCTCCGACAGCGTCCGCAGGGTCGCCTCGAAGACGGCGTCGTCGGGGATGATGTTGTCCTTGGTCCCTCCGGCGATCCGCCCGACGGTCACGACCACCGGGTCGAAGACGTCGAAGGTGCGGGTGACCATCGACTGGAGGGCGAGCACCATCTCGCAGGCAGCGGGGATGGGATCCCTCGTGCGGAACGGCGCCGAGCCGTGACCGCCCTCGCCCACGACGCGGACCCGCACCTCGTCGGCGGCCGCCATCAGCGGGCCGGGGCGGCCGAACCACACCCCGCGGGGGAACTCCGCGGAGTAGACGTGCATGGCGTATGCCGCGTCCACGCGGCGGCCCGCAGCCTCGAGCAGGCCCTCCCGGACCATGATGTCCGCGCCGCCCGGGCCCTCCTCGCCGGGCTGGAACATGAACACGACGTCGCCGGCCAGCTCATCGCGCATCTCGTGCAGGACGCGGGCCGCACCGACCAGGCTCGCGACGTGCAGGTCGTGCCCGCAGGCGTGCATCAGCCCCTCGTGGCTGGAGACGTAGTCGAGGTCGAGGTCCTCGGTCACCGGCAGTGCGTCCATGTCGCCGCGAAGCAGCACGACGGGGCGGCGCGCCGAGGAGGTGGTGTCCCCTCCCCGGCCGCGCAGCACGGCCGTGACGGAGGACAGCTCCTTGCCCACCGAGACCTCGAGGTCGAGGCCCTCCAGTGCTTCCAGGACCAGGCTCTGCGTGATCGGCAGCTCCAGACCCAGCTCCGGCACCCGGTGCAGGCGACGGCGGAGGTCGACGAGGTCGTGACGCAGGGAC
>DASULG010000095.1:0-2817 GCA_036278335.1 Pedococcus sp.
CCAGAGGTGCAGGCGGAGCTGCTGTCGGGTGCCGGCCACCTGCTGGCCATGGACAAGGCCCAGCAGGTCAACCAGCGGATACTCCAGTTCCTGAGCTCCTAGCACGACGGCCTATGCCGGCCGTGGCCGATGCGTCGCCTCCAGGGCCTCACCCTGAGGGGAGGTGCGTAGCCTTCGATGGGCTTGGAGCCGGCGGCCGCCGGCCTGGGCAACGGCGCCGCGAGCATGCAAACTCGGTCGCCAGGTCGTGGTGCAGTTGGCTGCCCAGCCTTGAGACCAGGTAGCTGTACGCCTGATCTAGGCTTCCTGATCTGGCTCCAGCACACCACCATCCGTCCTGCTACCACCCTGCACCGATTAGCCCCGATAGCTCCTTCCCACCCGTCGCCGTATACCGGATGGCCGGCTCCGCGCCGCCCTACGCTCGACCCGAATCAATCCGAGGACAGCAGTGCGCCGAGGCGCCAGCTGGATGGCGGCATACCACCTGCAGCTGACTGTCGCGGCGGTGGCCAGGCCCGTCCGTAGGAGCGTGGGGGGCCCTCGGAGTCCTTGCTGCTGAGCGGTCCTGGTTGTTGCTCGCCCAGACGGCGTCTGCCCGGAGGAGCGTCCAGCCGGTATCGCCAGGTCGGGCGTCGTCGCTGTGGTCGACACTGCCAGCAGCCAAGCCACAGCGTCGGTCGCCGGTGTCCAGCATGCGGTGTCCACCCCTCCGGTATCGGCGTCCGGGATCCGGCTGTCCAGCCGTCCGGTGTCCGGTCACCTGGGGTCGTCGTCCAGACGGTCCGGCGGTCGGCCGTATGCTGTCCACCCGTCCGGTGTCCAGCCGTCTGGTGTCTGTCCCCGTCCATCCGGACGCGTCCGTCTCCTCCACCTCAGGCGGTGGCGGTCGGGCCCAGGTCGAGGTGGCCGGGCGACCGTGACCACCGGAACCGGTGGAGACCCCGGTGGCCGCCGAGCTGGCGACGGCTCGATCAACGGTCGAGGAGGCTGGGACGCGGGCGACGCTGCCGAAGTCGCGTTGGTCAATGGGAGGTCGGTGGCGGACCCGGGCTGCCGGTTGGGTGCGGGCCGCAGCGGCCACGCTTGACCTGAGCGACCAGGCAGGCCAGGCCGGCGATCGGAGCGCCCCTCGCGGGCGGCGGCGCTGTGGGCACGGGAGCAGGCTGCAGCACGAGGTGGCTGCACCCGCCGCGTGGCGGCCATCCTCGAGCTGGGGGCGCGACCACGGTGCGTGGTCGTCGCCGAGCCTGACGGCCGGGTGGGCGGACCCGGAGGGGCCACTGGACGTGCCGGCCGGGATGGGCGTGCGGCCCCAGCGCGGCCCAAGCCGGCAGCGAGCGCTCCCAGCTCACTGCCGGCAGCGCTCTGACCTGCGACGATGGCTGGTGGGCCTGCCAGGACTTGAACCTGGGACCTCATCCTGATCCGAGAATCAACGGCGAGCAGGCACGTGGCAGCATCCGGGCGGAGCCCGGATCCAATCAGGTTGACCTTGGTTGACCTGTGATGGACCGTGGTCAGGCGGCGGGTTCGAGGGTGACCTTGTAGCCCAAGGCTTGGAGCTGGCGGACGTGGTTGCGCTTGGCGCGGTCGGCGTTGACGCGGGTGTCGTAGAAGCCGGCGCCGAGGTCACAGAAGCGGGCGCTGGGGTCGGCCAGCAGGTGCCAGACGATGACCAGGATGGACCGGCCGACCGCGACGATCGCCTTGTTGGCGCCGCGTCGGCGAGCGATCCGCCGGTAGCGCTCCCCAAGGAAGGTATCGGTCCGCCCGGCAGCCACGGCGGCCTCCCCGAGCACCCGGGCGAGGTAGGGGTTGCCGTGCCCGGTGGTGGCGGTGCCCTTGCGTTTGCCGGCGGACTCCTTGACGCCTGGGGCGAACTTGGCCCACGACACCAGGTGCCCAGCGGTTGGGAACCGGGTCATGTCGACCCCGATCTCGGCGATGAGCAGGTGCGCGGCGGTCTGGCCGATCCCGGGGATCTCATCCAGCCGGTCGACCGCTTGGGCGAACGGGCCGATCAGCGCTTCGATCCTGGCGTCGAGCGCGGCGATGTCGGCGCTCAGCGCGTCGATCCGGTCCAACATCCTGGCCAGCAGGAAGCCGTGATGGTCGGTGAAGAACCCGGTGAACGCCTCCGCCAACAGCGACAGCTTGGCCCGCATCCGCGCACGGGCCAGCTGGGCCAGCCGCTCAGGGTCGCGTTCCCCGGCGATCAGCGCCGCCAGCATCGCCCGCCCGGACACCCCGAAGATGTCGCTGGCGACCACCGAGAGTTTGATCTGGGCGTCCTCCAGCAGCTTCTCGACCCGCTGCTTCTCGGCAGTCCGCACCCCGACCAGGTCAGCCCGATAGCGGGTCACGTCCCGCAGCTGGCGGATTCCTCGTGGCGGCACGAACGAGGGGCGCAGCATCTGCCGCTCGGCGACCTTGCACAGCCAGACCGCGTCCAGCGTGTCGGTCTTGGGACGCCCGGGCAGATGCTTGACGTCTCGGGCGTTGACCAGCCAGACCTCGAACCCGTGCGCTTCCAGCAGGTAGAAGACTCCCTTCCAGTAGTCCGAGGTTGCCTCCATCACTACCCGGGTCACGCCCAACTCCCGCAGCCGGTCGGCCATGACCAGCAGCGACCGGGTCATCGTCCGGTAGGTCCGGACCTCCTGCGCACGCCGGCCGCGCTTGCCTGGGCTGGGCACCCGCACACAGCAGGTCAGCTCGGCCTTGCCGATATCCAACGCGGCTACCCGCTGGATGATCTCCTCGGTCTCCTGCGTCTCCTCCAGCACCCCGGCCTCCCTGCGCTCCGACGACCAA
>DASULG010000096.1:0-7506 GCA_036278335.1 Pedococcus sp.
GCCGCCCCGGCGGGCGGGACCGGCCCAGAAGGAGAGCTGGTGGCGGTGACGGCTGGCGAGGCTACGGGGGCCCGGCGCGGGGGCGTGCAGTCCCTCGAGCGCGCCTTCGACCTGCTCGAGCTGATGGCCGACGCGGGCGGCATCGTCACGATCTCCCAGCTGGCCGCGTCCGCGACGCTGCCCATGCCCACCGTGCACCGCCTCATGCAGGCGCTCATCGCCGGGGGGTACGTGCGCAAGGAGCCGTCGCACCGGTACGCGCTCGGGTCGCGGCTCATCAGGCTCGGCGAGGTGGCGGGGCTGACCCTCGGCGCCCAGGCCATGCCCTACCTGAGGCAGCTGGCCGAGGAGATAGGCGAGACGGCGAACCTGGCCATGCTGGAGGGAGACTCGATCGTCTACCTCGCGCAGGCGCCCTCGCGCCACGCCATGCGCATGTTCACCGAGGTGGGACGCCACGTCCAGCCGCACTGCACCGGCGTGGGCAAGGCCCTGCTGGCCCAGCTCTCCCACGCCCACGTCCTCGACCTCGTCTCCCGCACGGGCCTGCGCGCTCGGACCGAGCACACCATCACCGACCCCGACGCCCTGCTCACAGAGCTCCAGGGCATCCGGGAGCGCGGGTATGCCGTGGATGACGGCGAGCAGGAAGTGGGCGTGCGGTGCGTGGCGGTGGCCGTGACCGACACCCCCGCCCGGCTCGCGATCTCGGTCTCGGGACCGTCCGGCCGGGTGACCCTGGAGCGCGTGGAGGAGATCGCGCCCGTGCTGCAGGCTGCCGCCGAGCGGCTGCTGCGCGACCTCGAGGTGCGCGGGGCCGCCGGTTAGGCCGCGACACGTCCTCGCGGCTCCCGGTCTGGCGCCGTCTGCCGCGTAGCATCGCCACCGTGAGCGGGGCGAGGGGCTGGATGACGCTGGGGAGGGATCTCGCCATCGACCTCGGGACGGCGAACACCCTTGTCTACGAGAAGGGCCGCGGGGTCGTCCTCGACGAGCCCTCGGTCGTGGCGGTGGAGGCAGGCACCTCCCGGCTGCTCGCGGCGGGCACGCGCGCCAAGGAGATGCTCGGCCGCACGCCGGGGCACGTCCACGCGGTGCGCCCGCTCAAGGACGGTGTGATCTCCGACGCCGACATCACCGAGCGGATGCTGCGCTACTTCGTCGACCAGGTCCGGCCGTCTCGGCTCATCCGGCCTCGGATGGTCGTCTGCGTGCCCAGTGAGGTCACGGGGGTCGAGCGGCGCGCGCTGGAGGACGCAGCGGTCCGCTCGGGCGCCCGTCGGGTCTACGTCATCGAAGAGCCCATGGCCGCCGCCATCGGGGCCGGGCTCCCGGTCAACGAGACGGCCGCGTCGATGGTCGTCGACATCGGCGGCGGCACGACGGACGTCGCGGTGATCAGCCTTGGCGGGATCGTGACCTCGCGGTCGCTGCGCGTCGGCGGCGACGAGATCGACGAGGCGATCATCGCCCACATCAAGAGCGAGTACTCCCTGCTGTTGGGTGAGCGCAGCGCCGAGGACATCAAGGTCAAGGCGGGCTCAGCCTTCCCCCTGCGGGAGGAGACCAGCGCCCGGGTCCGCGGCCGCGACCTGCTCACCGGGCTCCCGAAGACCGTGTCGATCTCCAGCCCGGAGGTGCGCCGGGCCATCGAGGGGCCGGTGCTGCAGATGGTGGAGCTGGTGCGCGCCACCCTCGACGTGTGCCCGCCGGAGCTGGCGGGCGACGTCCTCGACACGGGTATCACCCTCACCGGGGGCGGCGCCCTGCTGCGCGGGCTCGACGAGCGGATGCGCCATGAGCTCGGTGTGCCCGTCCGCGTCGCCGAGGACCCGCTGCGCTCCGTCGTGCTCGGGTCGGGGCGGTGCGTCGAGGAGTTCGCCACCCTCCAGCGGGTCCTGGTCGACACCCGTCGCTTCTGATCCCGATGCGCCGCCCCACCCGCCGCCGCCCGCTCCTCGTCCTCGTGGCCGCAACCGTCGTGGTCATGGCTGCCGACGTGGCCGGCTGGTCGGGTTCCTCCGAGCTGAGGGGAGCCGGGGCTGCGGTGCTCGGTCCCCTCGAGCGGCTTTCGCGCTCCGGGACATCCGGGCCCGTCGCCGCCGACGGTCCTGCCGCCGGCCGGGTGCGTCTCGGGTACGAGACGCCCGCGCTGGGGCGCAGCCTCGAGGAGGCGCGTCGCCTCTCCGCCCTCCTCGAGGCCCCCGCCACGAGAGCCGCCCGGTTCGTGCCGGCGAGGGTCGTCGCGGTGGGGGTGCAGGGCGCGTCCGGGCCTGAGCGGATCACCCTCGACGCTGGTTCGCGCGACGGCGTCACCAAGGACCTCACCGTCGTCAGCGCCGAGGGCCTGGTGGGCCGGGTCGTCTCGACCGGGCCGTGGACCTCCGACGTGCTCCTCGTCGGCAGCGCCGACCTCACCGTCGGGGTCCGGGTCGGGCGAGCCGGCACCCTGGGCTCGATCACCGGTGCCGCCGGCGAACGGCCGCGGCCGGCGGGCCAGCTCAGTCTCGAGCTGGTGCAGCGCGGCACGGTCGGGGTGGGGGACCCGGTCACGACCATGGGCAGCGCGGGAGGCCGTCCCTTCCTGCCGGGGATCCCTGTCGGCACCGTCAGAGCCGTCGACGCGGCCCGGGGTCAGCTCGCGCCCACCGCGGCCGTGACCCCGGCGGTCGACGTGACCACTCTCGACATCGTGGGGATCCTGCTGTCCACGCCTCGTACGACGCCGCGGTCCCCGACGCAGGGGGCTTCCGGGTGATCCGCGGCCTGTCCGTCCTCGGCCTGTTGCGGAGCCTGGCGGCCGTCCTGGCCGCCCTGGTCGCAGTGGCGTTGGGCTCCCGTGGTGTGGGCCTCGTGCCAGACCTTGTGCTGCCTGTCGTCGTGGCGGGCGCACTGCTCAGCGGACCCTCGAGCGGTGCCCTGATGGGCCTCGCGGCCGGGTGGGTCGTGGACCTCATGCCGCCTGGCAGCCAGGTCCTCGGGTCCAGCGCCCTGCTGTATGCCGCAGCCGGCCTGGTCGCCGGCGCCGGACGGCGCGAGGGGCGGGCCCCGCTCGGCTGGGTCGCCCTGGTCGTGGGGGTCTCCGCCCTGGTGCTTGCCGCGGGCCGCGTGGCCGCAGCGGTCCTGGCAGCGGCACCGGTGGCCTGGGTGGACACCGCCCTGTGGCTGGGCCTGACGACCGCGCTCGGGATCCTCGCGGTCCCGCCGCTGCTGTGGGCTGAGCAGGCTCTGGCGCGGCGGCGGCCGGCGTGACTCGCACTCGCGACACCTCGGCCCGACTGTGGGTCTTCGGCGTGGTGGTGCTGTCGCTGGTGGGGACGCTGCTAGGCAGGCTGGCAGAGGTCCAGCTCACTGAGCACGCGGACTACGTCCAGGCGGCTGCGACCGTGAACACGCGGGTCATCACCGAGCCGGCCGTGCGGGGGCGCATCCTCGACCGCAACGGGGTCCCGCTCGCGGACAACACCTCCGAGGCCGTGGTCACGGTGCAGCGCAAGGTGCTGCTGGAGTCCGAGGACGGGGGCAGGGCGCTGGTGCGCGCCGTCGCCGGCGTTCTCGGGCTGCCCTTCGAGCAGGTCTGGGGCCGGACCCAGGCCTGCGGCGCCGCCGGCGCACCGCCGACCCCGGTGTGCTTCAACGGCTCGCCCTACCAGCCCATCCCGGTGGCTGCCGGGGTCGACCCGACACGCGCCCTCAGCCTGCTCGAGCGGCCCGAGGACTTCCCGGGCGTCGGCGTCCTGGCCCGCCCCGTGCGGGAGTACCCAGCAGCCGCCCAGGCCGGCGCAGCCCACGTCCTCGGGTACCTCGCCCGCGCCAGCCCGCAGGACGTCACGGCCGGCAAGGGCCTCGTGGCCGACACCGACATGGTGGGACGCTCAGGTCTGGAGGCGGAGTACGACCGGGTCCTCCGCGGGACGCCCGGGCGGACCACGGTCGCCATCGACCCGCGGGGGGTGGTCACCGGGACGCTGTCGAAGCAGCCACCCGTGCCGGGCAGGGACGTCGTGACCCACCTCGACCTGCGGGTGCAGTCCGCTGCCGAGAGAGCGCTCGCCGAGGCGGTCACGACGGCCAGGTCCCGGGGCTGGCGAGCCGACGCCGGCGCTGCCGTCGTCCTCGACGTCACCAACGGCGGGGTGGTCGCGGCCGCCAGCTACCCGGCATACGACCCGGGCATCTGGACCGGTGGCATCACCGAGCGCGAGCTGGCCACGCTCACCGACCCCAAGGCAGGCACACCCCTGGTCTCCCGCGTGACCTCGTCGGCCTTTGCGCCCGCGTCGACGTTCAAGGTCGTCTCGCTGCCCGGTGCGATCGCCGCCGGCAACCCGCTCGGCGGCACCTACAACTGCACGTCGAGCTACCACATCGGAAACCGCGCGTTCCGCAACTTCGAGTCGCGCGCCTACGGCCGGATCTCGCTGCGCAAGGCCGTCGTCGTCTCCTGCGACACCATCTTCTACGACTTCGCCTACCGCGCGTGGCAGGCCCAGGGCGGCCTCGGCGCGACCAGTGACCGGCATGACCCGTTCATCGCCACCGCCCGGGCCTTCGGGCTCGGGAGGCCGACCGGGATCGACCTGCCGGGGGAGCAGGGCGGCCGGATCCCCGGCCGCGAGCAGAAGCGTGCGACGTGGGAGCACACCCGGGCCGACACGTGCGCTCGCGCCCGCCGGGGCTACCCGGAGGTCGCGGCCACGGATGGGGCGCGCGCGGCCTACCTCAAGACGCTGGCCGTGGAGAACTGCCAGACGGGCTTTCAGTTCCGGGCTGGTGACGCCGCGAACTTCTCCATCGGCCAGGGCGACATCGCTGTGACGCCCCTGCAGATGACGCGGGTCTACGCCGCCATCGCCAACGGCGGCACGCTGTGGACCCCGCAGGTGGCGCAGGCGTTCACGGCGCCCGGCGGGGGAGCCGAGGAGGAGCTCGCCCCGCACCGGGATGGGTCGGTCGGGCTGACGCCGTCGATGGTCGCGTTCCTGCACGACGCCCTGACCGGCGTGGTGACCGAGGGGACCGCGAAGGGTGCCTTCGCCGGCTTCCCCCTGGCGTCCTGGCCGGTCGCGGGCAAGACCGGCACCGCGGAGGCGTACGGCGCCGAGGACACCTCGTGGTTCGTCTCGTACGCCCCTGCCACACGACCGCGGTATGCCGTGGCCGTCGTCATCTCGCAGGGCGGGACCGGCGCGGAGACCGCAGCGCCGGCGGCGCGCCGGATCCACGACGCGCTGCGACGGCTTGGCTGACCCCCACCGCAAGCCCCCCACGCTGCGCGTCGCCCGACTGAGTTCTCTAGGCTGCCCCCATGGCTGACTTCGACGTTGTGGTTCTGGGTGCTGGTCCGGGTGGGTACGTCGCGGCGATCCGCGCCTCGCAGCTGGGACTGAGGGCTGCGGTGGTGGAGGAGAAGTACTGGGGAGGGGTCTGCCTCAACGTGGGCTGCATCCCGTCCAAGGCTCTGCTGCGCAACGCTGAGATCGCGCACATCATCACGCACGAGAAGGCCACCTTCGGCATCTCCGGCGAGGCGACCATGGACTACGGCGTCACCCACGCCCGCAGCCGCAAGGTCGCCGACGCCAGCGCCAAGGGCGTGCACTTCCTGATGAAGAAGAACAAGATCACCGAGCTCGACGGGTGGGGCACGATCAAGGACCCGAAGACGGTCGAGGTGAAGGGCAAGGACGGCCAGACCCAGACGGTGACCTGCGACAACCTCATCATCGCCACCGGCGCCACCACCCGGCTCATCCCGGGCACGTCTCTCTCCGAGCGGGTCGTGACCTACGAGGAGCAGATCCTCACCGACCAGCTGCCGGGCTCGATCATCATCGCCGGCTCGGGAGCCATCGGCGTCGAGTTCGCCTACGTCATGAAGAACTTCGGCGTCGACGTCACCATCGTCGAGTTCCTCGACCGCATGGTCCCGACCGAGGATGCCGACGTCTCCAAGGAGCTGCTCAAGCAGTACAAGAAGCTCGGCGTGAAGGTCATGCTCTCGACCAAGGTCGAGGCGATCGAGGACACCGGCAGCAACGTGCGTGTCACCGTCTCGCCGGCCGGCGGGGGCGACCAGCAGGTGCTCGAGGCCGACAAGGTGCTCCAGGCCATCGGGTTCGCGCCGCGCCTCGAGGGGTACGGCCTCGAGAACAGCGGCGTGAAGACCACCGACCGCGGTGCCATCGAGATCGACGCGCGGGGCCGCACCACCGTCGACGGCGTCTACGCCATTGGCGACGTCACCGCGAAGCTCATGCTCGCGCACACCGCCGAGGCCATGGGCGTCGTGGCGGCCGAGACGATTGCCGGTGCGCCGACGCAGGAGATCAACTTCGACATGATCCCGCGGGCCACCTTCTGCCAGCCGCAGATCGCCTCCTTCGGCTACTCGGAGGAGCAGGCCAAGGAGAAGGGCTACGACGTCAAGACCGCGTCGTTCCCGTTCTCCGCCAATGGCAAGGCGCGCGGCATGGCCGAGGGCGTCGGCTTCGTGAAGATCGTCGCGGACGCCGAGCACAACGAGATCGTCGGCGCGCACCTGATCGGCCCCGAGGTCACCGAGCTGCTCCCGGCGCTGACGCTGGCGCAGATGTGGGACCTCACCGCCGACGAGGTGGCCCGCAACATCTTCGCCCACCCGACGCTCAGCGAGGCCATGAAAGAGGCCATCGAGGGCATCGCCGGGCACATGATCAACCTCTGAGCGACCCCGGGCTGGAGGAGGAGCGGTATGCCGCGCGTGCGGCTTCCCATCACGACTGAGCGCCTCGTCGTCCGGAGCCTCCGCCCGGGCGACGAAGCGGACGTGTTCGCCTACCGGTCGGTGCCCGAGGTGGTCCGCTACATCCCCGGTGACCCGAAGACGGAGGAGCAGGTGGCCGACCTGGTCGCCGAGCGCGCAACCGCGGGGCGAGTCGACGCCACGCAGCGGTTCTGCACCCTGGCGGTCGAGCTCGACGGCAGGGTCATCGGTGACGTGCTCATCCACCTCGACGGCCTCGACGGCGCCGACGGCCGGCAGGCGGAGATCGGCTGGGTCTTCGCGCCCGACGTGGCCGGCAGCGGTTACGCGACGGAGGCCGCCCGCGCCATCGCCTCGGCCGCCTTCGACGACCTCGGAGTCCAGCGCGTGTGGGCCCAGCTGGAGCCGGCCAACACGGCGTCCGCGCGGATCTGCGAGCGGTTGGGCATGCGCCGCGAGGCGCTGTTCGAGCGGGCGTCGTGGTTCAAGGGTCAGTGGTCGGACCTGGCGGTGTACGCCATCCGCGCCGACGAGTGGCGCGCCGCACGCGCTGACTGAGCCAGCCGGCGGCCTCCAAGCCTGAGAGTGGGTCGCGGCCCGCGCGCGGGTTACTTCCGTGGCTTCTTGGCCTTGGGAGGCAGCGTGGCGATGTGGTCGCGCGCCCGTTCGATCCAGGCGGTCATTTCCTCATCGGAGAGGTCTTGGGGAAGGGAGAGGTAACCGCCCATCGGCCGCTCGGCCGGCCCGAACGGTGCACTTCC
>DASULG010000097.1:0-15983 GCA_036278335.1 Pedococcus sp.
AGGTAGTACGTCGGCGGGTGGCTGGTCTCCAGCACCCGGAGGGCCGCGCTGGTGCGCGCGACGACCCGGCCGCCGAGGACGACCTCGATGTCGTTGGTGGTGCGCTCCAGGCGGGGTGGGCGCGGGTAGTCCCAGACCGACTCCTGGCCGGGGCCGGGTTCGACGCGGTCGATGTGCTGCGGGCGGGCCATGGAACGAGCCTAGGCGGGCCCCGGTTCGCCCCGAAGGGCGCCCAGCAGCCTCACGAGAGCAGGAGCTTCTCCAGGCGCCGCGCCGTGCCCACGACACCGAGGCCGCCGAGCGCGACGAGGTAGAGCACGTGCCACAGCACCCCCGGGCCGACCTCGCCAAGCATGAGAGCCCGCTCCAGGGCGACCCCGTGGTAGAGCGGGGTCGCCTGCACCAGCCACTGCAGCGACGGCGGGTAGGTCGCGAGGGGGAAGAAGGTCGCCGAGAACAGGAACATGGGCTGGATCGCCAGGGTGACGTAGTCGAAGTCGACCCAGGAGCGCATGAACGTCGTGGCGAACATGCCCACGGCGGCGAAGGCGAAGCCGATGAACACCGCTGCGGGAAGCGCCAGGAGCGCCCACCACGACTGCACGGCGCCGGCGAGAAGCGCGACGACGAGGAAGGCCGCGGAGTACATGGCGCCGCGCATCAGCGACCAGGCGATCTCACCGACGGCGATGTCGCGCGGCCCCATCGGCGTGGCGAGGACCGAGTCGTAGAGGCGGGCGTACCTCAGCTTGAAGAAGACGTTGAACGTGGAGTCCATGACCGCCCCGTTCATCGCCGACGCGGCGAGCAGGGCCGGGGCGACGAAGGCCAGGTAGCTCACCTCGGCGCCGCCGTCGGTCCGCACCGTCTGCACCAGGGCGCCGATCCCCACGCCGATGGAGAAGAGGTAGAACACCGGCTCGGCGAACCCGGTGACCAGGGCGATCCATCCGTGCCGGAACGACGTGATGTTGCGCTCGACGAGCATGCGGGCCAGGCCCGCACCGGCGGGCATCGGGACGAGCCGGGCCAGCCGCGAGACGGCCCGGGGTGCGGCTGCGGTGGCGCTCATGTGACCAGCCTCTTGGTGAAGGAGCGGACGGCCAGCAGCCAACCGACCGCGACGAACGCGACGAGCACCAGCAGGTGCAGGGCCAGCAGGGCCCACTCGACCTGGCCGGTCGCCACCTGACGGCTCGCCTCGACGCCATGCCACAGCGGGGTGACCCAGGCGAGCGGCTGCATCCACCCGGGCAGCTGGCTGATCGGGAAGAACGTGCCGGAGAAGAGCATCAGCGGTGTCATCACCCAGCGGAAGAGGATGTTGAAGCCGCTGTCACCCTCCTGGCGGGCGGTGAAGGCGAAGATCGGGACGGTGAAGGCCATGCCCATCAACACGGCGATGGGCAGGCAGAGCAGCGCCCACCACGACGAGAACCCGCCGAACAGGGCGGCGACAGCCATGAAGATCGTCGTGGCGACGGTCAGGTGGCCCACGATCGAGAGCAGGTGGCCGACCAGGATGTCGCGGATCCCGAGCGGCGTGGCCAGCATCGCGTGGTAGCCCATGTTCCACTTGATGTAGCCGAGCACCTGGTAGGTCGACTCCCCCATAGCCACCCACATCGCCTGGGTCGCCACGATGGCCGGCACGACGAACTGCAGGTAGGGCGTGCCGTCCACGCCGCCGGCGCGGTCGTCGACCAGCGCCCCGAGGCCCACTCCCATGGACAGCAGGAAGAACAGCGGCGAGAGGAAGCGGCCGATGATGCTGCCGCGCCAGGTGCGTCTGTAGACGGTCAGGAGGTACCCGAAGACGGCGAGGCACCGCTCCGAGGTGCTCAGGGGATGGCGGATGCCGTGCTGGGCGCGGTCGCCCGAAACGGGTGCCGGTCGCCCGGCTGTGGTCGCGGAGGCCATCAGTCCACCAGCGTCCGCCCGGTCAGGTGGAGGAAGACGTCCTCGAGGGTCGAGCGGCGGACCAGCGACGAGAGCGGCTCGATGCCGCGGGCGTGGACGACCGCGGAGGCCTCGTCCCCGTCGTCGGTGTAGACCAGCAGGCGGTCCGGGAGCACCTCGACCCGCTTGCCGACGCCGGTGACCTGCTCGGCGAAGTCCTTGTGGTCCTCGGCGTCGAAGCGCAGCTCCAGGACCTCGCGTGTGGAGTACTCGTCGATCAGCTGCCGCGGCGAGCCCTCGGCGACGATCTTGCCGTGGTCCATCACGACCAGGCGGTCGCAGAGCTGCTCGGCCTCGTCCATGTAGTGGGTGGTCAGCACGAGCGTCACACCCGAGCGCTTGAGCCGGAACAGCCTGTCCCACAGCACATGTCGCGCCTGCGGGTCGAGCCCGGTCGTCGGCTCGTCGAGCAGGAGGATCTCCGGGGAGTTGATCAGCGACCGGGCGATGGTGAGGCGCCGCTTCATGCCGCCGGAGAGCGGGTCGACCTTGTCCTTGGCGCGCTCGGTCAGCTGGGCGAAGTCGAGCAGCTCCGCGGCGCGGGCACGCACCTCCTTGCGGGAGAGGCCGAAGTACCTCCCGTAGATCCAGAGGTTCTCCTCGACCGTGAGCTCCTCGTCGAGGGTGTCGCGCTGCGGGACCACCCCGAGCCGGGCCCGGATCGCCGGGCCGGCGGTGGCCGGGTCCTGGCCGAAGAGCCGCAGCTCGCCGCCGGACACCGGCGACACACAGCCGACCATGCGCATGGTGGAGGACTTGCCGGCGCCGTTGGGACCGAGGAAACCGAAGGCCTCGCCCTTGCGCACCGCGAAGTCGATGCCGTCGACGGCCGTGAAGTCGCCGAACGTCTTGGTCAGGCCCTTGGCGCTCAGCAGAATGTCGTCCCCAGTCACAGGCGCCACGCTAGTGGACGGCAGCGACAGCGCTCACCCCTGTTTACCGGCGCGGCGCGCCTGCGTGGCCTGCGCCAGCTCGTCCAGCAGCTGCCGGCACAGCTCGCCGGCCGGGAGCGTGCGCAGCCGGCGGTGGCCCATGCCGGCCCAGAGGTGGACCAGCTCGGCCTCCCCCGTGGCCTTGCCGTGCGCGCGCAGCGGAGCGGTGACGTGGTGCACGTGCGGGTATGCCGCGGGCGCGGCGGTGCCGTAGCCGTCCGTCCACGCGGTGCGCAGGGCCCGGGCGCTGCGGCCGGTGAACGCCCGCGTCACCACGGTGCCCTCACGGTGGGTGAGGGCGTGCGCGTGGACCTCCGCCGTACCCGCCTCCGGGCAGTCGAGGAAGGCCGTGCCGAAGGCGACGGCGCTCGCGCCCAGCGAGAGCACCTCAGCAGCCTCGCCCCCGGTCATCAGGCCCCCGGCCGCGATGACCGGCAGGCTGGTGCGGGCGCGAACGGCGCGGACCAGCTCGCGGACGGGCAGCTGCTCGGCGCCGGTGTCGACCGGACCGCCCCTGTGGCCGCCGGCCTCCCAGCCCTGCGCGACGATCCCGTCCACGCCGAGCGCCTCGGCCCACTCCACCTCGGCAGGCTCGTTCAGGGTCACCCAGACCTGCACGCCAGCGGACTGCAGGCGGGTCACGGCCTGCGCGGGCGGCCAGCCGAACGCGAAGCTGACGAGGCTGGGCGCCGCGGCCACGAGCACGTCGACCTTCGCCGCAAAGCTGTCGTCGTCGTAGCGCGGCGAGCCGAGGGCCACCCCGGCCGCCGCGGCCCACGGGGCCAGCAGCTCGGCATACGCCTCCGCGGCAGCGGTCATGGACCAGTCGTCAGGCGAGGGCGCAAAGATGTTGACCCCGAAGGGCTTGCGCGTGAGCGAGCGGAGCTCCTCGATGTCGCTGCGAAGCCGCTCCGGGCTGAGGTAGGCGCCTGCGAGGAAGGGGAAGCCGCCCGCCTCGGCGACGGCGGCTGCCAGGCGCACGGTGCTCGGCCCCCCGGCCATGGGGGCCAGCACCACCGGGGTCTGCGACCAGTCGGGTGTCACTTGCGCGCCCGGTGCTCGACTCCCAGCCGGCGCGACTCCGGGACGTCCATGTCCTCGCAGAGCGCCCGCCAGACGGTGCGCGGCGACTCCCCCTGCTCGAGGGCCTGGAGGGCGGTGCGGTGCCCGAGCGCGCCGATGACGTGGTCGCGAGCCAGCGTGCCGGCATACGAGTCCCCGAACTCGTCGTTCATCAGGGTCCAGAAGTGGCTCAGCCGCACACCGGGAGTCTGTCACAGGCCGGCGGACCTCAGTCCAGGTGCCGGAACCGGGGCCACAGCTGGGTCCACGGGGCCACCGGCCCGGTGCACACCGCGATCGGCAGGCCCTGCTCCTCGTTGTCCACGCCGAGGCCGTTGTCGAGCCTCCCGCGGACCTGACACGTCCTGAAGAGGCCCGCGACGCTGGGCAGCTGCCCCCCGACGAGCAGGACCGTGTCGATGTCGGCCGCAGGCCGCTCCGCGTCGAAGAGCGCGTTCTGGCCGCTGAGCGCGCCGGGCAGGCCCAGGGCGGGGCCGAACCGGGCCACCGCCCCCGCCTCGCCGTAGTTGGAGGTGATCAGCGCGGTCCGACCGCCCATCGGGACGGTCCGGTACACGTCGGCGATCTGCGAGACGTAGGCCGGCCAGCCGACCTGGTCCGGGACCAGCGGTCCCACCTCGGCCACCGGCGTCCGGCCGAGCACGCCGAGCGGCACCACCGGCAGCGCCAGCACGACCGAGAGCACCCCGTTGAGGGCGATGCCGGCCAGGGCGGCGCGGCGCCACGCCGCGCGCTGGGAGAGCCACGCGGCGACGGGGACGCACCCCGCGGCATACATGACGGCCAGCAGGTGCACCGGGTAGTGCGGCTGGGCACCGGAGACGAGGGTGAAGGCCACCAGCACCGCGAAGGCGACCGCGAGGAAGCCGACCTGGGGACGCTGTGGCCGTCGGAGCAGCCAGACGACACCGACGCCCCACACCACGGCGAGGACGGGTCCCAGCATGACCAGCAGGAAGGGCAGCGCCACCGGGCGGACCTCGGCGGCGTTGTTCTCCGCGAGCGCGGCGCCCATCGCCAGCTGCGGCCAGCCGTGCGCGCTCTGGAAGATGAGGTTGGGCAGCGCGACCACCCCCGCGACCAGCGCTCCCACCCACAGCCCGGGGGTCCGCAGGACCTGTCGCGGCCCGAGGGCCAGCAGCCCCGCCGCGAGCCCCACACCGAGGACCGCCACGAGCAGGCGGCTGTACGTGGCCACGCCCGCCACGGCCCCGGCAACGGCCCACCAGCGCGCGTCGCCGCGCAGGGCACGCAGGACGGCCAGGACCACGGCCAGCCAGAACATCTGGTCCAGGGTGGACGTGAGGAGCAGGTGGCCGAGCATCAGCGGCAGCGCGGAGAAGGCGTAGCCCCATGCAGCCAGGGTCTGGGCGCCGCGCTGGCCGCCCAGCTCGCGCGTCAGCAGGGCGACGAGCACCACCGACAGGGCGGTGGCCAGCGTTGCGGGCAGGCGCAGCGCCCACGCCTGGTCGAGGACCCCCGCCATGGTCCTGGCGAGGAACGGCACGAGCGGCGGCTGGTCGACGTACCCCCAGGCCGCGGGGAGCATCCGGAAGTACAGCTCGTCACGGTGGTAGCCGTAGCCCACGCTGCCCAGGCTGAGCGCGACGGCCTGCGCCAGGGCCGCGGCGACGACCGGGCCCCGCGCCAGTGGGGGGCGGGACGGCCACAGTCCGGCCGCGGTCACCGGAGGCCGACGCAGTCGAAGGCCCAGAACCGGTCGGGGTAGACCAGCGCCCCGGTCATCCACGAGCGGTGGGACGCCAGGGTCACCACCTGGAATGCCGCGTCCGGGATCCGCGGGCTCGGGCTGGTGAACCCCCGGGCGCTGGCTCGCTCGAAACCGAGACGGCCGTAGTAGGCAGGGTCGCCCTCCAGGAACACCGCAGGCCACCCGTCGGCCGCCGCGGCGTCCAGTGCCGCGGCCACGAGCGCCCGGCCCACCCCGGTGCGCTGGTGGTCCGGGGCGACGGACAGCGGGCTCAGGACGAGCACCTCGACCAGCTCTGCCGGCGCGTCGAGCCACCCGCGGGTCAGCATCGTGTGCCCGACGGGTTGGCCGTCGCACTCGGCGATGAAGGACTGGCCGCCGAAGGCGTCCGAGTCCTGCAGCGCCTCCACCAGGTCGGCCACGACGGGCCCCTGACCGGGACCGAAGGCGCGCACCGTCAGGTCGCGGACCACCGCGGGGTCGGAGGCGCTGGCCTGCTGGCGCCGGACGGTGGTGGGTGCCCCGGAGGTCGTCACGGCCTGAGGATAGGGCGCCGGGGGTGCGCGCCCGTGGGGATTTGTCCTGCAGGCTCTGTGCGTGCAGGCGCCTCCCGCCGGTTTGCCCGAGCCGATGGGCCCGGCCCGCGGCAGCTCGGTCGCGCGGCTGTCAGTGGCGGGTGGCACGCTTGCCCCAATGGCCTCCCCCACGCACAGCGAGCCCGGCAGCGGTCCCGGCGCTGATGTGCTCGACCGCTTCTCCCCCGCCACCGCGGAGTGGTTCCGGAGCTCCTTCAGCGCGCCCACCGCCGCCCAGGCGGGGGCCTGGGAGGCGATCAGCTCGGGCCACCACGCGCTCGTCGTGGCCCCCACCGGCTCCGGCAAGACCCTGTCGGCCTTCCTGTGGGCCCTCGACCGGCTGGCAGCCGAGCCGGTCCCCGAGGAGCGGCTCAAGCGCTGCCGGGTCCTCTACGTCTCGCCCATGAAGGCGCTCGCGGTCGACGTCGAGCGCAACCTGCGCTCCCCGCTGGTCGGCATCGGGCATGCGGCGACACGACTGGGCCTCCCCCCGCCCGACATCACCGTGGCCGTGCGCTCGGGTGACACCCCTGCCCAGGAGCGCAGGGCCTTCGCCCGGACCCCCAGCGACGTGCTCATCACGACGCCCGAGTCGCTGTTCCTGATCCTGACCTCCCAGGCGCGCGAGGCCCTTGCCGGGGTGGAGACGGTCATCCTCGACGAGGTGCACGCGGTGGCCGGCACCAAGCGCGGTGCCCACCTGGCCCTCAGCCTCGAGCGGCTCGACGCCCTGCTCGAGCGGCCGGCGCAGCGCATCGGGCTCTCCGCCACCGTCGAGCCGGTCGACGAGGTGGCGCGCTACCTCGCAGGCGGTCGACCGGTGGAGGTCGTGAGGCCGCCCTCGACCAAGGAGTGGGACCTCGACGTCGTCGTGCCCATCCCCGACATGTCCGCCCTCGGAGAGCTTACCGGGGACCTGTCGGGGTCCGCGGCCGGCGAGGAGCGGCGCGCCTCGATCTGGCCGCATGTCGAGGAGCGCATCGTCGACCTCATCGCCGGGCACCGCTCGACGCTGGTGTTCGCCAACTCGAGGCGTCTCGCCGAGCGGCTCACCGCTCGGCTCAACGAGATCTGGCAGGAGCGCCTCGACGAGGCCGCGGCCCGCGACGTGGCCGAGGCCCGCGACGAGGCGGAGGCCCGCGACGACAGCGCGGCCGGCGAGGACGGCGGGGGCGCGGCGCCCGCGGCAGCCCCGCGGCATACCGGCTCGCGCACGCCCGCCGAGATCATGGCGCAGTCGGGGTCCAGCAAAGGGGCCCCCGCCATCCTGGCCCGGGCCCACCACGGGTCTGTCAGCAAGGAGCACCGCCAGCTCATCGAGGAGGACCTGAAGGCCGGGAGGCTGCCCGCCGTCGTCGCGACGAGCTCGCTGGAGCTCGGCATCGACATGGGCGCGGTCGACCTCGTCGTGCAGGTCGAGTCCCCGCCCAGCGTGGCCAGCGGGCTCCAGCGGGTGGGCCGCGCCGGCCACCAGGTCGGCGCGGTGTCCCGGGGCGTGCTCTTCCCGAAGTTCCGCGGCGACCTCGTCCAGACGGCCGTGGTCGTGGAGCGGATGCGTGCCGGGGCCATCGAGTCCCTGCGCGTACCGGCCAACCCGGTCGACGTCCTCGCCCAGCAGGTCGTGGCCATGTGCGCGATGGACGACTGGGCGGTCGACGACCTCGAGCAGCTGGTCCGGCGGGCGACCCCGTTCGCCTCCCTGCCCCGCTCCATCCTGGAGTCGGTCCTCGACATGCTCGCCGGGCGCTACCCCAGCGACGAGTTCGCCGAGCTCCGCCCACGCATCGTCTGGGACCGCCTGACCGGCGTGCTCACCGGCCGCCGCGGTGCCCAGCGGCTGGCGGTGACCAGCGGCGGCACGATCCCCGACCGCGGCCTGTATGCCGTGTTCCTCGCCACCGGTGAGGGCACCGGCAGGCGGGTCGGCGAGCTCGACGAGGAGATGGTCTACGAGTCGCGGGTCGGCGACGTGTTCACCCTGGGCACCTCCACCTGGCGCATCGAGGACATCACCCACGACCGCGTGCTGGTGACCCCGGCGCCGGGCCAGCCGGGACGCCTGCCCTTCTGGAAGGGCGACCAGCTGGGTCGTCCGGCCGAGCTGGGCCGGGCTGTGGGGGCCTTCGTCCGGGAGATCGTCGGCCTGACACCGGCCAGGGCGCGGGCCCGGGTCGTCGCGGCCGGCCTCGACGCGTGGGCGACCGACAACCTGCTCGCCTACCTCGACGAGCAGCGCGAGGCCACGGGCCACGTCCCCGACGACCGCACCATCGTCGTCGAGCGGTTCCGCGACGAGATCGGCGACTGGCGCGTCGCCGTCCACTCCCCCTTCGGCGGGCAGGTGCACGCCCCCTGGGCGCTGTGCGTGTCGGCGCGGATGCGCGAGCGGTTCGGCGTCGACGTCCAGGCCATGCACGGTGACGACGGGATCGTCTTCCGGCTGCCCGACCTCGAGTTCGAGGGCGACGGCCGCGGGGTCGGGGCCGAGCTGCTCGACCTGGTGCGGCTCGACCCCGACGAGGTGTACGACCTCGTGACGACCGAGATCGGGGGGTCTGCGCTCTTCGCAGCGCGGTTCCGCGAGTGCGCGTCCCGTGCCCTGCTCCTGCCCCGTCGACGCCCGGACCGGCGCCAGCCCCTGTGGCAGCAGCGCCAGCGGGCGGCGCAGCTGCTCGAGGTCGCCAGCCAGTACGCCTCCTTCCCCATCGTGCTCGAGACCGTGCGCGAGTGCGTCCAGGACGTGTTCGACGTGCCGGGGCTGACCGAGCTGATGCGCGACCTCGACTCCCGCGCGGTCACGCTCGTGGACGTCGAGAGCACCCAGCCCTCGCCGTTCGCCCGCTCGCTCATGTTCGGCTACGTCGCCCAGTTCCTCTACGAGGGTGACTCCCCGCTCGCCGAGAAGCGCGCGGCCGCCCTCTCGCTCGACCCCACCCTCCTGGCCGAGCTGCTCGGCCGGGGCGAGGGCCTGTCGCTGCGGGACCTGCTCGACCCCGCCCAGGTGACCCGCACCGAACGGGAGCTCCAGCGGCTCACCCCCGAGCGCGCCTGCCGCGACCTCGAGGATGTCGCCGACCTGCTGCGCGCGCTCGGGCCGCTGCCCCTGGACGCCGTGCGGCGGCGGTGCGTGGAGACGGTGTCCCACAACGAGATCGGCCACTGGCTCGTCGAGCTCGAGGGCACGCGCCGGGTCATCCGTGTTCGAGTGGCGGGCGAGGAACGGTGGGCTGCGATCGAGGACGCGGGACGTCTTCGGGACGCCCTGGGCTGCTCGATGCCCGTCGGGGTCCCGCAGGCCTTTCTCGAGTCCGTCCCGGACCCCCTCGGCGACCTCGTGGCCCGGTACGCCCGCACCCACGCCCCCTTCTCCGTGCCCGCCCTGGCGCAGTGGTGGGGCGTCGGCCCGGCGGTTGCCCTGGACGCCCTGCGACGGCTCGTCTCCGCCGGCCGGGTCGTCGAGGGCGAGCTGCTGCCCACCGAGAACGGAGGCGGGGCGCACGGCCTCGACTACTGCGACGCCGAGGTGCTGCGCACCCTGCGGCGGCGCTCCCTGGCCGCCCTGAGGGCGGAGGTCGAGCCGGTGCCCGCCGTCGAGCTGGCCCGGTTCCTGCCGGTCTGGCAGGGCGTCGGCGGCGGACTGCGGGGCCGTGAGGGCCTGGTGCGCGCCGTCGAGCAGCTGGCAGGTGCCGTCGTGCCGGCCAGCGCCCTCGAGACCCTCGTCCTGCCCTCGCGCGTCGTCGGCTACTCCCCCGCCCTCCTCGACGAGCTCACCAGCACCGGCGAGGTGCTGTGGCGTGGCCACGGGTCGCTGCCCGGCGACGACGGCTGGGTCTCGCTGCACCTCGGCGACACCGCCCCCCTCACCATGCCGCCCCACGCGGACGGGCCGCCCACGGCATCCCAGCAGGCCGTTCTCTCCGCGCTCGCCGGCGGTGGCGCCTACTTCTTCCGGACCCTCTCCGAGGCCGTCGGCGGCACCGACGACGAGGCCCTGGTGACGGACCTGTGGGAGCTGGTCTGGGCGGGGCGAGTCGCGAACGACACCCTCGCACCCCTGCGCGCGCTGCTGGCCGGCGGCCGCACCGCGCACCGCCGCGCTCGGTCCGCTCCCCGGTCCACCCGCTATGCGGGACGCCGTGGGTCGCTGGGCGCCCTGTCGGGCCAGCGGGCCGTGAGCCGACCGGCCCTGCCGAGCCGCAGTGGCCCCCCCACTGGCGCCGGCCGGTGGTCGATCCTGCCCGAGCCCGAGGCCGACCCGACCGTGCGCTCGTATGCCACGGCGGAGGTGCTCCTGGACCGCTACGGCGTGGTGACCCGGGGCTCGGTCGTGGCCGAGGGGGTGCCGGGTGGCTTCGCCGGCGTGTACCGCGTCCTGGCGGCCGCGGAGGAGTCCGGGCGGGTGCGGCGCGGATACTTCGTGGAGTCGCTCGGGGCGGCGCAGTTCGCCGGCACCGGCGCGGTCGACCGCCTCCGCGCCGGCGCCCGCCCCATCGACGGAGCCTGCGAGGGCCGTCCCGGGGCGCCGGCGCTCGTCCTCGCCGCCAGCGACCCCGCCAACGCCTATGGGGCGGCACTGCCCTGGCCTGCCCGCCCGACCGCGGAAGACGACGGCAGGAAGGGGCACCAACCGGGCCGCAAGGCGGGGGCGCTGGTGGTGCTGGTCGACGGCGACCTCGTCCTCTACGTCGAGCGGGGCGGCAAGACCCTGCTGTCCTGGTCCGAGGACCCGGCCCTGCTGCAGAGCGCGGCCGACGCGCTCGCCCTCTCGGTCCGCGAGGGAGCGCTGGGCCGCATCACGGTCGAGAAGGCCGACGGCGGGGCCGTGCTCGGCTCAGGCCATCCCCTCGCGCAGGCCCTGGCGGCAGCCGGCTTCCACGCCACCCCTCGCGGCCTGCGACTGCGGCGGTGAGACGTGCCCGAGGGTGACACCGTGTGGCGCACCGCCCAGCGGCTGCACCGCGCCCTGGTTGGCGCACCCCTGACTCGGTGGGACCTGCGCTGGGGAGAGCTGGCCACCACCGACCACCGCGGCGCCAGCACGCTCGAGGTGGTCAGCAGGGGCAAACACATCCTCCAGCGGCTCGACTCCGGCCTGACGCTGCACTCGCACCTGCGCATGGAGGGCACGTGGAGGGTCGAGGACTCCGGCAGGCTGTCGGCACGCCAGCTCGCCAACCCCCAGATCCGGGCGGTGGTCGGCACGGGTCGGTGGAGCACCCTGGGCCTGCGGCTGGGGATGCTGGACCTGCTCCCCACGGCACAGGAGAACACTCTGGTGGGCCATCTCGGCCCAGACCTGCTCGGCCCGGACTGGGACGCCGATCGGGCGAGCGCCAACCTGGGGGGCTCCTCCGCCACGATCGGGGCTGCCCTGCTCGACCAGCGCAACCTCGCCGGTGTCGGGACCCTCTGGGCCAGCGAGTCGCTCTTCCTCGAACGGATCCACCCGTGGGCGGCCGCGGACTCCCTCCCGGCCGGGGTCGTCAGTGCGCTGGTGACCCGGGCGCACCGGCTCATCGACGCGGCGCGGCAGCACGCCGTCCAGACCAGCACCGGCTCGCGCCGGCCCGGGCAGAACACCTACGTGCACGGGCGCTCGGGACGACCCTGTCGACGGTGCGGGGAGGGAGTGCGCGTGGCGATGATCGGCGACGCGCCACGGGAGCGGACCATGTTCTACTGTCCGCGTTGCCAGGGCGGTCTGGCGCCCACCGACGACGGGCGAGCCCAACGACCGCTGGGCTCGGGAGCGCGCGGATCGGCCACGGGGTACCGCCGGGGTTGAGGTGGACCGCCGACCTCAGGCAGCGGAGGCGGAGACCAGGGCCGTGTTGGGCACGGGGAGGGTGACCGGAGCGGTCAGCGCCTCGGTCTCGGCCACTCGCTCGGAGACGTGCCCCAACATCTCGGAGAGCGGCAGGTTGAGGGCGCTGCAGATGGAGGCGAGCAGCTCGGAAGAGGCTTCCTTCTCGCCGCGCTCGACCTCGCTGAGGTAGCCAAGCGACACGGACGCAGCGGCAGACACCTCGCGCAGGGTGCGGCCCTGCGACTGGCGCTGCTCGCGCAGGACGTCGCCGAGTTCACGACGGAGCAGGATCACGGCGCCTCCTTCGCAGGTCCGATGTCAGTTCCCACGGTACCGCGCGGCCCCGACGCTTGGCGTGTGGGTTGGGCCAACACGGCCCGCGGGTCCCTCATGTCTGTCTCAACCGCCCACCGCGGGTGCTTCTTCCACGGCAGCGAGCTCGGCCCGCAGCAGGGCCAGCGCGGCCGTCACCGCGGCGGCGCGGATGGCCGCCCGGTCACCGTCGAAATGTCCCTCAGCCACCCGGCTTCCGCCGGGACCGGCGACGGCCACGAACACCGTCCCCACTTCCGCCCCGTCCTGGGGATCCGGTCCTGCGACCCCGGTCGTGGCCACCCCCCAGTCGCTTGCGAGCACGCGGCATACGCCCTGCGCCATCTGCCGTGCCACCTCCGCGTCCACGGCCCCGGTCCTGGCCAGCAGCGCACCGTCGACCCCGAGCACCGTGGCCTTGACGTCCGTGGCATAGCTGACGACCGCCCCGCGCACCACCGCCGAGGCGCCCGGCACGTCCGTCAGGGCGGCGCAGACGAGTCCGCCGGTGAGCGACTCTGCGCACGCGACGCTCTGGCCACGCCCGGTCAGGACGGACACCAGGTCGGCCGCGGGCAGGCTCATCAGCGCCGCGACGCCCGCGCGCGCTTCATGGCGGCCCGCTCGCTCGTCCTGCGCAGGTGGAGCGCCTTCATCACATAGTCGACCCCGGTCACCAGGGTGACGACGACCGCCAGCACCATCGTGACCCACGCGAAGGCCGTCCAAAGCCCCGAGAGAGGGAGTACCCACAGCGGCAGTGAGAACAGCGTCAGGGTCACGCTCTGCAGCACCGTCTTCAGCTTCCCGCCGCGGCCGGCGGGCATGACCCCGTGACGGATCACGAAGAACCGGAGCAGGGTGACCCCCCACTCGCGCGCCAGCACCAGCACCGTCACCCACCACGGCAGCTCGCCCAGCAGCGACAGTCCCACGAACGCCATCCCCATGAGCGCCTTGTCGGCGATGGGGTCGGTCACCTTGCCGAAGTCCGTGATGAGCCCTCGCCTGCGGGCGATCTCACCGTCGATGCGGTCGGTCAGCGTGGCCAGGACGAACACGCCGGCCGCCCAGAACCGCAGAACCGGGTTGCTGCCCCCCTCAGCCAGCAGCAGCCATGCGTAGACCGGGACCATGAGAACCCGCAGCACGGTGAGAGCGTTGGCGATGTTCCACGGGCTCGGCGGCGGGACCGGCGTGGGGTCGATCAGGTGGTCGTGCTGGCTCACACCGGCTCCGCCAGGAGGTCGATGCCTTCCGTGCCGACGACCACCGCGCGCACGAAGTCGCCCACCGCCACGCCCTCGCACCGCGACAGGGGCAGCAGGGTCACCCCGTCGACGTCGGGGCCCTGGTGCAGGGCCCTGCCGACGACCTGGGCGTCCTCGATGTCGATCTCCTCGACCAGCACCTCGACCCCCTCGCCGACCCGCTCTTCGGCGCGCTGGGCGTTGAGCTCCTCGATGAGGGCGGCGAAGCGGGAGACCCGCTCGGTGACGACGTGCTCGGGCAGCTTCTCCGCGTACCCCTCGGCCTCGGTCCCGTCCTCGTCGGAGTAGCCGAACACGCCGACCACATCGAGGCGTGCGGCCACCAGGAACTCCTCGAGCTCCCTCAGGTCGGCTTCCGTCTCGCCCGGGAAGCCGACGATGACGTTGCTGCGTATGCCGGCGTGCGGGACGCGGTCGCGCACCTCGTCGAGGAGCTGGAGGAAGGCCTCGCGGCCGCCGAAGCGCCGCATCCGTCGCAGCAGCGGGGCCGAGGCGTGCTGGAAGGAGATGTCGAAGTACGGCACGACTCCCGGGACGGAGGCCATTGCGTCGAGGAGCCCGGGCCGGATCTCCGCCGGCTGGAGGTAGGAGACCCGCACGCGCTCGATGCCCTCGATGGCGGTCAGCTCCGGCAGCAGCTTCTCGAGGAGGGCGAGATCGCCGAGGTCCTTGCCGTAGGAGGTCGAGTTCTCGCTGACGAGAAACACCTCCTTGACGCCGCGCTCCGCGAGCCAGCGCGCCTCGGCGACGATGTCGGTGGGGCGGCGGGAGACGAAGGCCCCGCGGAACATCGGGATCGCGCAGAAGGCGCAGCGCCGGTCGCAGCCGCTGGCGATCTTCAGCGGCGCCCACGGACGGCCGTCGAGGCGGGCCCGGATCACGCGGGGACCGGAGGCTGGCGCGGGCCCGACGAGGGTCACGTCGGCTTCCGGCGCCAGCGTCGGGAGCTGCTCGGGCGAGGTCGGGTCTCCGTGGCCCGGCACCGCGACCGCCGCGGCCCCGCCCTGGCGCTGTGCCGGGGACAGGGGCAGGAGGCGTCGCCGGTCCGAGGGGGTGTGCGAGGCGGGCCGCTCCCCCGCCAGGATCCGCTTGAGGTGACCCGACATGTCCGCGTAGGAGTCGAAGCCCAGCACCGCGTCGGCCTCGGGCAGCTCGGCCGCGAGCTGTTCGCCGTAGCGCTCGGCGAGGCACCCGACGGCGACGACGGCCTGGGTCCGGCCCTCGTCCTTGCGGGCGGACGCCTCGAGCAGGACGTCGATCGAGTCCTTCTTGGCCTGCTCGACGAACCCACAGGTGTTGACCACCGCGACGTCGGCGTCGGCGGCGTCGTCGACGAGGACCCAGCCCTCGGCGGCGAGGCGCCCGGCCAGCTCCTCGGAGTCCACCTCGTTGCGGGTGCACCCCAGGGTCACCAGGGCAACGCTGCGCGAGGCGGAAGAACTCATGCGGCCCACTCTACGGGCCACGGCGGCCCATTCCTGCCGCAGCGCACGGGGTCCGGCTCGGGCGAGGACGGCGCCCCTCAGTGCAGCAGCGCCTCGCGCGTGCGCGGCATACCGGAGGCCCCGCGCTCCCCCGGCCGCACGGCGAGCACCTGGTTGACCCCGAGGCGGTTTCCCTCGAAGCCCAGCGCCGACCCTGCCATGTAGAGCCGCCACACCCTCGCCCGGCCGGCGCTGCTCAGGGCCACCGCGCGGTCCCAGTCCGCCTCGAGGTTGGCGACCCACGCGCGCAGGGTCAGGGCGTAGTGCTCGCGCAGCGACTCCACGTCGCGCACCTCCAAGCCAGCGCCCTCGAGGGCCTCGACCATCGTCGCGAGCGGCTCGAGCTCGCCGTCGGGGAAGACGTAGCGGTCGATGAACGACGTCGACGACCCGCCGTCGTCGCGGGGTCCGGGACGGCGGGCGATGGCGTGGTTGAGCAGCCTGCCCTCGGGGGCGAGCAGCCCGAACAGGTGGGAGGCGTAGCCAGGCAGCAGGTCCATGCCCACGTGCTCGGCCATCCCGATGCTCGCGATGGCGTCGTAGGGTCCGTCGTCGACGGCCCGGTAGTCCTGCACCCGGATCTCCACCTGCGCGGCCAGGCCCTCGTCCTCGACCAGCCGCTGCGCGAGCGCCGCCTGCTCACGCGAGACCGTCACCCCCACCGCGGTCACGCCGTACTCCCGGGCGGCATGACGCACGAAGGCACCCCAGCCGCAGCCCACGTCGAGGACCCGCATGCCTGGTTGCAGGCCGAGCTTCCGGGCGACGAGGTCGAGCTTGGCCCGCTGCGCGTCCTCGAGGGTGTAGGCCGCAGAGGGCTGCTCCTCGAAGTAGGCGCAGGAGTAGACCA
>DASULG010000098.1:0-10881 GCA_036278335.1 Pedococcus sp.
GGGCACGGCGGCGACACGCGGTGCTCGCTCGCGGCGAGAACCTCGACGGCGTCGCCCCGCACGAACCGCTGGCCGGTCTTGGCCTCGGTGATGCGCACCCGCACCCGTTCCCCCGGCAGGGTGTGCCGGACGAAGACCACCCGACCCTCGTGGCGCGCCACGCAGTGCCCGCCGTGCGCCACGGGACCGACCTGCACCTCCACCTCGTCGCCGACCGCGAGCTCGCCCCCGACCTCGGCGGAGGTCATTCGCCGCGCCGGACCGAGCCCACCGAGGGCCCGTCGAACAGCTCCTCCTGGCCCTCCGACGAGGCGAGCTGCCACGGCACGCTGGCCACCATCACTCCGGGTGTGAAGAGCAGGCGGCCCTTGAGCCGCAGTGCGCTCTGGTTGTGCAGGACCTGCTCGTACCACCGGCCGAGCACGTACTCGGGGATGTACACCACCACCACATCACGGGGGTGGCCGCTGCGCAGCGACTTGACGTACTCGACGATGGGCCGGGTGATCTCGCGGTACGGAGAGTCGAGGGCCTTGAGCGGGACGGGGATGTCGCGCCGGTCCCACTCGTCCTGCAGCGCCTTGGTCTCGTCCGGCTCGACGTTGACGGTGATCGCCTCGAGCTTGGAGGGGCGGGTCGCGCGGGCGTAGGCGAGGGCGCGCAGGGTCGGCTTGTGGATCTTGGAGACGAGCACGATCGCGTGCACCCGCGACGGGAGCAGCTGGGCGTCGACGTCGTCCTCCCCCACCCGCAGCTCGTCCCGCACGCGGTCGTAGTGGCGGTGGATCCCGAGCATCAGGAAGAACAGCACCACCATGGCGGCGATGGCGTAGCCGGCGCCGTGGACGAACTTGGTCGCCAGCACGACGAGGAGCACCGTGCCCGACATGGTCGCGCCCACCGCGTTGATGACCCGGCTGCGCTGCATGCGGGCACGGACCGCGCGGTCGCGCTCGAGCAGGAGGTGGCGGTTCCAGTGCCGGATCATGCCGATCTGGCTCAGCGTGAAGGAGACGAACACACCCACGATGTACAACTGGATCAGCTTGGTGACCTCTGCGTTGTACAGCACGATCAGGAACGCCGCGGCGCCCGCCAGGATCAGGATGCCGTTGGAGAAGGCGAGGCGGTCACCGCGGGTGTGCAGCTGGCGGGGCAGCCAGCCGTCCTTGGCGAGGATCGAGCCGAGGACGGGGAAGCCGTTGAACGCGGTGTTGGCGGCCAGGATGAGGATGAACCCCGTCACGATCGACACGAGGACGACGCCGGCATGGAAGTTGGAGAAGACGGCGTGGGCGACCTGGCCCATGATCGTCTCCTGGACGTAGTCGTCGCCGACGGGCTGGCCGTCGAGGCGCAGCTGGGCCGCAGGGTTCTCGGCGTACTTCACGCCGGTCCACCGGGCCAGGGTGACCATCGCCAGCAGCATGGTGACGGAGATCAGGCCCATCAGCAGCAGTGTCGTGGCGGCGTTCTTGCTCTTGGGCTTCTGGAATGCCGGCACCCCGTTGGAGATGGCCTCCACCCCGGTGAGTGCCGCACAGCCCGAGGAGAAGGCGCGCAACATCAGGAACGCCATGGCCAGTCCGCTCAGCGCCGTGTGCTGGGGGTCGGCGACGAGCTCGTACCCGGCACTCTCGGCGGGGGGCAGCGTGCCGGTCCAGTGCCGGAAGAAGCCCACCGCGGCCATGCCGAGGACGCTGACCATGAACAAGTAGGTCGGCACCGCGAAGGCCGAGCCGGACTCGCGCACGCCCCGCAGGTTCATGGCGGTCAGGATGGCCACCAGCGCCACCGCCACGACCGCCTCGTGCCCGCGGACGAACGGCAGGGCTGCCGCGGCGTTCTGCACGCCGGAGGAGATCGACACCGCGACGGTCAGCACGTAGTCGACGAGCAGCGCGCTCGCGACGGTCAGGCCAGCCTTGGCGCCGAGGTTGGTGCTCGCCACCTCGTAGTCGCCGCCGCCCGAGGGGTAGGCGTGCACGTTCTGCCGGTAGGACGCCACCACGACCAGCATCACCACGACGACCGCGACGGCGATCTTCCACGAGCTGGTCAGCGCCAACGCCCCGCCGGCGAGGCCGAGGGTCAGGAAGATCTCGTCGGGCGCGTAGGCCACGGAGGAGAGCGCGTCGCTGGCGAAAACCGGGAGAGCCAGCTTCTTCGGGAGGAGGGTCTCCCCGAGTCTGTCGCTGCGCATCGCGCGGCCGAGCAGAAGCCGCTTCAGTACGCGTCCGGAGGTTGGCACGCTGACACTCTAGGGCGCTCGTGGACCAAGCGGCGCAACCGTCTACCCGCTCGGTGTAGCGTCGCAGTCGTGCATTTCGTGATCATGGGCTGTGGACGCGTCGGCTCGAGCCTCGCGCGGAGCCTGGAGCGGCAGGGACACGACGTAGCCATCATCGACCAGGAGGAGTCGGCCTTCCGCCGGCTCGGCTCCGGCTTCGAGGGTCGCCGCGTCACCGGGGTGGGTTTCGACCGCGACACGCTGATCGAGGCGGGCATCCAGAACGCCTACGCGTTCGCCGCAGTCTCCAGCGGTGACAACTCCAACATCCTCGCCGCCCGGGTGGCCCGCGAGACCTTCGGCGTCGAGCACGTCGTGGCCCGCATCTACGACCCGGGCCGAGCCGAGGTCTACCAGCGCCTCGGCATCCCCACCGTCGCCACGGTGAAGTGGACGGCCGACCAGATGCTGCGGCGGCTCCTCCCCCAGGGCCACGTGCCCGAGTTCACCGACCCCTCGGGGAAGGTGGTCCTGGCAGAGGTGCCCGTCAACCCGGCCTGGGTTGGCCACCGCGTCACTGACCTCGAGGAGGCTGCCGGCGGGCGCGTGGCGTTCCTGACGCGTCTCGGCGCGGGCATGCTCCCCGGGCCGGACACGGTCTACCAAGAGGGCGACCTGCTCCACGTCGCCACCATGATCGACAACCTCGCCGTGGTCGAGCGCATCCTGGACGCGGCTCCCCAGCACACCGATGCCTGAGGCGACACCGATGCCTCAGGCCCAGGAAGGACCCCCACCATGCGCGTCGTGATCGCCGGGGCGGGGAGCGTCGGACGCTCCATCGCCCGAGAGCTGCTCCACAACGGCCACCAGGTGCTGCTGATGGACCGAGAGCGCAAGGACGTCCAGGCCAGCCGGGTCCCGGAGGCCAACTGGCTGCTCGCCGACGCCTGCGAGATCGCCGCCCTGCACGAGGCCGGCCTGGCCGACTGCGACACCGTCGTGGCCGCGACCGGTGACGACAAGGTCAACCTCGTCGTCTCGCTGCTGGCCAAGACCGAGTTCGGCGTGCCGCGCACCGTGGCACGGGTCAACAACCCCAAGAACGAGTGGATGTTCGACGAGGCCTGGGGTGTCGACGTCGCGGTCTCCACGCCGCGTCTCATGACGGCCCTGGTGGAGGAGGCCGTCAGCGTCGGCGACCTCGTGCGGATCTTCCAGTTCCAGCAGGGCAAGGCCACGATGGTCGAGCTCACGCTCCCTGTGGACAGCCCCTACGCCGGCAAGCGCGTCGGCGACGTGTCCTTTCCCGGCGAGACGGTGCTGGTGGGCATCATCCGCGAGGACCACCCGATCGCGCCCACGCGTGACGACAGCCTCGAGCCGCACGACGAGCTGCTGTTCATCACCACACCCGAGTTCGAGGACGACCTCGAGTCGATGCTCAGTCCGTCGCGCCGGGTTCCCCGCGGGGTGGAGTAGCCGCCCGCTCGGGGCCGCGCGGGTGGGTGTCCTCGTCGCCGCCGGTGTGGCCACCGGATGCGTGATGACCGTGCTCGTGGTGGGCGTCCTGCCAGGTGGTCTCGCTGTCCGGCGCCGGGACCACCTGTGGCGTCTCGCCGCGCAGCAGCATCGCTCCCATGACCGCAACGGCCATGAGCCACGCGGGCCAGCCCAGGGCGACCTTGAAGATCCCGAGCCAGGCGACCTCGCCGGCGAAGTACAGCGGGAGCATGATCGCGACGCGCACGGCATACAGCGCGACGAGCACCAGGCTGAGGCGCTGGCTGACCCGCACGAGACCGGGGTCTCGCCGCCAGGCGAAGGGGTCCTCGGCCAGCCGGGGGTCGCCCGCGCCGACCATGAAGCCGACGAGGGGCCAGCGGACGAGCACGGAGATGAGCGTTGCCATCCCCCAGGCGGCGCTGCCCAGGATCCCGGGGAGGAAGGCGTCCTCGGCCCTGCCGCTGCGCAGGGCGAAGAACGCGGCGATGCCGGTGGCGAACACCGCCGAGAGGATGAACTGCAGGCTCTGTCGCTGCACGACCCGCACGCCGGCCAGGAGCACCGTGATCGCCCCGGCAGCCACGACCGCGAGGGTGACGTCCTTGCGGAACGTCCAGACGCCGACGAAGGCGATGGTCGGCAGGGCTGTCTCGATGGACCCGCGCCAGCCTCCGAGGGCGGTGGAGAGCCGGTGCCGGATGATCTCCTCCACCGTCGGGGCCGGGTGGCCGGCGAGGGTCGCTGCGGCCGAGGGGTCAGTGGCCACGGGACGGCACGATCTCGTAGGCAGGGTTGAAGATGGTCGCGATCCCCCGGGTGAAGGTGACCCGGCCGGTGGCCCGCAGGTAGGTGCCGGGCTCGATACCGCGGATGGTGCGGCGGCCCAGCCAGATCAGGTTGATGGTCCGGCTCCCGTCGTAGAGGTCGACCACCAGGGCCGGCACGTTGACCCGGGGCCGGAGGGTCACGGCTCGCACCGTGCCCGTGACCGTGGCGACCTGGCGGTCCTTGAGGTCGGACATGCGGGTGCTGCCGTGGCGCTCGGAGTCCTGGATCAGCTCCGCGGCCTCGATCTGGTGGACGCTCTTGGTGAGCCGCTCCCCCAACCGGGAGAGCACGGAGCGGTGCCGGCCGTCGGTGGTGGCGCTGGGTGATGCCGTCATGCCCGCGCTCCTAACGGACCTCGGTGATCTCGGGGCCGCGCTCGAACGGCTTGAGGTCGTCACTGCTGGCGCCGGCCTCGGACTCATCATCCTCGGCCTCCGCAGCTGCAACCTCCTCCGGGAGACGCAGCGGCAGCAGCTCGCGGGGGGCCATCGCCGCGTCCCCGCGCACGACCACGGTGCCACGGACGACCTGCATCAGGGTCTGCGCGGCGCCCTCGTCGATGGCGGCGCGGCCGGAGAAGACGGCCCTGAGGAACCAGCGCGGGCCGTCGACGCCGACGAACCGGGCCGGCGCGAAAACCGTGCGCCCGTCGGGCCCGGCGGAGGGCATGCGGGTGCGCAGCTCGCTACCGAGCGGGCCGCGGGTCTCATCGGCGGTGCCCCCCTGGGCCACGATCGACTCGGCGATCTCGGCGCGGATGTCGTCCCAGATGCCCATGGACTTGGGCGCCGCGAAGGCCTGCAGCTGGACCGCCGAGTCCTCGAGGACGGCGGTGGCGCCCACGACGTTCTGGGTGGTCTCCTCGACCTCGAGGCGCAGCTCCATCCCCGGGACCCCGACGACCCAGAGAGCACCGAGGTCGAGCCGGCCCGCAGAGCTGTCGACCTCGCTGGCGTCGTAGGGCCCGTCGTGGCCCGCAGCCGCGACCTCGACGGCGTCCGCCTCGCCTCCGGCGTCCTCGGCCTCTGCCGGGGAAGCGGTTCCGGTTATGTCGGTGGCGACCTCGTTGTCAACGGCCGCCTCGGCATCGGCAACGGCCGGCGCCTCCACCGGGGAGACCTGCGCCTCCGTGCCGGTCTCGGCCTGCTCGGAACTCTTGCCGCGTCGGAAGATACTCACTGCCTCGTCAATCCCTCGTGTGTGCTGTCAGGTGTCGTGCCGAACCCGCCACTGTCACCGTGCCCAGTCTCCCCCCGCGCGGTCTCCGAGAGCGAATCGACCTCGTCGAAGTGCGCGAGGGCCACCTGCTGGACCACGAGCTGGGCGATCCGGTCGCCACGCCGGATGGTGAACGCCTCATGGGCGTCGAGGTTCACCAGGTTCACCAGGATCTCCCCACGGTAGCCCGCGTCGACCGTGCCGGGGGCGTTGACGATGCTGATGCCGTGCCGCGCGGCGAGGCCGGAGCGGGGGTGCACCAGGCCGACATACCCGAGCGGGAGGCCGATCGCCACACCGGTGCCGACCAGGGCCCGCTCACCCGGCTGGAGGGTGACCTCGTGAGCGGCGCGCAGGTCGGCGCCGGCATCACCGGGATGGGCGTATGCCGGCAGCGGCAGCGCGGGGTCCAGCCGCCGGATCTGCACGGAGACCGCCGGGGCGCGGGTCGCCTCGTGGGGGACCTCGCGGGGAGCCTCGGGGGGGGCCTGAGGGACAGGAAAAGGGTCAGCCACGAGGACTGACCCTATCCCTGCGCGCACCGTCGACCGAGCGACCGGGGCGAGACCCCTTGGAGGGGCTAGGCGGCACACTCCGTGCACACCATCTGCCCGTTGACCTCCTTGGCCAGCTGGCTGCGGTGGTGCACGAGGAAGCACCTCGAGCAGGTGAACTCGTCAGCCTGTCGGGGCAGCACCCGCACGGAGAGCTCCTCCCCGGACAGGTCGGCACCGGGCAGCTCGAAGCCCTCGGCCTGCTCCGTCTCGTCGACGTCGACGCTCGAGGCGCTCTTGTCGGCCCGTCGGGACTTCAGCTCCTCGATGGAGTCCTCGGACAGCTCATCGTCAGTCTTGCGCGGCGCGTCGTAGTCAGTCGCCATAGTCGCTGTCGCTCCCTTGTCTTTCGTGGTGTGTCGGTGGTGCCCGCCCCTGGCCGGCGTGCGTCTGCAGCATCAACGCAGGCAGCCCGCGATTTGTGCCCTTCGTCGGCGGGATTGTGCCCTATCCGCGAGGTGTCGTCAGCAACAGGGGTCGGTATGCCCCATTCACGAAGACCAAACCTCGCGAATCAGGCGATGTGAGCAGGGCCACAGTCCCGGCGCAGCGCGCGTCCAGCGCCGCAGGTCAGGGCGTCGGGGCGCGTGCGGCATGACCAGTCCTTTGCCAACGGTTCACCCAAAGATCGGCAACCGCGATGCCCGTCTTTAGCGTCTTTCGTTTTAGAGTCCTTGCTCCAGCCGGGACCCCAGACGCTCGAGAAGAGGTGCCCCATGACCGAGTTCCACTCAGAGATGCGCGACCGTGCGTTCGACGCCGTCGCATCACTCAAGCAGGCCCAGGCCAACGGCGACGACTACCTTGTGGAGGTCCGTGAGGCCGAGCTCCAGAACCTCGCCCGACTCGCGAGCGAGCACGGCCTGCGGATTCCTGAGCTCGCGGCCTACGCCGCCTGAGGCCGGCCCACCCCGCCCTCACCCCGTGATCGCCGGCATCAGCCGGCGATCACGGCTGTCCGGGGCCAGTCTCCGCGTCGGCGGCGCCCACGGCGTCGGACAGCACGGTGTCGAGGGACGGCAGGAGGCTTGGCGCCGCAGCCACCACCATGGCCGATCCGGGGGCGCCGCCGCCCAGACCGGTGACCTGACCACCGGCCTCGGTCACCACGAGCCAGGCCGCGGCCAGGTCCCACGGGTTGAGACCCCGCTCGAAGTAGGCGTCGAGGGTTCCGGTGGCGACGTGGCAGAGGTCGAGGGCGGCACTGCCGAAGCGGCGGATGTCGCGGATCTCCCCCAGCACCCGCAGCAGGACCAGGGCCTGCCACCGGCGCACGGATGCCTCGTAGCCGAAACCGGTGCCCACGAGCGCCTGCGACAGCTCCGCCTGCTCTGTCACCGCGAGCCGCACGGCCGCCCGGCCGCCCGCTGAGCTCCACGCACCCCCGCCGAGACGGGCCCGGAAGAGCACACCGCCCACGGGGTCGACGACAGCGCCGACCACGGGCTGCCACTGACCGGGAGTGGTCGGGTCGCCCACGACGGCGGCCACGGACACGGCATACGCGGGTATGCCGTAGAGGTAGTTCACGGTGCCGTCGATCGGGTCGACGACCCAGGTGACCTCCGAGGTGGCGGCAGCGCCGCCCTCCTCCTCGCCGAGGAAGCCGTCGTCGGGACGGGCAGCGCGCAGCCGTGTGCGGATGAGGTCCTGCGCCCGCTGGTCCATCACGGTCACCACGTCCGTGGCGCTGCTCTTGGTCTTCTCGACCCCCAGACCGGCCGGCCGCTGCTCGACAATGAGCCGCCCGGCCTCGGTCGCGACCTCGACCGCGAGCCGCTCGAGCTCCTCGAGCTCTCCGACGCTGAGCCCGTGGGACATCGCGGGTGCCACGCTCAGTCCTGACCGCACAGGGCGGCCTTGGCCACGCGCAGGTTGGGGCAGCAGCCGGGGCGGCACACGGAGGGGCGGGCCTGCGAGCCCGGCCAGGCAGGCTTCGGCGGCTGCTCGCCGCGGGCCTCGCCGGCGCGCTCGAGCAGCAGGTCGACCAGGCCCGAGACGAACTCGTCGTCCGTCCCGACCGTGGGGACCCGGACCATGCGCAGCCCGAGTCGCTCGGCCGTCTCGGCGGCCTCGGTGTCGAGGTCGTAGATAACCTCCATGTGGTCGGACACGAAGCCGATGGGGGCGAGGACGACGGCAGCCGTGCCCTCGGCTGCCAGCTCCTCGAGGCGGTCGTTCACGTCGGGTTCGAGCCAGGGCTGGGTGGGCGGCCCGGAACGGGAGCAGAACACCAGCTCCCCCTCGAGGTCGAGGTCGAGGGTGGCGTTGACCTCGTCGGTGATGGCGGCACCGAGCGCGATGTGCTGGCGGCTGTAGACGTGGCCCTCCTCCTCGCCGGACCCGGACGTCTCGTCCATGGCGGTGGGGATCGAGTGGGTGACGAAGACCAGCCGTATGCCGGCTGGGTCGAGTCCGTCGCGGACCAGGCCGCGCACGGCCTCGGTGGCCAGGCGCGCGTTGGCGCGCGAGAAGCCCGGGTGGTTGCAGTACGGCCGGATCTTGTCGACGACGACCCCGATGCCCTCTTCGGCGGCCTGGGCCACCGCGCCCGCGAGGTCCTCGCGGTACTGGCGGCAGGACGAGTAGGAGGAGTAGGCGCTGGTGACGATCGTGACCAGACGGCCCAGGCCGGCAGCGCTGGCCTCGCGCAGGGCCTCGATGGTGAAGGGCGTGAAGTTGCGGTTGCCCCACAGGAGCGGTGTCTCGATCTCGCGGCGGTCCAGCTCCGCGCGCAGGGCCGCCAGCAGGGCACGGTTCTGGTCGTTGATGGGGCTCTTGCCGCCGAAGCGGTAGTAGTGCTCCCCCACCTCCTCGAGCCGCGCGTCCGGGATCCCCTTGCCCGCGGTGACGGTGCGCAGGAAGGGCAGGACGTCCTCGGGCCCCTCCGGGCCGCCGAACGAGAGAAGCAGGATGCCGTCGTAGGGCGCGAGCGGGTGGCCCGCGGCAGGCTCGGTCACGTGAGGTCTCCGGTGCGTAGAGGTTTGGGGGCGTGCACGTCGAGGATGACAGCGGCCATCCTGATGAGAAAGACGATGGCGACGCAGGCCCAGATCGTGAAGGTGCTGATGAGGTCGTAGTGGTGGGCCGCGACCAGCAGGGTCGACCCGAAGAGGGCTGGCAGCGCGTACATCTCACGGCGGAGCACCTCGGGCACCTGCCCCGCGAGCACGTCGCGGACGATGCCCCCGCCGACCGCCGTGATGCCGCCGACGAGGATGGCCGCCAGCGGGTCAGTGCCGGCGCCGAGCGCCTTCAGCGAGCCGCCGATGGCGAAGGTCGCCAGGCCGGCGGCGTCCAGCACCCGCACGAACCTGGAGATGCGCTCGACACCCGGGTGGAACAGGAAGGTCACCAGGCCAGCCACCACGGCGGCCCCCACGAGCCGCCAGTCGGAGATGCCGACAGGGGGCGTGTCGCCGATGAGCACGTCGCGCATGATGCCGCCACCGAGTGCCGCGGCGGCGGCCAGGACCAACACCCCGAACAGGTCGAGGCCCTTCTTGACCGCGACCAGTCCACCGGTCAGCGCGAAGACGAAAACCCCGACCAGGTCAAGGGCCAGCTGGAGGTTCGGGTCGAGGGTCAGCATCGCAGGCCAAACCTACCGTCGCGGCGTGGTCATTTCGCCGGAGCCACCCGAGGTGGCAGAGTCTGCCCCCAGTGTGGTGAGTACGGGAGAGGCCAATGCAGGACCTGCGATTGATCGGTGTCCACGAGGACGGGCAGCATCTGCTGCTCGCCGACTCCGAGGGCAACCGTTTTCGCGTGCCCCTCGACGAGCCGCTGCGCGCGGCCGTCCGGCGTGACCGCCCCCGTCTGGGCCAGCTCCAGATCGAGATCGACGGCGGCATGCGCCCCCGCGACGTGCAGGCCCTGATCCGCGCCGGAGCCTCCGCCGAGGAGGTCGCCGACCGCTCCGGATGGAGCGTGGAGAAGGTGCGCCGCTACGAAGGCCCGATCCTCGCTGAGCGGGAGCACGTCGCGGGCCTCGCCCGCGGGGTGCGACTGCGCGGCCGCGGCGGCAGCCAGGGCTCGGCCCCCACCCTCTCTGCACGCGTGGGACAGCGGCTCTCGGGCCGCGGGGTCGACCCCGCGGCCGCCGAGTGGGACTCCGGGCGCAACGAGGAGGGCGAGTGGACCGTCACCGTGACCTTCCCCGCCGGTGGCCGCGAGCGCCAGGCACGCTGGCACTTCGACGTCGCGGCCCGTACCGTCACCGCGGCCGACGACGAGGCGCGCTGGCTCAGCGAGGACGAGGTGGCCACGGCCGGCTCTGCGATCCCAGCCCCGCACCTCGTCTCTGCCCCGGTGCGCGCGACGACCGTCTACGACGTGGAGGCCGAGGGCGGGGTGGCCGCGAGCGCACGCCGCAAGGCGGGCACGCCCACCCAGCCCGGCGAGGCGCCACGTGAGGAGCCCGTCGACCTCATGACGGCCATGCGCGAGCGTGCCTCCGCCCGCGGGCGCAGGTCGAGCCGCCGCAAGAGTGCGCCGTCCCACACCCCGGTCGACGAGTCGCCTCGCGTCGACGCGCTGCCACTC
>DASULG010000099.1:0-2006 GCA_036278335.1 Pedococcus sp.
GTGGGCGAGCAGCGCCGACATGGAGGCGCGCGAGCTCAAGGAGGGCGCCGAGAAGGCCGGGTGCTGCCCGATCGCCGACGCGCACGACCGGGCCCGCGTCGAGCTGCAGGGCAGCATCCGCACGGTCACCCTCCGGCCCCGCGGCGGGGTCCCGGCCCTCGAGGCCGAGCTCTACGACGGCACGGCGCTGATCACGCTGGTGTGGCTGGGCCGCCGCCGCATCGCGGGCATCGAGCCCGGCCGTCAGATCAAGGTCGTCGGCCGGATCGGTGTCCAGGACCGGATGCGGGTCATGTTCAACCCGCGCTACGAGCTGCGGTGACGGCCCTGGCCCCCGTCGGCGCGGCCACGGTCGAGCAGGTCGTCCGGGCGCAGCTGTCCAAGGCCCTGGGCGGCCGGCGCGGCATGCTCGAGGCCGCCGTACCCACGATCGCCTTCACCCTGCTCTTCATCACCACCAAGCGGCTCGAGCTCGCGGTCGCCGTCAGCGTCGCCACCGCGGTGGTGCTGCTCGTGCTGCGGCTCCTGCACCGCTCCACCGTGCAGTTCGTGCTCAACAGCCTGGTCGGGATCGGCATCGGCGCGTTCTTCGCCTGGCGGTCCGCGCGTGGCGGCGGCGACGCCAACGAGCAGGCGCTGGCCTACTTCCTGCCCGGCCTCATCTACAACGCGGCCTACGCCGCCCTGATGCTCTTCAGCACCGTCGTCCGCTGGCCCGTGGTCGGCTTCATGGTGGGCAGCGTGGCCGGTGACCCGACCGAGTGGCACCGGGACCGGCAGGTGGTGCGGCTGTGCCGCAACCTGACCTGGATGCTCGCGCTGCCGTGCGTGGCCCGGGTGGCGGTGCAGGCCCCGATCTACCTCGCCGGCAAGGCGGCCGCCGACGCGAGCCCGATGGTGGCCGCGCTCGGCGTGAGCAAGGTGGCGATGGGCTGGCCGCTGCAGATCGCGGCGCTGGCCGGGATGGCCTGGCTGCTCGGCCGCAACCGCACCCCGGTGGAGCCGGAGCCCGAGACCGCCTAGGTGTACCGAGCCATCAGGTTGGTAGCAGGCGGCTGACGGGTGGTTTGCCTCCGAGTGCGCTGTGGCGTCGTTGAGTGTTGTAGTGCTCGAGCCAGGGGGCAAGGGCGGCGGCGCGTTGGTCGTTGCTGGTGAAGACCTGTCGGTAGGCCCATTCGGTCTGCAGGGTCCGGTTCAGCCGCTCCACCTTGCCGTTCTGCCAGGGGCAGTGTGGCTTGATGAACTTCTGCCGGGCGCCGAGCTCGGCGACGACCTCGCGCAGCGACTTCCGGTAGGCCCAGGCGGTGTCGGTCATGATCCGTTCGATCCGGGGGATGCCGTGGGCGGCGAAGTAGGCGGCGGCCCGGGTCGGAAAGCCGGCGCAGGTGGCGCCCCTTTCGTCGGGCAGGATCTCGGAGTAGGCCAGTCGGGAGTAGTCGTCGACCAGGGAGTGCACGTAGTCGAACCCGACCCGGGCGCTCCGGTCCCGGGCGGTCGAGCCGGCGGCCCGGCCGCGGGCGCGCCAGCCGCCGCCGTCGGGGATCTTCCCGAGCTTCTTCACGTCCATGTGCACCAGCTCGCCGGGACGTTCACGTTCGTAGCGCACCGCGGTGGCCTTGGACGCCCGGATCACCTGTCCGGTGAGCGGGTCCAGGACCGCCAGCCGCGGCACCCGGTGCCGGGCGAGCACCCGCGACACGGTCCGGGCCGGCACCCCGAGCTCGGCAGCGAGCCAGTCCGGGCCGCGGCGCTCCCGACGCCGCAGGTCCAGGATCTGCTGCTCGACCTCGGCGCTGGTGCGGGTGGGCATCCGGTGCGGACGCGAGGACCGGTCCGTGCAGGCCGTCCTCGCCCTCGGCGGCGTGCCGATCGATCCAGGTCTTCACACACTTGCGCGAGACACCCATCGCCGCCGCGATGTGGGCCTGCTTCCAGCCCTGCTGGTGACGCTCGACGATCAGCAGTCGACCGTGAACGGTGAGCCGGGCATTACCGTGAGACACGAG
>DASULG010000100.1:0-21615 GCA_036278335.1 Pedococcus sp.
CGCCTGGCTGACACCAGGCGGCCGGGGGCCGTTTTCGTTGTCTCTACGGGAAGTCTGGGGTGATGCCGCACACTCGCGGGGACTCGACGAGCGGGGCGTCAGGCATGATTCCGTGGTCCGGGATCGTCGTCGGACTCGGGCCGGGGAGTGAGGGTCAGGCGGTACGTGGGGCGCATCTCCTCAACGGACTCAAGAATCCGTTGAGGGGCGCTGGATAAGCGGCGTTGCTTGAAGGGCACTTCAGGCCAGCGCGTGCCGACCGGCTCTCCGTTGCGCAACCGAGGGCCCTTCGCGACCACGCTGATGACCATCCAGGCATCATCGCGCCATTCAAAGATCGCGGTGATGACGTGCACCAGGATGTCGAACGGCCCGCCACCGATGCCTCGATGGCGCAGGATGCCGACCCTGTTCGGTTCCACCTCGATGGTCACGGTTTCCTTGAATGTTCGCTTGCGGGTGATGTTCTTGATGAAACCGCATAAGCGTTTAGCCATGACTACCCCTTTGCGGATGTTCAGCGATGGAATCGCTTTCGGAGCCGGTCAATATGGGTGATTGTGGCTGCTGCCGTGGCTGATCGCAACGGCACCACGGCGGCGGCGACGGAATCAGCGGCGCCATCCTCAGCGGCGTCGCACCGCTGAGGATCGTCCGCCTTTTTCCTGTCATCAATGTGCTGGTCCAGGGCTCGCAGCATCAAAGCCAGCGTGGTGGAACCCCGCTTGACGATGCGCACATTGCATACGCCGCAGAAAATCGGCTCCTTGACTATGATGGGCAGATCGATGTTGCCGTAGCCGGCATGAGTCAATGTCATTCCAGCTCCTCCCGCTGCTGCTCGTGGCGAGCCCGCTGGAGCGCGGCGATCCCGACTTGCTTCGGCACTCTCACCATGCGGATCTGCTTGACTTTCTGCCTCTTCCCATCGACCGTGCGAGTAATGTATCGACGTTCGAAGTTGTTCATCCTGAGGAAGACGCTGGCGAGACGTCGGCGACCAGAGAGTTTCGCCCTCTCGCTACTTATTGGCCTGACACGTGGGCGGCCGTGCGTGTCACCGTCCGCTGTCGGCTTGAGACGACGGAGACGCTCGTACTCATTGTCCCGTATCGCCCTGGCGGCTGGAACGAGAAGCATGATCTCGTCGCGGATCGAGTCGTAGTCATGCCATTTGCCGTCGCCCAGCAGCTCGTTCGCCCTCAGGCACATGGCGATCCATTCAGGGGGGGGAGCCATGACTAATCGCGGAGTGCGTCCGCGATGGCGCTGAGCTTCGCTGCGGCCTCCCGGAATTGCCGCTCCTTCTCCTCGCGCTCCGAAGCTGGGTACATACTCCTCAGCATCTTGGGGTCAACGGGCAGCAGGTTCAGGCGGCTGAGGACGAGACCAGCGTGCATCTTCTCGGCGCCTCCCCTGGCTTTCCCCGCGCGACCTATCCCCATCACGCCGCTCGCATTCTGCTGAATCTTCTGGCGGAACTCGCCCTCTCGAAAGAGGGTGACCACCTTGACCTGCTCGGCGCCAGCACCCCGGGTACCAGTGGGGATCTCGTTGACCGCCTTCACCAGTGTGGCCACCTCCATGAGGGTCAGCCCCGCCTCGTGGGCCAGGAGGATCGCAGCGGCGAATCCATCGTCCGTTCCGATGTTGTGCAGGCGCAATTGGACAGATTCCCTCAGTGACTCCCATGCGCGGCGATCAGCACCCGCTCGGTCGACCCGGTGATGGGCAGCACGTTTCTGTAGCGCCGTGTCGAGCGCGCTCTTGCCGATGCCGAGCTGCTTGGCGGCGTCCGCGACACTCATGCCGCCATAGTGCAGTCCCAGGGCGTGATCAATGGCCTCCTCCTGGGTGAGCGGTAGGCCATTGCCAACGTTGAGCGTAAACGTCAGTAGCTGGATCATGTTCGACGCGGTGTCGTCATGCAGGACGTAGGTGGGAGGCCGGAGATCCAATTTCGCATAAGCCGCCAACCGGTGGTTGCCGTCTATGATAATCAGTTTGGCATTCTCCGTGCGGCTGGCCTTGTAGGTCACGATGGCGGGGAGCGCCACGCCTCGCTCTATCGAGTCGGCGTACTTGGCGACGGCCTCATCGTGGAGGGCTATGTGTCGAGACTGGTTAGCCCGTGATTTTTGGACATGGAACCGCTCCAGGGGCACCTCGTCGAAAAAATTGACCAGGACACCGTTCTTCCTCAGGTAATGCTCTAGCTGGAGATTGCGATGCGGGTTGTCCGCCGCCGAGGTGCGCACGGTCGCCGAACTCCGTGATGCCACGGCGGTCGGCCTCGCCGTACGCGTGGCTGCTGCCACTGTGCGCGTAGCCGCTGTGCGCGTAGCCGCTGTGCGCGGCTTCGCCGTCGTGAGCGGGGCCGCCTTGCCTGATTTCGATGCCGGCATTACAGGGATCATCCTTTCCTAGGTAATCATCAGTACTTCGTCGTCCTCGATGCGCTCGCCGAAGGTGAGTACGGAGATGACGGTGCTGTCTTCTCGCCTGACGACCGCGCAGCACTGGCCCCGGCGATGTATCCATCGCCCAGCTCGGGGAATATCCGGATAGGTGGCCTCCGGGTTGACCACCGCCTCCAGGACGTCGGCCTCGGTGAAGCCCCGCTCGCTGGCGCGGAGACGGGCATTGGCGATCAGATTCCAACTGCCGGCGAGATCGTCAAGATGACGCCGCTGGCGAAATAGCGTGGCCTGTACGCGGGCTTCCACTTCTCGGGTGGATGCCTCCTGCGCCTGCTGGTCGGCCTCCTGCGCCTGCCGCGCGTGCCGTGCGCGTTGCCATGCGCGCTGCTGGATGGCCCTGATCTCCTCCGTGCCGGCATGCAGGGGGAGCGCCGGGGGGGCCTCGACCTCCTCGGCCGGGTCGGGCTCCTCGGCCAGCCGTGTCCAGGACAGGAGTTCCCGGTCCAGCAGTGACGCGTGGTCGCGACAGAGGCGCAGGGTGTAGTCTCGGCCCCCGACACCCAGGGTTCGAACCTCCGTGCCCTTGCGCGGCCGGCGATAGGCGCACCGAACGCAATCTGGTGCCACCACGCACCTCCCCGTAAGACCGTCGTAACCCCATGATGGTGCCAGAAAAACGCGCGAGGCAGGTCGCCGGACCTGCTCCCCGTCATCGCCAGCCACACTCCGGCGATCTGTCCGGCGACCTGCCTCGCTCCCCCAACCCCCGCATGGTGGCCGCTACACGCCGTGCGCCTCGTCGAACGCGTCCTGGATGTGGACTGGAACGCGGCCACGGTCGCTGACCGTGTAGCCGTTGTCGCGAGCCCATGCCCGCACAGCGGCGAGATGTTCGCGGTCGGCCGCCCGCTTGCTGCCGTTGCTGCTGCTGCTGCTGCTGCTGCTGCTGCTGCTGCCGCGCGGCGCCGAGCGTTTGCCGCTCAGCCGCCGACCGTTCTCGACGTAGGGGGCCAGGATGTCGAGGAGGCGAGCGGTGTTGGCCGCAGACAGGTCGATCTCGTAGCTCGCGCCATCCAGGCCGAAGCTGAGGGAGCGAACGTCGTCATCGTCGGTACCGTCGATGTCATCGACGAGGGTGACCTCAACTCGTTGCACCAGCATCTCTCCTCGGTATCGGGCACTACGTCGCATGGCATTTAACACGGATGGTCAAGAGTATGCAAACATCACCCCGTGAGGTAGGCAAGAGACCCCGGCACCTGGTGGTGCCGGGGTCTCGTGTGCTATGCCCGGGGGATGGGAGACACTGAGGCAGTGAGGCCCCCGGGCATAGCCGTCAGGTGGAGCCTGACGGCTGGGGGTTAGGCGCCAGTCGAGGGGGACCTGTCGGCGCGGAGCCGCTGGATGAGGGTGGGGAAACCGTTGCCCAGGACCAAAATCGTACCGCTCGGGTCCTTGCTGTCCCGGACATCGCCGAGCCCTCGGTGGACCTGAACGCAGTTATTCGTCCCGCTGCGGGACGAGGTGCGCCACGCATCGTGAGCGGTCATCTAAGCTCCCTTGCTTCTCGATCGAAATTTCCGGAGTGCACCCCTGATGAGCCGGATTGACTGGTCCGGCTCCAGCGTTGCGGCGACCAGCCTACGGGTCTGTCGCACGACATGCGCAACCTTGGTGGGATCAATCAGGAACATGCCGCCAAACACATTGTCCGCGTAGGCCACGGGTGGATCATCGGCGAACTCTAAGAGCAGATACCCGCCATCCACCAGGCTCATCGCCGCGTTAGTCGGCAACACCCTGATGATGACGTTTGGTTGGCGAGCAACGGCCACGACCTCCTCCAACTGCTCGGCCATGATGTCCGCCGCAGCGATCGGCGAGTGCAGTGCTGACTCGGCGATCACCGCCGTGAGGGTCATGGTGTCGCGGTCCAGGGCCCTCCGACGCGACAATCGTGCCTCGACTCGCTGGGCGACCCTGCCGGCTGGCACGCCGCCTCGGGTGAAGACGGCCTCGGCGTACCGGCGTGTCTGAATGATGCCGGGGAGGGTGCACGCCACCACGTCGGTGATGGAGGTGGCGATCCGCTCGTAGTCGAGCAGAAGTGCGAACTGCTCATCGACGCTGTTCAGGTCCACGATGAACCAGCCCAGCGTATTGATCTTGTGAACGTCCGTCATAACCGCGTGGTACTGGGACTCATCTACCCCGAGGGCGCGCAGGACGCGCGCGAGCCCCTGAGCGAGGTCCACCGTGCCCGGCCAGCCCTCACCGAGTTCGAAGCGAGACCACGCCGACTTGGACATGCCGGCACGGTCGGCAGCCCACTGGACGGTGCGGCCGTTCGCCTCGCGGAGAACACGGAGGCGCCCACCAATGGTGCGTGTCAGGGCAGGCGAAGGGCGGGAACTAGCCATGTCAAAAGCCTATCGGTCACAGGGAGTGACAGGTGTCTCCCGGGGTGATTACGGGTGGTACCGACTCTTGCACTCTGTCCCAGGGACGTGCGATCGTGCATCCCTGGGATGCAGGACCGCCGCCTAGCTCGGAGTTGAGCAACGCATGGAGCGACTGATCATCGGAATCCTCCTCGGAGTGAGTGTCGTGATTCTCGGCGGCGGGGGGCTGTTACTGGTGATCATTCGCGAGTGGATGGCCACTCGTCGCACTCGCGGGGTGGCGCATCGACGGTGAGCGATCTAGTTCCGTTCGCGGTCGCCTTGGCCCTCTTCGGCGTGATCGTCTGGCTGGTGGAGGGTCGAGACCGTCGCCTGCGCATCAGCAACGTCACCTATGTCCTGCTCCTGGAGCATCTGCGTAGGGAGCCCGACTGGTGTGCCTGCTGCCGCACGATCGTCCAGCAGGACATCCAGGAGAACATGCCCACGATCCGCCGCCGCTACATCGCCTCTCTGCGCCGAGTGCGCCGCTGGCAGGGACTCCGCAGACCCTGGACCCACCCTGGCGGTCCGCCCGCACCTCCCCCTTACGTGGGCGGCAGGTGGGTCCAGGCCCCTAGCCCCGTGGGGGGTGTGAGGCTCCCCGACGACCCCACACTCCCTGCGGTCCAACCCGGACGCAAGCGCGTCCACCTCGGCCGGATCGGGATGCCATGACCGGTCCCGACTCCGGCCTGCCGGAGCGCCACGAGCCAGAGTCACCGAACTCAGTGGGCGACGCCTATCACCGTCGCGCTGTGCCGCTGGCGAGGCAGATCCTGGCTCACACCAGCGGTCGACCCCAATCGCTCCACGGGGTGACCGGACTGGCGCTGTTCGACTTCCTCAGCGGGCCGGTGCAGCAGGTGCGGCACTTGCTGACCGACCTTCCGGCCTTGGTCATCACCGGCGCGGCTACCCGTGCCGATTGGCTGCACCTGACCGGCGCCGTCGAGGAACTGCTGGCTGACTGCAAGCATTTCACTCCACCTGACGGAGACAAGGTCGTCGAAGCACCGCGCGAATGACGGCCCCGTCAGGGTGTCTGGGGAACCGCTGCACGGGGGGGCGTGACCATGCCCAGGCCCCACGCCCCCCCGTGCAGCTCTCCTGTCAGGTGGCGTCGTAGCTGAGGATCTTCGAGGCCAGGTCCGGGACCGGCCGCTCCAGCGCTCCGAACTCCTCCATCAGGCGGTGCACCCGGCCGATCCCCGTGGGGGTCACGTTGCCGACGCGGAAGCCGTTCACCGCTGCCATGTTCAGCACGTCGGCCGACTCCTGTGGGCTCACCTGGGTGAGCGGAGCGCCCATCCCCGCGACCTTGCTGACCTTGATGTAGGTGCCGGCGACCGCGTTGAGCAGATCCCGGTCGACGAGCAGCTCCCGGGTGGCTGTGGCCAGGGCCCGCTGAAACGCCCTGATCGTCGCCGGTGCTTGGTTGGCGATCTTGCTGGTCGTCGCGTAGCCCGACAACGGGAAGCCGATGTTGGGCCCCGAGTTGGTGTCCGCGATCGGTATCGCGCCGGCCCGGCTCGCCATCTGCGTGTAGGGCTCAGTGAGGTAGGCGGCGTCCACCTGCCCCGACATGATCAGCGACGGGATCTCCGGGAACGACGCTGAGATCCACTGCACGCCATTCGGGTCCACCTGGGCGATCTTCAGTGCCGACGCGGTCAGCAGGTGCGACGCCGTGCCCTTGTCGGTGATGGCGATCCGCCGGCCAGCCAACTGCGACAACGAATTGATACCGCTGGTCGGCGAGACCATGACGGGGGAGTTGCGCTCCGCGAGCACCGTCGCATCGGCCACGATCCGCAGGTCGATGCCCTGCGACATCGCGGCCAGGTATGGCGTCCAGCTCGAATAGGCGATCTCCACCGTGCCGCCGGTGAGCCGCGAAACGCAGTCACCGCCGCTCTTGCAGACGACAAGATCCTTGTCACGCCGGACGTTCAGGCCCTCGGCGTGAAAGTAGCCGTTCGCGATGGCCCGATAGATCGGCGCGACATCGGCCAGGGGAAGCACGCCGATCCGGACCGTGGTCAGCTCCGGGCCGGTCGAATCGGAATTGATCGCAGGCTCCTCAGAGTCGCCGAGTAAGCCACAGCTCGACAGCAGTGTCGCCACGGCGGCGAGGCTCAGGGCACGCGCAATGCTGCGCACGGGGGAACTCCTTCACATTGTCGGTGACAAACCCATCGCACTCCCCAACCAGCCGGTAACACAACTGACTGGCTCCCGTGGCGCAGTGTAGTCCACCGTGTTGCATGCCATGCAACTGTTGATATGCTCTGCGCCGGGGTCGCCTTCCGGACCGGACAGCTCTTCTCGGCGGGAGGCGGCCCCGCCAGCCACATCGGAGAGACCGGCCAGGCTCTCCGGCAAGACGAGAGCCCCCGATGACGCCCATCTCGGGGGCTCTCGCATGTCATGCGAAGACCGACTAAACTCGTCCCCGGTGGCACGAGTCGAGGCACAGAGACAGGAGCGTGATCCTGGCCCTGGGCCTCTCCGCAACTCATACCCATCCACCGTGCGGTCACCCGACCGCGCAGGGGTCCCTCCGGCGTACTAGACCGGGGGGACCCCGCATATCGGGAGCGGAGGTCCCCCATGGTCATCGCGACAACGCGCCGAGTCCCGGACGCGTGCCTGGGTTGCAGCGGGAGTGGCAACATCGGTGACCGGAAATGTCACACCTGCGCAGGTAGCGGCCAGCAGTAGCCGCCGCGTATCCTGGCGGTCGACCGAGGCCCTGCCGGCGCGGTTTCTTCTAGACGAGAGCCCCTGAGGTGGACCAAGCCTCAGGGGCTCTCGCGCATCTGCGGGACCTCCCCGCCAATCAAGATCATCGGTTACGTAGCGGTTACGTGCGGGGGTCCTCCGGGGCTCCCCCCAGCTACCCCCAACACCCTCCTATTTCCACTGGTCAAACGGCATGCAACGCACTTTCGCCAGGTCGCCGGACCCCCCCGATAAGATGTCTTCCATCTTATCCAAGCGCCACCTGACCTGCATCAATGGGGAAAAACGTGTCCTGGTTACGTATCGGTTACGTGCGGGAGGCCGATGGGAGATCGCACGGCGTGCGATACGGTTCCCCACGTCTCTGACCTCGACAGGAAGGACCCCTCCGTGAAGCGGGCTCTCAGCATCGTCGCCATCGTGGCTCTCCTTGCCCTTGTCCTGTTCTACATCGCCAGGCCGCCTCGGGTCATGGTGCTCGCCGGCAGTCAGGTGGCCGTCGAGCCGACCCCGTGGATGCTCGCGCTGGAGGTCGGCACCGGCCACTGCGGCGCGGTGCTGATTGGCCCGCAGACCGCGCTGACGGCGGCGCACTGCGTCACCGACGTGCCGGCCGAGGAACTCGCCAAGGACGCCGAGCGGGAAGCGCGGCACTGCGCGCGAGAGATGCAGACCCAGCCGAGTGCGGTGCCCACCTTCGCGGTGCGGGCCGGCAGCAAGGAACGCACCGGCGGTGAGCGCATCGAGGTCGCCCGGCTGTCCGTGCACCCGGACTGGCGTTGGCGCGGCGCCGGACCGGAGGTGCTCGCCGGTGATGTCGCCGTACTGGCCCTGGAACGGCCCGTCACGGGCGCGACGCCGATCCGGCTGGCGCGCACTCCGCTGCACCCGGGCGAGGCCGTGGTGGCCTACGGATGGGGCGCGCAGGACCCTCAGGGCTGCGACGGCCCGGCCCGGATACTGCGCCAGCACCGGCTGGTCGTGGTGGGCGGGCGCGACTGTGCGATTTCGCCGCTGGCCATCGGTGACGTGTGCACGCAGACCGTGGGGCAGGTCGCGGGTGTCAAGCGGGGCGCCAGCGGCGGGCCCGTGGTGCGCTGGACGGGCCGTCAGGCCGAGCTGGCCGCCATCATCACCGACTACTGCCTCGGGTGCCCCTTCAACGCTCACGCCGACGCCCAGGTCTACGGCGAGGCGATCACCAACATGGCTTATCAGCTCACCCAGAGGTGAGACAATGACCGGGCCCCCCTCCTGAGCAACCGCAGGGAAGGGGGGCCCGGTCATTGGTGGGGGACGCTTCAGCGGTACACCCGCCAGCGCTGGCCGGTGATCTTCCACCATCCCCGCCGCCAGGCGGGGAATCGGCCCCACGGTTCCAGCACGGGATAGTCGCCGGGGCCCCATGACAGGACCGCCTGCACGATCGTGGCCTCGCCCTTGGGTACCAGGCGGGCGGTGGGGCCTGGCTCGATCTCGAAGGCCCCCGGTTGCCCGGCGATGGGCACGGCTCGGAGTCGTTGAGCATCTAGCCACAACTCCAGGTCGGTCCAGACATGGGCCGGCAGCGGCATGGGCAGCGGTACGTACGGTTCGGGAGGGTCGGCGACCGCCAGCCGCGTCTCCAGGTCCGCGACGATGGCGTGGCGCGTCTCGTCGCGGCGCAGCCATTCCAGGATCGGCCACCACTGTCCGGCCCGGAGATCCAGCTCGCGTACCTCAACCATGGTTGGCCTTCCTGTCGTCGCGGGCGGCTCGATCCGCGCGCAGTACGTTGCGGATGACCCGAGCACGGGCATCCAGGCCGGCGGCCCGATATGACGTGTCGGGTTGGTAGCGCAGCAGATGCTCCTCCCACAGCATCTGGGCCACCCGCGCCTGTCCGAGTTCCACGAGGGACTCCCGAGCAAGCGCCAAGAGATGGACCAGGTGATTGTAGGTGGCAAGTACTCTGCCTCCCTGTGCTTCGGCCTGCGACCGCGACCGGCCATGGCGATGGAGTGCGCGGCTGGCGTTTCGGTACACGGCGACGCATTCGGCGATGGTGGTCAGCGGCGGGGCATCCCTGCTCATGCCACTTCTCCTTCTACCGTCAGGTGACGCCGCGTCCGTTCGGCCATGCGGCCACCCATGATCTGGTGGGCATCGGCCTCGGTGCGGTCCAGAATGTGGGCGTAGATCGACAACGTGAACGCCGCCGAGGCGTGCCCGACCCAGGCTTGGATCTGCCGGATGGTGGCGCCACGGGCGAGCGCCTCGGAGACGAACGAGTGCCGGAGCTGGTGCAGACCATTGCGCTGGAACAGCGGCAGGCCGACCAGCTTCAGCGCCCAGTGCCAGACCTTGCGGTTCCACTCGTTGCGGTCGATCAGGCGAGGGGCCAGCGCGCCCCCCTTCGCCACCACGCCCCGTTCCCTGATATTCCAGGGAAACAGGAGGTCCCATTGCTGGTTGGGGCAGCACGAGCAGGGGACCTGGAGCGTCTCGTACCGGTCGTTATGGGCGATCAGGACGTCGCTGACCTCGACGGGCAATGGGACCTCGCGGACGCGTCCCGCCTTGGGGGGCTTCAGGTAGAGCCGCCCGACGCCGTCAAAGCCCACCTGGTGGCGGACGGTCAGCTTCCGCCGTCTCAGGCTCAGGTCAAAGTCCTGTGTGGACACGGCAAACGCCTCGCCCTGCCGCAGCCCGCACATCGCGGCCACCAGCGGGATGGGGTAGTGCTCCGGGGCGATTTCGTTGACGGTGTCCAGCAGTTGGTCCACCAGCTCGGATTCCCACACGGTGGTGATCGCGTGGCGGACACGCTTGGGACGCTTGATGTCGTCGCACGGGTTGGTCGTTCGCAACTTGTCGATGTTCACGGCGTTGCGCATGATCAGGACCAGAGTGTCCCAGATGAGCTTGACAGTGTTGCCGTGCAAGGGCCGTGGGTCTCTCGCATTGCGTGGCTTGACGCGCAGATCAGCCAACCAGTTCACCACGTCCCGCGTCCGGATGGCCTCCTCGCTCATGGTCATGTTCCCGAAGACCGGGATGAGGTGGTTGTTGAGGTGGCCGAGGCGGCTCCGTCGCGTGTTGGGGTCGGGGGTGCGGCGGATCACTATCTGGCCGTAGTCGGCGAAGCGGATGGACGCGGCCTCGGTCGCCGCCGGGGCCTGCTCAACGCCCTCGACAAGGCGTTTGACATACGCCTCGGCGTCGGTCTTGAGTTTGAAGCTCCGGCGCGGCTCGCCATTGCGGGGGATCACCTGCCACCGCATGCCGCGCAGGTGGTACTTACTGGGGTAGAGATTTCCCTTGCAGGAGCACGATGTGACGCCGTCCGCCTTGGCCTTCGCGATGGCGTGCGACCGTGACAGATGCCAGATGTCGGAGATCTTCATGACGTTTCCTCCCCCTGGTCGTTCGTCCTGAGCTTCGCCATCAGGTCGTCGAACATCTGCTGAATGCCCGCCAACTCCAGCTCGGCCTCCTCGGCGCCGGGCAGGCGGGGCAGCAGCTCAGCGGGGGCGACGCCGAGGCCGGCGGCGAGCGCCACCAGGTCGTCCACGCTGACCCGGCGGGACCGCACGCTGCTCACGTTGGGCGAGCATTCGATGCTGGAGATCAGGTTGGTGGTGAGCCAGGGGTGGCCGGCGGCGGCGCACCGCGCGGCGAGCTCGGCCTGCGACCAGCGGCGTGTCATGCGCAGCTCCACGAGCATGCGGGCGACATGGTGCGAGACGTCGAATGGCTTGGGTAGGCTTGTCTGCATCTTGCCGATTCTAGTCAGCATCTTGACGCGTGTCCACCCCTCAACGACCATGGACACGCCGCAACCACCACCAGCACCCCCGGGGAGATCCGTGGCCGAGATCGAGCAGCAGGCATATGGCACCGGCGCGGCGGCGGCCTACCTCGGGTCATCGCTGGAGACGATGAAGTACTGGCGCAAGCGATGGCCGGTGGACAACTACGGCCCACGGTGGTTTCGAATGGGCCGCCGGGTGATGTACCTCAAGGCTGACCTGGACGCGTTCATCGCGGCGCAACGCCAGGAGACCGGGCCGCCGCAGCCCACCGCGCCCCGGCGTCGGAGGCGAGATTCGCTTACAGCAGGCCGAGAATAGCCAGCGCGGAGGCGAGCCCACCGACGACGATCATGGTCGCGGCGACGACCATGATCACGGCGGCGATGGTCACCGGAACCAGCAGCATGACGGCGCGCCTGATCTCGTGCACGCGATGAACTCCCCCGACTGAAAAACCCCAGGCAAACCCGACCGGCACAGCCTATCGCCGATGGCGGGGCCGGACGGGAACGGGGGGGGTGCGCCACCCGTTCCCGCCCAGCACCTCGACCGTACCTCCCGTGGAGGGCGGGAGCTGCGGTGAGGCTCAGTCGTCGCGGCTGGCCCACAGCCAGGCCACGACGAGCGGGGCCGACGCGACGAGCACAACCAAGGCCACGAACCACAACGCCGGTGGCGCGCCAATCAGGAGGATGGCGAGGCTGACCACCAGGCTGCACCGCAGGGGCACGGACGCCTCTTCGCAGGGGGTTGAGAGTCCATTGGGGACAGTGGCGCCGCCGGGCGAAAGTCAGGTCGCGACCCTCCGCGCGCGATGCCGCCCGGGTGGCGCGGCCTGAATCCGATGGTAGTGCCGGCACAGGCCAATCAAGAGCCACGCGCTCGCCGCGACGAGCAGCGCGTAGCCGGCGCGGCCGAGTGAGTCGGTCCACAGGTAGGCGAACGCGCCGACCGCCACGACCGCCATGGCCTCGCGTAGGCGGTCAGAGGTGGATTGCTTGCGGGGTAACCAACTCAGCAGCGTCGCGCCGAGGTAGCCGCCGATCAGCATGCCGGAGGCGAGCGCGACGACGTGAGTCCAGTTGATTCGATCGGGGCTCAGCGCGGCCAGGGGCGCGGCCACCGCCAGGCCCATGGGTAAGCACACAACGTTGCGGGTGGCCGGCGCCGCCGGACCGTCCACGCAGGGCATGACGAAGGAGCCGACCCCGGCGCCCACGGTGCCGCCCCACAGCCCGGCCACGGTCAGGCCGGGGAGCTGCCATCCGAAGCGCAGCCGCCGGGTCAGCGGCACCAGGACGAGCAGCACGGCGCCGGCCGCGACGCCGATCGGCGCGGCGCGGCCCACCCAGTCGGACGGCAGGATGGCCAGGGCCGCGCCGCCGGCCAGGGTCCCCGCCGAGCCGGCGGCCACCATTGGCCAGGTGGCCGCGTGTGAGTGGCGGGAGACCCACGCCGCCGTGGCGAAGCTCGCCGGGGCGCTGACCTGGTTGGCCAGGTGCGCGCCGAGCGCGGGCACCCCGAGCAGGCCGGTCAGGATCAGGAACGACGCGAGATTTCCGAACCCTATTGTTGAATTGACAACACCGGCGAGAATCCCCGCGAGAACAACCCACGACAAAGCGCCGAGCAGCACCGTAGACATAAGCGCACCCTCCACCTGGGAACCTAGCCGGTGATTGTGTACCCACCCTGTGGGGTAGTCAATAAATTCCTGTCGCATGCCATGCGATGCACCCGTTTGGGGGCCTGAGCAGCCATTGCCGCCTGGCCGTCCCGCCGGCCGGGTGATAACAACGGCGGTGCGCCCTGCGGCGCCTCGTCCTCCCCGGATTCGCTGGTCACGGCCTCGACCAGCCGGGCCAGCCGCTCAATGAACTCGACCCGCAGCCGGGCGTACTCCAAGGGCGTTGCCGGGTCAACGATGACCCACCACACCTGGGGATCGTCCCTGATCCACACCACCCCCGGAGCGCCCAGCGGCCATCTCTCCACGCGCACGTTCACCACACACTCCAGCTCCACGCGGTTCGCTTTATGGCCCCCGACCCTGATCAAAAGCCGACGCTACCCCGCACGGGAGCGACACGCCCGGATGTCGTGTTTGGATCGTTATGAACCGTGTGTCCGATTCGCCCGTATGGGCAATCCGGCCGGGCGTGCTAGTCCGCTGCTACACGGTCGAGGTCCACATGGGACGGCGCTGAGGGTGGCCCATTTCGATGTGCAAGTTGCTGGCGGCGAGCGAGCGCGGCCTCTCTCATGGCCACGACCGTGTCCTCATCGGAGGCATCGGCCGGAAAGACGATCACCGTGTCCGCCCCGGCCTCGTTGATCTGCTCCATCGCCGCCAGGATCTCCTCCCACGTGGAGCCCCGGTCACGGAGCCGGTAGGCGAGGAGAACCAGGTCTGACGCCTCGTCTTCGAGGAGGCCACATGAGACGAGGGCGGCCACGGCCGGCTCGCCTACCCGCCGGTTGAACACCTTGGCGTAGCCCCGGAGGTGCTTGTCCTTCGGCATGCCGGGCAGGGACGGCCTCACGGCGTGGTTCGCCACGGTCTGGCGCACGATGTGGACCCCCGCCGCGATCATGTGGTCGACCAGTTCCTGAGGGGTGAGACGCCCGGGAGAGCTGCCAGCAGGGCTGCCCCATTTCCCCCCGTGGCCCTGTGGACGTATCCACGTTCCTCCGCGCCCCACTGCGGGGACGGCCATAAATTGCCGCATCCAGTCCGCGAGGTTCACTCGGCGGCCCCTCTCCTACTCCCCGGTTCTGCGGGAGGTGACTCCGCAGGGGGTCATGCTAATCAAAGTAGGAGGTCAAGCGCCATCCCCGGGGTTGCCACTGTGTCGCATGGCGATTAACGTTCTGCCCCGTACGGTGCTCTGACTCGCCAGAACGGCCAGGTCAGGGGCCCCGCCCTCGGCGCACAGGTTGATCTCTCACCTGTGTAGCCGGGGCCTTTATCCATGCTCCGAAAGGGACCATCCCTGTGACCGCCTACGTTCGCATTCGCAACGGCGAGGTCCTGCGGACCTACGTCGAGGCGCACGGCGGCCAAGTCCTGTTCGCCGCCCGCTGCGGCATCTCCGCCCAACGGATGAGCCAGCTCATCACCGGCACCGGGCCCGTGGTCGCGGTGCGCAACGCCATGACCATCGAGGACGAACTCGGCCTGCGCTACGGCTTCCTGTTCCGCGCGGACGAAGCCGACCTCATCCGCCACTACCTCGGCGACTCTCCCGTGGATGAGGTCGTCGAGGACCCCACATCAACCTCGTCCACAGAGGAGTGAGACATGCCCGCACATGCCGCCGGGGGGTACCGCAACCCGCTCAGGGAGTTCCTCGCCTGGGCGGTCAGTCCACTCGCCTGGCTCGTCGTCACTGTGGCCCGGTGGGTGGCCGGACGCCTCAGCCGGCTGGTGTTCGGCGACGCCGCTGAGCCTCGGCCAGCGCAGGCCGCCCGGCTGATCCTGCTCGTGCTGACCGTCTACACCCTCATCTACGCGATCATCGCGGCCTTCGCCGGATGAGCGACACACCCATCTACGACGCGATGGCGCGCGAGCTGGTCGGCTTCCCCGCCGCGTGGCTGGCCGGCTGCTCAGCCGGAGACAAGGTCACCTGGCTGACGGAGATCGAGGTCGAGGTGATCGCGGTCGGTCCCCACCGCGAGTGGGCCGATCTGCGCTGCACCAACCACAAAGACCTGACCTGGACCGGTCGGCAACCCCTGCCGGCGACCGAGGCCGCCGAACCCGCCGCCGAGAAGCCAGCCAAGAACGGCAAGGCCCCCACGGGCTGATCATGACCGGCCTGTTCCCCGCGCCCGACCCCGACATCCCCGCGCTGAGCGTCGCCCTCGGCGGCCCGGCGTGGCGGCTGCCCCGTGGCGGCAAAGCCAAATGGGTCCGGCTATCCGTCAAGACGATCGATTGTCAGGAGTGCAGTCACTTGCAGCACGAGACCCGAGGCGACTTCGGCCCCCGCCGGCAGGCCAAGCGGCGCCGACGCTACGACGGCACCCAGCTCGACCTGTGCCGGGCCCATGCCCAGGCATGGCAGGAGCGCGACGCCGAGGACAGCGGGGTGCCGGCGTGATCGCCCCGCAGCCGTGGCCGCAGGGCCCGGTCAACGTCCGCATCGTCTACCACGACGGCACGGAGGTGCCAGTGGATCTCACCTTCGAGGGCTACTCCGCTGACGGCATCGCCGATTGGCTGGTCGTCACCCCCAGCGAGATCAACCTCGACGCGGTCAAGACGATCAAGGCCGACCTCTGGCCCGGCCGCTGCGGCATCCGCTTCGTGGAGGCCGAGCGATGGGCGTAATCAAGAATCCATGCGACCGGTGTGGGCACAGTCCCCACGATCACCGGTTTGACGACTACACGCTCCGCGAGGACTACACGCCCCTGTCTCCGGATGCGAAATTCCGATGCCTTGGCCCCCGGTTTGACGGGTGCGATGAGGAATGCCCCGACTTTCAAGGTGACGCAATCACGCTCACGGGGGAGGACCGCGAGTGAACACAGTGGACCTGTTCGATTCCGCCGATCCCGTTGCGGTGCAACGGGATCGCTGGGGTCGGCCACTCATCCTCCCACCGGGCGGGCCGAAACCCGTGCCCTACACCCGGTGCACCACGCTCGTGGATGCCCTCGACGACAAGTACAACTTGGGCCGCTGGCAGCAGCGCATGGTCGCCATCGGCCTCGCCGACCGGCCGGACCTGCTCCTCGCGGTGGCCGCGCACCGGAGCGACAAGCAGGCGCTCAACAAGATCACCGAACAGGCCCTGGCCGCCGCGCAGGCCGGTGCGGCGGCCACGGTGGGCACCGCGCTGCACGCGCTGGCCGACCGCATCGACCGAGGCCAACCGCTCGGGGTCATCCCGGCGGCCTACGAGGCGGACCTGCGGGCGTATGAGGAACGGACGAAACCGTTGCAGGTCAAGACAATCGAAGAGTTCTGCGTGCTCGACGACCTCCGCGTGGCCGGCACCTGCGACCGGGTGGTCGCCTACGGGGGCCACTACTACATCGCCGACACCAAGTCCGGCTCCATCGACTGGGGCGGACTCAAGATCGCCCAACAGCTCGCCGTCTACGCCCACTCCGTGCCCTACGACCCGGCCACCCACCAGCGGGTGCCGCGCCAGTTCACTGTGGACACCGACTGGGCCATCGTCATCCACCTGCCCGCCGGCCAGGGGCGCTGCGAGCTGAAGTGGGTCAACATCGCCGCCGGCTGGCAGGCCGTGCAGACCTCAGTACTGGTGCGGGAGCTGCGATCCCGCAAGGACTGGTTCATCGACTTCGACCACCTCCAGCCGCACCCCGTCTCCGACCTGGCTGATCGGCTGCGCGCCGCCACCAGTGTGGACGTGCTGCGTCAACTGTGGACACGCGCCATCGCCGAGGGCACCTGGACCGGCGAGCACCTCACCATTGCCTTGGCACGCAAGGCTGAACTGGAGGGCCAGTCATGAGCGAGGCACGCAACGACACGGAGGAGCCCGAGCGCGTGCTGAGCGCCGAGCAGGTGGCCGTGGCGCCGTTCGCTATCCGGCTCGCCCGCATCGCCGAGGCCCACCACATGTCCATCGACCGTGACGGCGGCACGTACGGCGACTGCAATGAGTGTGGCTGGGCCCACCCCTGCCCGACCTATGTGTGGGCGACCACCGACCGCGACCCGCTATCCACGTGGGACCCCGCAGACGACGACGGCCTATTTCCTTTGGAGGAAACCGAATGAGCTACACCATGACCCGCCACTGGTACGCCCTGGACCGCCAGCAGGACGTCTCCGACATCTCCAGCACCCGCCGGGTTGCCTACGCCCTGGTCGTCCAGGGCGTCGGCGTGATCATGCTGTGGGACACCACGTTCACCGTGGACTATGTCGAACGCCATTCCGGCGGCGTCGAGATCCTGCCCGACCTGGCCATGCTGCGCAAGATCCACTGTTACGACGGCAAGACGCTGCTCACCCCGCTCGATGAGGACCCGGAGGGCCGGGCGCGGGCCATAGACCTGCTGGACCTGGCCGTCAACCGCATGGAAACCATGCTGGTGGTCCTTAGTGGACAGTACCGCGAGGAACCGGCGTGAACGCGGCACGCGAGGCCGAACGGACACGCCGCCGAGCCGAGGCGGTGCGTGTCGCCGAGACCCGCTGGCTCTCCATCGCCTGCCAGATGGCGGAAACGCACTTCCACCGCTCCTGCCTCGGCGAGGAGGCCGCCATGAACAACGGGGCTGGCTGCCTGTGCACCTGCCACGACAAGACGACCATCACCGAGGGGGCTACCACCGCATGATCGAACAAGTCAACGTCAACGCCGGCCGCTGCGACGGCTGCGACAAGGTGCGACTGGGCACAACCGAACATGGCCCGGTCATCGGCTTCATGGGCAAGGTCACCGGCAACTACCCGGACGGCTCCCAGCACGAGGCGCACTACTACGCCTGTCGGGAGCGCTGCCTGGGCAAGGCCGCCGTCAACTCCTTGCACCGGGTACTCGCCGAGGAGCGGGAGCAGGAGAAGAGTTACACGCAAGGAGAACTGGCGTGACGCGGCTGCACGAGCGAAGCTGGACCCACGACCGCAGCGACTGGGGTCGCCGCCTGCCCAACCGGGCCGGCGGGCGAGTCCTGCGCACCTCGTGGGACGAGCCGGGACCGTGGCACGACGAGCCGGACAAGGTCCAGTGGATCGACGCCGAGACCGACCTTGACTGTTTGGCTGTTCGCAACCACTTCGGCGCCTGGTGCGGCTACGTGGGCGTGCCGCCGGGGCATCCGTGCCATGGCAAGGGATATGACACGCTGGATGTTCGCGTCCACGGCGGACTCACCTTCGCTGACCAGTGCAATGAGGACGCACCGGAAGGCCACGGCATCTGCCATGTGCCGCTGCCGGGGCGCTCGGATGCGGTGTGGTGGCTGGGTTTCGACTGTGGACACAGCATGGATCTCGCGCCCCGCGTGATCGTCATCGACGACATCCCCGAGCCGCCCCCGGGCTCGCCGTTCGCCAAGGTCTACCGCGACCTGCCTTACGTCCAGGCCGAGTGCGCCAACCTCGCCCGCCAGCTCGCCGACCTCGCCCGCGCGGAGCCGTCGTGATCGCCGACGAGGAGGTGCGCTGCGTGCACGACCTGGTGGCCACCTGGTGCGCCGAATGCGCCTCGCCCCGGCCCCGGCGCCGAGGTCCTTCCGAGGTGCGCCGGCATTTCACCGCGCGCTACGACGGCCGCTGCGCGCGGTGCGATGAGCGCTACTACGCCGGCCAGGAGATCGGGGTCACCACCGACTCCGAATACCTGTGCGGGGGGTGCTCCTGATGGGACTGGACATCTACCTCGTTCCCCAGGCGGACAAGGTGGCCAACGACGCGTACGAGGCGGCGCACAGCGCGCTCTACGAGCGGCCGGACTACGACACGATGAGCAAGGAGGAGAGGGACGCGGCTCGCGCGGCGCTACCGCCCTACGTGCCCCATCAGAGCGTTCCGTCCGCGAACTACGCGGGGCCACACCTGTTCAATCGGCGCTACCTGCGCTCCTCCTACAACGGTGCCGGGTTCAACCGTGCGGTGCCGATGATGACCAACACCGGCCACGATCTCTACTGGATCTTCGAACCCGTCCGAGGGTGCAGCGAGGAGTACGACTTCGAGCTGACCGGGGCCAGCATCCCCGCCCTGTACGAGGCGAGAGAGCGGGCTCAGGTCGTGGCGCAGGAGATCCGCGACTGCGACCAGCTCCTCGTGGACAGTTGCACGCCCACCTTCCCTCGCAGCAAGGAAAAGCTACCGAGCGAGGACGAGGTCCTGGCGTGGTTCTGCGCGGAGCGGGTCAAGCACGACGCCAACGCCGACGAGTTCTCCCATGAGAGCTACCACACTGCGGGCGGGCTGGTGCTGGGCCTGACGACGGGCACCGAGGTTCTCGCGATCACCCTGGGCATGAACGCGCTGGAGTGGCCCGTCGCCATGTTCGTCTACCGGCCAGACCCGGACGCCGTCCAGACCTATGTGGAGTCAGCCATGATCACCGCCGAGTTCTGCGACGAGGCGATCATGCTCATCCAGCGCGACGGCAGCGTCTTCATGGAGTGGAGCGGCTGATGGGCCACCGGCTGCCCGTCTACGTCCGTGTCGGCGACGGGCCGGAGTACGAGATCGGCACCGTCACCGCCAACCATCCACAGAGGATCGCCGAGGCGGTCTCGGCGCTGCTGGTGGCCGCCGGCCTGGAGCTGGCCCACCCCACTCACGACAACACCAACAAGAACGAGAGCGAGCAACCATGAGCAAGACGCGAATCCCCGCCCCGCCCGGCTCCCTGGTCGCGATCAGCCGGGGCTGTCGCTGCCCCCGCCGGGACAACAACCAGGGCCGGGGCGCGGATCGGTCCGGCCGGCGCTACTGGATCGCCCCCGGCTGCCCCCTGCACGGCATCGTGAGCCTCGGCTCCGACCACGAACCGAGCATCCTGCCGTGAGCACCGTGGACCAGCTCGTCGCCGCGATGGTCGACGCCGAGCAGCGCTGGCGGGTCACCTCGTGGGAACAGGGGATCGTCTCTGGGCACCAGCGTCTCGTGTGGATGGCCGCCGCCGTGCTGCGCGCTGTCGCCGAGGCCGCCGAGGGCCCCGAGCACTACATGACCGTGGTGGACATGCGGGCACTGGCCGAGGAGATCGAGAGCCACGCCGACGACACCATCCACGCCGCCAAGCAGCGCCTCGCCGAGGCGAACCCGCCGGAGGAGGACACCTCGTGACCCCCGGCACCCACACCTGCCCTGGCCTGTGTGGGCGGATCTTGGAGTGCGCCCTGTTCGCCTGCCCGGCGTGCACCCGGCGACTCCCGCTGGAGCTGAGGACCCAGATCGCCGTGACCTTTTGGGACGGTGACTGGGAGGCGCACAGTCGGGCCATGGCCGACGCGATGCACCACTACACCGCTGGACTGAAGCGGCCAATCAGGAGGAGGGGCTGATGAGCACCATGGACGCGGCACGACGGGCCGCCACACGAGACTGCGACCATCCCGACGAGTACGTCCGACTGGGTGACCATCCGGACGTGACCGGGCGGTTCGTGCCGGAGGACATCAACGGCGACGACCTCTACTGCCTGCGCTGCGAGCGAGACATCCTGGCAGACAACCCCCCTCCATTGCGGAGGAGGAGCTGATGGACCGCAACTACGCCGCCGAGATCGCCGCACTGATTGGCGAGGCGACCGCCGAAACCCCGTATGACGCCCGGCAGGTGGCGGGCACGATCGTGGCGCGGCTACGCGACGCCGACCCCGACCTGCTTGCCGCCTGGCTGGACGTGCAGGCCGAAGACGTTGTCTACCAAGCACTTGTGCGCCGGGAGCGCTCGCAGCGGTCCTACGTGGCGCAACGGGAACGGCGCGGTGCCTTCCGGGGCGCCATCCAGGCCGCCGAGGCCGGCGACCGGGCTCCACTCAGGACGTTCATGGACACCCCCTACACCGTGGGCGACAACATCCGCAAGCGGTTGGCCGACCTCACCGCCGCCGACCTGGAGTACGTGGCCGAGACCTACGAGCAGCGCAGCATCACCAACGCGCTGACCGCCGCGTTCCTCAAGGCGTTGGCCAAGAACCTGGGACAGGCCACTGTGGGCGAGGCGTTCACCGAAGACCAGGTGGCCCGGATGTGGCGGGCGCAGCAGATGCCTTATGGCGCACCGATGTAGCTCGACTGCCCCCACCCCCAGCACCCCAGGCCACCCGCTGACGAGCCGCGTCTTCCCGTGTCGTCCCTTCCCGTGTCGACTACCCAACCCCGGCCCACGCCTTCCCGGGCCGCTCCACAACCGACAAGCCAACCCAACCCAGCTCGGTCCCGGCCGACCCTGACTTCCCTGGCCTCCCCAGTGACGCCCCGTGCCAGGCCCGACCCCCCAACTCAGCACGACCCCGACCGCCTTCGACTACCCATCCCGCCTCCGAACACCCCGACCCCTTCCGACAATCCGTTCCGAGCCACAGGCATACCTCCCCACTCCCGACTGACCACAACTCAATGCCCCCCCGCTTGACGAGCCGTGCCGAGCCACGAGCCTTCCCACCCCCGACTTCCCATCGCCCCCCTAGTCAGCCCCGCCCATTCCCGGCCCGACTTCCCCGAGCCATCCCGTGTCCAGTCCCCCCGAGTCCGACTCCT
>DASULG010000101.1:0-2142 GCA_036278335.1 Pedococcus sp.
TGATTGGGTGGGTGCTGCCACCGTCACGGATGCCGGTGGCGGGCACATCAGCCCCGGAGTCTGATTCGACCTGGCCGTTGGCACGGCCAGGTCTTGTACTTTCGGCGGATACGCCGAGCACGCGGGCTGCCTAGGCTGCTCAGATGGCCACCAGCGCACTCCGCTCGCTGTGGGCCGAACCTCGACCCACGAATGCCCCGGACCGGGGGCCGCGGGACTGGGCTTTGGTCGCAGTACTGGTCTGCTGGTCGGTGGTGGAAGTGGTGCTTCGCCAGGACCTGGCGCCACGCCCGGGCCTCTGGACTGGCCTGGCGCCACGCCCGCTGCTGCTGGTCTATGTGCTCGCGGTCCTGGGCCCCCTGCTGTGGCGACGCACGCACCCGCTCGTCGCGGTTGCGGTCTCCTTCGGCACCTTGACGATCCTCGACATCGTCAGAATCCTCACCGGGTCGCAAGGCGCCCTGCTGAACAGCATGTCCGCGGCGCTGATCCTGACCTACGCCCTGTTCCGGTGGGGCTCCGGTCGGGAAGCCGCAAGCGGCCTCGGCGTCATCCTGCTCTGGCTGCCCATCACCTCCATCGCCGACCACATGAGCCTGGCGGACACGGTCCTAGGGTACGGGTTCTTCCTGTTCGCCGCCGCGCTCGGCGCCGCGGTCCGCTATCGCGAGAAGATCCTCATCCGCGACATCGACCAAGCCAAGGCCCGCGAACGCGAACAGCTCGCTCGTGAACTCCACGACACCGTCGCCCACCACGTCTCGGGCATCGCCATCCAGGCCCAAGCAGGACGTGCCATCGCGGCCTCCCACCCCGAGCGTGCCGTCGAGGCCCTGGCGATCATCGAGGACGCAGCGACCCGCACCCTCACCGAGCTGCGCGCCATCGTCGGCGTGCTCCGCGCCACACAGGACACCGAGTTCGCGCCGCAGCCAGGCGTGGCCGAGGTCGAGCAGCTCGCCACCGATGGCCAGACGCGTCCCTGCGTCGAGGTGACGCTCTCCGGCGAGTTCGACGACCTCAGCCCGGCGGTCGGGGCCGCGATCTACCGCCTAGCCCAGGAGTCCATCACCAACGCTCGACGGCACGCCCGCCACGCGACCCAGGTCACCGTCGCGGTCACAGGCGACGCCGACCGGGTACGACTGAGGATCGACGACGACGGCTCCGCCGCTGGCGGCCGCGCCCCAGCAGGCTACGGCCTGGTGGGCATGCGGGAACGCGCCTCACTGCTCGGCGGCACCTTCCACGCAGGCCCCGCCGCCGAGCGGGGCTGGCGGGTAGAGGCCGTCCTGCCCCGAACCGGGACGCCACGATGAGCATCAGGGTCCTCATCGCCGACGACCAGCCCATCGTGCGCACCGGGCTGACGATGCTGCTCGACGCCCAACCCGACATCGAAGTGGTCGGCGCGGCCGCCGACGGGCGCGAGGCAGTCCGCCTGGCGCTCCAGCTGCGCCCCGACGTCGGCCTGTTCGACATCCGAATGCCGCTGATGGACGGCATCGAAGCCACCCGACGCCTCGCCGGCCCCGACGTCACCGACCCCCTGCCGATCGTGGTCATCACCACCTTCGACCTCGACGAGTATGTCCACGGGGCGCTCAAAGCCGGCGCCCGCGGGTTCCTGCTCAAAGACGCCGGACCCGCCCTGCTGACCCAGGCCATCCACGCCGCCGCCGACGGAGACGCACTGATCGCACCCAGCGTGACCGTCCGACTCCTCGCAGCGTTCGCCCACGCACAGACCTCACCACCGAGGCAGCCGATAGAACCGCTCACCGCCCGCGAGGAGGAAGTCCTCGTGCCTGTAGCCCAAGGCCGCACCAACGATGAGATCGCCAGCGAGCTCTACATCACCCCAAGCACCGTCAAAGCCCACCTCGCCAGCCTCATGCGAAAGCTCGGCGCCCGAAACCGCGTCGAGGTCGCCATGTGGGCCCACGAGACCGGCCGCATCTGACGCCGCAAAGGCTCCCGCCGCCGTTTGCCGCAACCCCCCACAGCGTCACAAAGCGGCGTGAACCCCTCGGAGGGACGCAGCAGTCCCTAGTGTCCCGTGGCGGATCAGCCGAAAGTACGAGGCGGGAGCCGTCCCCGCGGCCAGGCCAACCCAAGCCGGCGGACGGATGTGCTCGTCGA
>DASULG010000102.1:0-39389 GCA_036278335.1 Pedococcus sp.
CCTGAACGTCCACGGGTCCTCACTGGCTGCCGGGCACCCGTTTGCCGCCACCGGCGGTCGCATCGTGGCGTCGCTGGCCAAGACGCTGCACGAGAGGGGCTCCGGGGCCCGCGGGCTGATCTCCATCTGCGCTGCCGGTGGGCAGGGCGTCATGGCGATCCTCGAGGCGGCCTGACATGGCCGGCACCTACGAGACGGTCGTCAACACCGCGCTCGGGCGCCGGTTGGCCGCCCAGCTCGGGCTGCCCCGCCCCGCCAGGCTGCGCCGGTATGCCGTGGGGGCGCCGCTGATCGAGGGTCCGGTCCTCGTGGGGGGACCAGGGGACGCTCCGCTCGCGGCCCGCACGCGGGTCCTGCTCGCGGCAGAGGGAGTCGAGGCCGTCGAAGCGATGGATGCCGCGGCTCCCCGCAGCGTGGCGGGCATCGTCGCGGACCTCTCCGCCGTGCAGAGCCCTGCCGACCTCGAGTCGCTGCGGGCGCTGGTGGCGCCCGCGCTGCGCTCGCTCGCCCCGAGCGGCCGGGTCGTGGTGCTCGGCCGGCGCCCCGAGGAGGCTGGCAGCCCGGCCCAGGCCGCGGCTCGCCGGGCCCTCGAGGGGATCACCCGCTCGGTGGCCAAGGAGCTGCGCGGTGGGGCGACAGCGAACCTCGTCCTGGTGGGCGAGGGGGCGGACGCCAACGCGGACGCCGCCCTGCGGTTCCTGCTCTCCGGCCGCTCGGCGTACGTCGACGCCCAGGTGATCGAGGTCGGTGACGGCACCCCAGCCGAGCCCGAGGACTGGAACCGGCCGCTGGCAGGCAAGGTCGCGGTCGTGACCGGCGCGGCGCGGGGCATCGGCGCCGCGATCGCCGGCGTGCTCGCCCGCGACGGGGCGACCGTGGTGTGCGTCGACCTGCCTGCCGCAGGGGATGCGCTGGCCCGGACGGCCAACCAGGTGGGGGGAACCGCGCTCCAGCTCGACGTCACGGCGGACGACGCCGGCGCACGCATCCTCGAGCACGCCAACACTCGCCACGGGGGCCTGGACATCGTGGTGCACAACGCCGGGATCACCCGGGACAGGCTGCTCGCCAACACCGACGAGCAGCGCTGGCACTCCGTGCTCGACGTCAACCTGCTCTCCATCCTGCGGATGAACGAGGCGCTGCTGGGCAAGGGCGGCCTGCGCGACGGGGGCCACGTCGTGCTCGTGTCCTCGATCGCGGGCATCGCCGGCAACCGAGGACAGACGAACTACGCGGCCTCCAAGGCTGGTGTCATCGGCCTGGTCCGCGCGCTCGGGCGCGACCCCGAGCTGCGCCGGCGCGGGATCACCGTCAACGCCGTCGCCCCGGGCTTCATCGAGACCGAGATGACGGCCCGGGTGCCGTTCGCCACGCGGGAGGTCGGGCGCCTGCTCAACTCGCTGTCCCAGGGCGGCCAGCCGGGAGATGTGGCCGAGACGATCGCGTGGCTGGCGCAGGACGCCAGCGCCGGGGTCAACGGCAACGTCGTGCGGGTCTGCGGCCAGAGCCTGCTGGGCGCCTGACATGCCCATCGAGACCCTCGCTGCAGCCCCCTCCCTGCCTCGCCTGTACGCCAAGGCGGCGCTCACGGCCCGAGGCCGTGGGGGCCAGCTGCCCGACAGGGTGCTGCGGCTGGAGTCGGTCCGGGTCGACCGCGACCGGCTGCTGGCGTACCAGCGACTGTGTGGTTTCGCCGGGGGCGACGTGCTGCCGCACACCTACCCCCACCTGCTCGGGTTCCCCCTGCAGATGGAGCTCATGGCACGGCCGGACTTCCCGCTCGCGCTCCCGGGGCTGGTGCACGTCGAGAACACCATCACGGCACACCGTGCGCTCACGGCCGATGACCAGCTCGAGGTCACCGTGTGCGCGGAGCGCCTGCGCGACCACCCCAAGGGGCAGCTGGTCGACCTCCTCACCGAGGCACACCGGGAGGGAGAGCGGGTCTGGGAGGGCCGCAGCACCTATCTGCGGCGCGGGTCCGCCCACCCGGTGGCCCCCGCCCCCGAGCCGGCGCCGGACTTTCCCGAGGGTGACCCGGCTGCGGTGTGGCGGCTGCCGGGGCGGCTGGGCCGCGAGTACGCAGCCGTCAGCGGGGACGTCAACCCCATCCACCTGCACCCCATCACGGCTCGCGCGATGGGCTTCCGGAGCGCGATCGCGCACGGGATGTGGACGTACGCGCGGACGCTTGCCGCGCTCGGACCTCGGACCAGCCGGCCCTCGGCGTCGCAGGTCTGGTTCCGCAAGCCGGTCATGCTCCCGAGCGCTGTGGAGCTGGTTCTGGGCTCGCAGGGTGGCTGGATGACGGCCGGTCTGAGGTCCGCCCGGGAACCCGCGCTGGAGCACCTCCTGCTGGCCTGGCGCCCGTCTCCCGCCGTGCCGTAGCCCGCGCCGTCGTCACCTCGCAGCGACCGCGCAGCCACCGGCCGGGATTCGGGGCCGGGGGCTCGTCGCGGCTATGGTCCCAGCGTGGAGAAGTCGGGAGACCCGTGGTCCCAGCGAGCCCGGGAGCGGGTCGTGAGCACCATTGCCTCCTGGGTCCGGGTGACCCGGCGGGCCGTGGCACACCCAGGGCCGGAGCGTGACGCCGCACTCCTGATGGCCAAGGCCGCCATCGCCACGGTCGTGGCCTGGCAGTTCGCGGTGCGGGTGCTGCACAGCCCGAACCCCTTCTACGCCCCGATGGCCGCGCTGCTCGTCGTGGACCGGACCATGGTGCGCTCGCTCGGGGCGAGCGCCCAGCGCATCGCCGCCGTCGTCGTCGGGATGAGCGTGGCGTGGCTGGTCGGCTCGGTGGTCGGTGTGCACTGGTGGAGCACGATCCCGGTGCTCCTGCTGGCCCTCCTGATCGCGCGGTGGCACCGGCTGGGGGACCACGGCATCCAGGTGCCGACGATGGTGCTGCTCTCCCTGCTGACCGTGCGTGGCACCGACACCGAGTTCACGTACCTCACGATCATCGAGACCGTGGCCGGCGGCGTCATCGGCGTGGCGACCAACGCGGTGGTCCTCGCGCCGCTGCACATCCGCGAGCCCCGCGACGCGGTGACCTCGCTCACCGCCCGCGTCCGGCGCCTGCTCACCGACATGGCCGAGGGCCTGCGGGAGGGATGGGACGCCGAGCGCGCCCGGCGGTGGTACGACACGAGCAGCGAGATCGTCCAGACCGCGCCGGCTGTCCTCGAGGCCATCGCGACCGGACGGGAGAGCACCCGCTTCAACCCGCGTCACGACCTGCGCCCGGCAGACATCGACTGGCTGGGCTACGAGCGCACGGTCGAGACCGTCCGCAGGACCCAGTGGCAGGTCTCCGGGATCGCCCGCACGCTGGTCGACGCCGCTGACGAGGCGGAGGCGCAGCCGGTGCCCTCCAAGCTCTTCCTCGAGCGGTATGCCGGCGCGCTGGAGGAGATCGGAGCCGCTGTGGACCACTTCGGACTCCGCAGTGAGGAGGAGCAGGGACAGGTCGAGCAGCACATCCGCAAGGCCATCGCCACGCTCGACCAGCTCGGCGTGGAGGTGCGCGAGACCCCTCTCGACGACCCGAACGCGTGGCCCGCCTACGGCGCCCTGATCCTCGACGCGCAGCGGCTCGCCCGCGAGCTCAGCGCCAAGAAGGAGGTGGCCGCAGTCCCGACGGACAGCGGCCCCATACGGCTGCCCTGGCCTGACCGCCTGCGCCAGATCCAGGCGGGGCTGGTGCCGGACGACGGCCCGCGCGTCCGACGGGCGGATCCCCAGGACCCGCCCGTCGAGCGCGCGGGCCACGCGGGTGTGAAGGACTAGCGGCCGCGCAGCACCGCCCTGCGGTGCAGGTACTCCTCCTCGTCGATCTCCCCGCGGGCGAACCGCTCGTCGAGCAGGCGGGCAGCCTCCGACGCGCCCCTCTCATGGGGGGCGACCTGCTGCCCGGTCCGGCCCAAGGCCAAAGCGAGGGCGACCACCCCCACGACGACCAGCAGGACGAAGCCCCCCATCACGAGCGCTCCCCACCAGCCCCATCCGTGCATGCCGTAGTCCCACATGCCGCTCACCTGCCTTCGTCGCCAGCGTGAACCCAGCGGTGCCGAGCAGGCAGGGTCTTTCGGCCCTCCGCGGACAGCCCGGCCGTGCAGGGGACAACTGCCGCGCAGCCGTGCTGCGCCGGCCGATAACATCGGTGTGCCGCCCCCGCGACGTGCGGGTGCGGCATACCAGGATCACCGAGGAGTGCTCACGTGTCTGCGCAGATCACCGTCAACGTCGCCGGAAGCGAGCGAGCGGTGCCGCAGCAGACGACCGCCGCCGACCTGTTCTCGGAGGACCGGGCCGTCGTCGTGGCCCGCGTCAACGGCGAGCTGCGCGACCTCGCCCAGCCCCTCGCGGACGGGGACTCCGTCGAGCCGGTGCGGGTCGACGAGGAGGACGGCCTGAACGTGCTGCGCCACTCGGCCGCGCACGTGCTCGCCCAGGCGGTGCAGGAGGTGCACCCCAAGGCCCGGCTCGGCATCGGCCCCCCGGTCAAGGACGGCTTCTACTACGACTTCGACGTCGAGGAGCCGTTCAACCCCGACGACCTCAAGCAGCTCGAGAAGGTCATGCAGCGCATCATCAACGAGGGACAGACCTTCGTGCGCCGTGAGATCACCGACGCCGAGGCCCTCGCCGAGCTGAAGGACGAGCCCTACAAGTGCGAGCTCATCGGGCTCAAGGGCGGCTCGGCCGAGACCGCCGCCGAGGGTGCCTCCGTCGAGGTCGGCGGGGCCCAGCTCACCATCTACGACAACGTCCGCCGCGACGGCAGCCTCGCGTGGGGCGACCTGTGCCGGGGCCCGCACATCCCCTCCACCAAGCTCATCGGCAACGCCTTCAAGCTGATGCGCAGCGCGGCGGCCTACTGGCGGGGCTCGGAGAAGAACCCCCAGCTCCAGCGCATCTACGGCACCGCCTGGCCGTCCAAGGACCAGCTCAAGGCCTACCTCGAGCGGCTCGCCGAGGCCGAGAAGCGCGACCACCGCAGGCTCGGCGCCGAGCTCGACCTGTTCAGCTTCCCCGACGAGATCGGCTCCGGGCTCGTGGTGTTCCACCCCAAGGGCGGGGTCATCAAGCGCGAGATGGAGGACTACGTCCGCCGGCGGCACATCGAGGAGGGCTTCCAGTACGTCGGCACCCCGCACATCACCAAGCAGGGGCTGTTCGAGACCTCCGGCCACCTGCCGTACTACGCCGACACGATGTTCCCTCCCATGGACATGGAGGGGAGCAGCTACTACCTCAAGGCGATGAACTGCCCCATGCACAACCTGATCTTCAGGTCGCGCGGGCGGTCCTACCGCGAGCTGCCGCTGCGACTCTTCGAGTTCGGGTCGGTCTACCGCTACGAGAAGTCCGGCGTCGTCCACGGGCTGACCCGCGTCCGCGGGATGACCCAGGACGACTCGCACTCCTACGTCACCGCCGAGCAGGCGCCGGCGGAGATCAAGCACCTGCTGTCGTTCGTCCTCGGGCTGCTCAAGGACTTCGGGCTCGACGACTACTACCTCGAGCTGTCCACCCGCGACGAGTCGGACAAGTTCATCGGGAGCAACGAGCAGTGGGCGGAGGCCACCCGCGTCCTCGAGCAGGCTGCGACCGAGACCGGGCTCGAGCTCGTCGCCGACCCCGGCGGCGCCGCGTTCTACGGCCCCAAGATCTCGGTCCAGATCCGTGACGCCATCGGCCGCACCTGGCAGATGTCGACGATCCAGTACGACTTCAACCAGCCGGCCGGCTTCGACCTCGAGTACCAGGCCGCCGACGGCTCGCGCCAGCAGCCGGTGATGATCCACTCGGCCAAGTTCGGCTCCATCGAGCGGTTCTTCGGCGTGCTCGTCGAGCACTACGCCGGTGCCTTCCCGCCCTGGCTCTCGCCCGTTCAGGTGCTCGCGGTCCCGGTGGCCGAGGAGTTCAACGCGTACCTCGAGGAGGTCGCGGCGCGGCTGCGCGAGAAGGGCATCCGCGTCGAGGTCGACGAGAGCGACGACAGGTTCCCGAAGAAGATCCGCAACGCGAGCAAGGCCAAGGTGCCGTTCGTGCTCATCGCCGGCGAGGACGACCGGTCGGCAGGCGCGGTGTCCTTCCGGTACCGCAGCGGCGAGCAGAAGAACGGCGTCCCGGTGGACGAGGCCATCGCCGAGGTCCTCGAAGCCGTGCGGACCCGGGCCCAGGTGTGAGCGCCGGGGAGGGCACCGGGGACCAGGAACGCGGCAGGGACGAGGAACCCAGGCTGCGTGTCTCTCCTGAGCTGGCCCGGGAGTTCGCGGCGGCCGAGGACGGGTTCGAGCGGCTGTGGACCCCGCACCGGATGGCCTACATCCGCGGTGACCGGCCCAGCCTCGAGGCGGGGGAGGAGTGCCCGTTCTGCGCGGCGCCGGCCAAGAAGGACGACGCCGAGGGACTCATCGTCCACCGGGGATCGCACTGCTACGTCGTGCTGAACCTCTTCCCGTACAACCCGGGGCACGTGCTGGTCTGCCCCTACCGGCACGTGCCGCTCTACCTCGACCTCACCGACGAGGAGACGGCGGAGTTCACGGCGCTGACCAAGGCCAGCATCCAGGCCCTCCAGGAGGCGTCGGGGCCGATGGGCTTCAACATCGGCATGAACCAGGGCGCGGTCGCGGGCGCCGGCGTGCAGGGCCACCTCCACCAGCACGTCGTGCCCCGGTGGGGCGGCGACTCCAACTTCCTGCCGGTCATCGCCCAGACCAAGGCACTGCCCATGCTGCTCGAGGACGTCCGGCAGCAGCTCGTCGCCTCGTGGCCCCGTTGAGCAGGGGCGCGTCCCAGATTCCGGCCCCGCCCTCAGTACGCTGAGGCCACCATGTTGAACCGTTACGCACGCGCCTTCTTCACGAAGGTGTTCACCCCCCTGGCCCGACTCCTGCTCAGTCTGGGCATCAGCCCCGACGTGGTGACCCTCGTCGGGACCCTCGGCGTGTGCGTGGGGGCGCTGGCGTTCTACCCGCGCCACTCCTTCTTCTGGGGCACCATCGTGATCACCGCGTTCGTGTTCTCGGACACCCTCGACGGGATCATGGCCCGGCTCTCGGGGCGCTCGGGCAACTGGGGCGCCTACCTCGACTCCACGCTCGACCGGGTCGGGGACGCGGCGATCTTCGGTGGCCTGGTCCTCTGGTACGCCGGCGACGGCCGCGACACCCTGATGGCGGCGCTGGCTCTCGCCTGCCTCATCCTCGGCAGCGTCGTCTCGTACTCCAAGGCCCGCGCCGAGGGGCTGGGCATGACCGCCAACGTCGGCATCGCCGAGCGGGCGGACCGGCTCGTTGCGGTACTCGCGGCGACCGGGCTGGTCGGCCTCGGCGTCCCCGAGATCCTGCTCACCGTCGTGCTGGCGCTCCTGGCCGTCGCCAGCCTCATCACGGTCTGCCAGCGGGTGCTGACCGTGCGCCGGCAGGCCCTGAGCCGCGCGTGAAGCGCGTCGGCGACGTCCTCGCCGTCACCGGCTACCGGCTCGGGTGGTCGGCGGTGCGCCGCCTGCCCGAGCGCGCGGCATACGGCCTGTTCGAGCGGCTGGCCGACCTGACCACCGCCCGCAACGGCGTCGGTGTGCGGCGGCTGAGGTCCAACTACGCCCGGGTCCGCCCCGAGCTGGGGCCCGAGGCGCTGGACGTCCTCGTCCGGGAGGGCATGCGCTCCTACCTGCGGTACTACTGCGAGGCCTTCCGCCTGCCGGACCGCACCGCCGAGGAGATCCGGGGCAGTGTCCGGGTGCTCGGCGATGACGCCGTGCGCGCGGAGCTCGCCTCGGGCCAGGCGGTGGTGTGCTTCCTGGGGCACATGGGCAACTGGGACATCGCCGGTGCCTGGGGTAGCCGCGAGCTCGGACCCGTGGTGACCGTGGTCGAGCGGCTCAAGCCGGAGGAGGTGTATGCCGAGTTCCTCGCCTTCCGGGAGTCCCTCGGCATTACCGTCCTCCCGCTCACCGGTGGGGGTGATGTCTTCGCCCAGCTGCGCGGCCACCTCACCCGGCCCGTCATCCTGCCGCTCCTGGCTGACCGTGACCTGACGGCGCGGGGGATCGAGGTCGACTTCTGCGGCAACCGGGCCAGGATGGCCGCCGGACCCGCTGCGCTCGCCCTGGCCACCGGTGCCGCGCTGCACCCGGTGTCCATCCACTACGAGCCCGCCGACGGCACCGCGTGGCGGCGCCGGGTGGTCATCACCTTCCACGAGCCGGTCGCCGACCCGGCCACCGGCACCACGCGCTCCCGGGCGACGGCCATGACGCAGGCCTGCGCCGACGTGCTGGGCGCCGCGGTCCGCGAGCACACCGAGGACTGGCACATGCTTCAGCGCGTCTTCGTCGCCGACCTCGGGACGGGGGAGGGCCGGCCGTGAGGATCGGGATCGTCTGCCCCTACTCCTTCGACGTCCCCGGCGGGGTGCAGTTCCACGTGCGCGACCTCGCGGAGCACTTCCTCGGGCAGGGCCACCACGCCTGCGTGCTGGCACCCGCGGACAACGACACCCCCCTGCCGGGCTACGTGGAGTCCGTGGGACGCACCATGCCCGTGCGCTACAACGGGTCCGTGGCCCGGCTGAACTTCGGCCCGGTCACGGCGGCCCGGGTGGGCCGCTGGCTGGAGCGCGGCGAGTTCGACGTCATCCACATCCACGAGCCGGTGACCCCGAGCATCTCGGTGCTCGCCCTCTGGGCGGCGGAGGGCCCCATCGTGGCGACGTTCCACACCTCCAACCTGCGGTCGCGCGCCATGCAGGCGGCCTACCCCCTGCTGCGCCCCAGCCTGGAGAAGATCGCCGGGCGCATCGCCGTCTCGGAGGACGCCCGCCGCACCGTGACGACGCACGTCGGCGGCGACGCGGTGGTCATCCCCAACGGCGTCAACGTGGGCCGGTTCGCCTCGGCCACGCCCCGGCCGCAGTGGCAGGGCACCGACGGCGCGCCGACGATCGCCTTCCTGGGCCGGATCGACGAGCCCCGCAAGGGGCTGCCGGTCCTCGCCGCCGCCATGCCCGAGGTGCTCTCGAAGTACCCCTCGGCGCGGCTGCTGGTCGTCGGCCCGGGCGACGCGGAGACCGCCCGCGAGCGCATGAGGCCCGAGGTGGCGGCAGCCAGCGAGTTCCTCGGCGCGGTCAGTGACGAGGACAAGGCGGCGCTGCTGGCCTCGGTCGACCTGTACGTGGCGCCGCACACCGGCGGCGAGAGCTTCGGGATCGTCCTGGTGGAGGCGATGAGCGCCGGCGCCCCGGTCGTGGCGAGCGACCTCCCCGCGTTCCTGCGGGTGCTCGACGGGGGCCGGGCGGGGGCGACGTTCCGCAGCGAGGACGCCGGGGCCCTGGCGGCACAGATCGTGCGCCTGGCCGCCGACCCGGTGGCCCGCGCGGTCCTGAGCGAGGCGGGTCGGCGGCGGGCCCGGGTGTTCGACTGGTCGGTCGTCGCCGAGGAGGTGATGGCTGTCTACGAGACGGTCACGCACGGCGCGGACCGCGTCCGGCCCGACGGCGCCGACACCCGCTGGACCCGCCTGCTGCGCGGGCGCGTACGTGGAGGCGACGACTGATGGACGCGCTGACCTGGTGGGTGGCCGTCATCGCCGCGCTGATGGCCGCGGCCTGGTTCCTCTCGTACAACGCCGCGCGGCTCGACCGGCTGCACGCCAGGGTCGAGGGGGCGCTGTCGGCCCTCGACGCCCAGCTCGTGCGCCGGGCCGAGGCGACGCTGGAGCTGGCGAACTCCGGCTCGCTGGACCCGGCCAGCGCCCTGATCCTCGCCGGCGCGGCATCGGAGTCGCTCGAGGCGCACGACGAGAGGGCCGGGTACCAGCGGCCCGGCGGCGACCTGTTGGAGGGGCAGCTCTTCTCCGGGCGCGAGGTGGCCGAGAGCGACCTGACCCAGGCGCTGCAGATCGCGCTGACCGCTCCGGTGGTCGAGCAGCTGCACGACGACCCCGGTCTGGCGGGAGGGCCTGCCCTGACCAGGGTGCGGGCCGCGGCCCTGCGGGTGCAGCTGGCCCGGAGGTTCCACAACGACGCGGTCAAGGACGTCCAGCGGGTGCGCCGCAAGGCGGTGGTGCGCTGGTTCCGGCTCGCGGGGCACGCCGAGATGCCGCAGACGATCGAGTTCGACGACGAGCTTCCCGCCGCCGTCCGGGACTGAGCCAGACCGCCGTGGGGACGACCCGGCGCACCAACTAGCATGGAGGCGAAGCGCGATCCCTGCGCTGCGCCCCGTACTGATCTGGAGTAGGCCCCCCATGTCTGCCGACGCAACCACCCCTGCCAACCAGCCCACGACCGGCACCTCCCGCGTCAAGCGCGGCATGGCCGAGATGCTCAAGGGCGGCGTCATCATGGACGTCGTCAACGCCGAGCAGGCGAAGATCGCCGAGGACGCCGGCGCCGTGGCCGTGATGGCCCTCGAGCGCGTACCCGCCGACATCCGCGCCCAGGGCGGCGTCTCGCGGATGTCCGACCCCGACATGATCGACGGCATCATCGCCGCCGTCTCGATCCCGGTGATGGCCAAGGCGCGCATCGGCCACTTCGTCGAGGCGCAGGTGCTGCAGTCCCTGGGCGTCGACTACATCGACGAGTCCGAGGTGCTCACCCCGGCGGACTACGCGAACCACATCGACAAGTGGGCCTTCACCGTCCCCTTCGTCTGCGGCGCCACCAACCTCGGCGAGGCACTGCGCCGGATCACCGAGGGGGCGGCCATGATCCGCTCCAAGGGCGAGGCCGGCACCGGCGACGTCTCGAACGCCACCACGCACATGCGCCAGATCCGCGCCCAGATCCGCCGCCTGCAGAACCTGCCCACTGACGAGCTCTACGTCGCGGCCAAGGAGCTGCAGGCGCCCTACGAGCTGGTCAAGGAGGTCGCCGGGGCCGGCAAGCTCCCGGTGGTGCTCTTCACCGCCGGCGGCATCGCGACCCCCGCGGACGCCGCGATGATGATGCAGCTCGGTGCCGAGGGTGTCTTCGTCGGCTCGGGCATCTTCAAGTCCGGCAACCCGGCGGAGCGGGCCGAGGCGATCGTCAAGGCCACCACCTTCTTCGACGACCCCGACGTCATCGCCAAGGTCTCCCGCGGCCTCGGCGAGGCGATGGTGGGCATCAACGTCGACGAGATCCCGCAGCCCCACCGTCTCGCCGAGCGCGGCTGGTAGAGCCCGGCTGACGCCGATGCCGGCCGAGCCAGCCAGCGGTCAACCCGGACTGCCCCACGACGAGTGGCAGGCCCGGGTGACCGCTGGCCGCCGGCTGTTCCCGACGCTGACCGGCGTCTACGGCGCGCTACGCCTCGGCGACGGCATCCTCGAGTTCGTGCCCGACGACTCACCGGTGGCCCTCTGGCGGGTTCCCGCAGCGGCGGTGACCGTCTCCAAGCGGGGCTACTTCTCCTCGGCGGATCTGTGTCTTCAGTCCCCGCAGCTCGGTGAGCTCGGCGTGACCGTCAGTCGCGAGAACATCAGCCGCCTGCTCGGCAACGAGGGCAAGGAGCGGCGGCAGCGGATCTACGCCGACGAGTTCATCGCGGCCCTGTCGCTCTCAGGAGCGACCATCACGTGACGGCTGCCCGGGTCTGGAACCCCGGCAGCTCGTACTCCCTCGCCTCCAGCACCGCTGCGAGGTGCTCGGCCGCGGCCAGCACGTCCCCGTGCGAGAGGTAGAGCGGGGCGAAACCGAGCCGGATGATGTCCGGCTCGCGGAAGTCCCCGATGACGCCACGCGCGATGAGGGCCTGGACCACGGCATACGCCTGCGGGTGCCTCAGGCTCACCTGCGAGCCGCGCCGGGCGGCCTCTCGGGGCGTGGCCACCGGCAGGTCGACGCCCAGGCCCTCGAGGCACTCGAGGAAGAACCCGGTCAGCGACAGCGAGCGCTCGCGCACCTGCTCGACCGAGAGGCCGTCGAAGGCCTTGAGCGCGCCCTCGAGCGCCAGCAGGGAGATGAGCGGAGCCGTGCCGACGCGGGCCCGGGTGATCGTGGGGGCCGGCGTGTACTCACCCGACATCGCGAACGGCGTCGCGTGTCCCTGCCACCCGGCCAGCGGGCTGTCGAAGTGGGCGATGTGGCGCTGCGCCACGTAGATGAAGGCCGGCGCGCCCGGGCCGCCGCTGAGGTACTTGTAGCCGCAGCCCACCGCGAGGTCGGCGCCGGCACCGTCGAGCCCCACGGGCATCGCGCCCACCGAGTGGCACAGGTCCCAGCACACGAGCGCGCCCACCGCGTGCGCTGCTTCGGTCAGTGAGGCGAGGTCCCACTGCTCGCCGGTGCGGTAGTCCACCTGGGAGTAGGAGGCCAGCGCAAGGGAGTCGCCGAGCTCGGCGATCCGCGCCGCGGCGTCCTCGACGCGCACCAGCTCCACGGTCAGGCCGAGCAGGTCCGCGGCGGAATGCGTGATGTACAGGTCGGTGGGGAAGGAGTCCGGGTCGGTCAGCACGGTGCTGCGGCCCGGCCGGAGGCGGGAGGCCGCGACGACCACCTTGAACAGGTTGACCGAGGTGGAGTCCGTCACCACCACCTGCCCGGGTGCCGCGCCCACCAGCTCGCCGATGCGGTCGCCCACCCGCTCGGGGGCACCCCACCAGTCGGACTCGTTCCACGCCCTGATGAGCTGCTCGCCCCACTGGTGCTGGACCGTCTCGGCGGCCGCCTCCGCTGCCGTGGCGCTGAGCGCGCCCAGCGAGTTGCCGTCGAGGTAGATGACTCCCTCGGGGAGGCGGAAGAGGTGACGCCGGTCGGTGCCGGCGTGGGTGTCGTCGAGCAGGCGGGCGCGGGCCGCGAGATCAGCCATGGCCAGAACCTATCGCCCCGGTTCGGCCGCCGAGCGCGGACCGGCATAGCCTGCACCCGTGATCACTCCACGAGTCGGCGTCCTCGCCGTCCAGGGCGATGTCCGGGAGCACCTGTATGCCGTGGAGCGTGCGGGTGCGGTGGGCGTCACGGTGCGCCGCCCCAGTGAGCTCGAGGGGGTCGACGGCCTCATCATCCCCGGTGGGGAGTCCACGACGATGGACAAGCTGGTGCGCGCCTTCGAGCTGTACGAGCCGCTGCGGGCGCGCATCGCCGCGGGACTGCCGGTGTACGGCTCCTGCGCCGGGATGATCATGCTCGCCGACCGGATCGCCGACGGGCGAGCCGACCAGCAGACCCTCGGGGGACTGGACATCACGGTGCGGCGCAATGCCTTCGGCCGGCAGGTCGACTCCTTCGAGGAGGACCTGCACATCCGCGCCATCGGCGGCGGCCCGATGCGGGCGGTGTTCATCCGGGCGCCCTGGGTCGAGGAGTGCGGCCCGGACGTGGAGGTCCTCGCGGCCGTCGAGGAGGGCCCGGCCGCCGGCCGCGTCGTGGCGGTGCGCCAGGGGCACCTGCTGGCCACCTCCTTCCACCCCGAGGTCACCGGTGACCACCGTTTCCACCAGCTGTTCGTGCAGATGGTGCGCGACGCCGTGGCGGAAGGCGCCGTGGCGGTTCAGTAGGATCGCCTGCGGTTTTCGCAAGCACGACCCGATGCCAGAGGAGAAGCGATGAGCGGCCATTCCAAATGGGCGACCACCAAGCACAAGAAGGCCGCGATCGACGCCAAGCGGGGCAAGCTCTTCGCGAAGCTGATCAAGAACATCGAGGTCGCGGCACGCACCGGCGGCGGAGACCCCACGGGCAACCCGACGCTGTACGACGCCATCCAGAAGGCCAAGAAGACCTCGGTCCCGAACAGCAACATCGACAACGCCGTGAAACGTGGCTCGGGGGCCACGGCAGGCGGGGCTGACTGGGAGAACATCACCTACGAGGGCTATGCGCCCGGTGGCGTGGCCATCCTCATAGAGTGCCTCACCGACAACCGCAACCGGGCGGCGGCCGAGGTCCGAACGGCGCTGACCCGCAACGGCGGCCAGCTCGCAGACCCGGGCTCGGTGTCGTACATCTTCGACCGCAAGGGCGTCGTCGTGGTCCCCAAGGGGGACAAGAGCGAGGACGACATCCTCGAGATCGTGCTCGACGCCGGCGCGGACGAGGTCAACGACCTCGGCGACTCCTTTGAGATCATCTCCGAGGCGACGGACTTCGTCGCCGTCCGCAAGGCGATCCAGGACGCCGGGATCGACTACGACTCGGCCGAGGCCTCGTGGGTCCCGAACCTGCAGGTGCCCCTCGACGTCGAGGGCGCGCGCAAGATGATCCGTGTCATCGAGGCACTCGAGGACTCCGACGACGTCCAGGACGTCTTCGCCAACGGCGACATCAGCGACGAGGTGCTCGCGGAGCTCGACGACGACGAGTGACGCGTGTTGCTGCCGGGTTGCGGGCGGCGCACTGTGTAGCGTTCGACCGAACACCTGTTCGGATGTGAGGAGCTGTGAGCGTGCGCGTACTCGGCGTCGACCCCGGCCTGACCCGCTGCGGTCTCGGGGTCGTCGAGGGCGGCGGTGGCCGGCTCTCCATGGTGGCGGTCGGTGTCGTGCGCACGCCCGCCCACAGCGACACCGGTGAGCGGCTCGTGTTCCTCTCGGACCAGCTCGACCTGTGGCTCGACCGGTTCGAGCCCGACGCCATCGCCCTCGAGCGGGTGTACGCCGCAGAACACGTGCCCACCGTGATGACCACGGCCCAGGCCTCGGCGGTGGCCCTGCTCGCCGGTGCCCGCCGCGGCCTGCCCGTGGTCATGCACACGCCCACCGAGGTCAAGGCCTCGGTCACCGGCTCGGGGCGCGCCGACAAGGCGCAGGTGACGGCGATGGTCACGCGCATCCTGGGCCTCGCCGTCGCGCCGAAGCCCGCCGATGCCGCTGACGCCCTGGCCCTGGCGATCTGCCACCTGTGGCGGGGCGCCGGCAACAACCGACTGGCCCTGGCAGCCGCGTCCGAGCGCGCTCGGCTCAAGGCGGTCCGGTGATCGCCTCCGTGCGCGGCAGCGCCCTGCATGTCGGGCTCGACCGGGTCGTCGTCGAGGTCGGCGGCGTGGGCATGCTCGTGCACACGACCCCGGGCACCGCGTCCTCGGTGCGCCGCGGGCAGGAGGCTGCGCTCTCCACGACGCTGGTGGTCCGGGAGGACTCGCTGACGCTGTATGGCTTCGCCAACGACGACGAGCGCGACATGTTCGAGCAGGTGCAGACCGTCTCGGGCGTCGGGCCCCGGCTCGCCCTCGCCATGCTCTCGGTCATGGCGCCCGACCGGATCCGAGCCGCGATCAGCGGTTCGGACATCGCCGCACTGACCAAGGTGCCGGGAATCGGCAAGAAGGGCGCAGAGCGGATGGTGCTCGAGCTGCGCGACAAGATCGGTGTGCCCAGGAGCGCCGTGGCCGGGGCCCCTGCGCAGCCTCCGGCGGGCCCGCAATGGCGCGACCAGGTCACCGAGGCCCTCGTCGGCCTCGGCTGGACCTCCAAGCAGGCCGAGGACGCCGTCAGCCGGGTGGCTGCCACCGCGGGCGAGAGCCCCAACGTCTCCGAGATGCTGCGTGCAACCCTGCGCGAGCTGGGGCGCTAGGCCATGGCCGACGGTTTCGCCTCGGAGATCTACGAGGACAGCTCGCTCGACGCGACGGCACGCATCATCGATGCCGGCGGTGACTCCGACGACCGGGCCGTCGAGGCGGCCCTGCGGCCGCGGCGGCTCAGCGAGGTCTCTGGGCAGTCGAGGGTGTGCGACCAGCTCGGCCTGGTGCTCGAGGCTGCCAAGCGCCGCGGGAGCACGCCCGACCACGTGCTCCTGTCCGGGCCACCCGGGCTCGGGAAGACCACCCTGGCGATGATCATCGCCGCCGAGCTCGAGAAGCCCCTTCGCGTCACCAGCGGCCCCGCGATCCAGCACGCCGGCGACCTCGCCGCGGTGCTCTCCTCCCTGATGGAGGGGGAGGTGCTGTTCCTCGACGAGATCCACCGGATGTCCCGACCGGCCGAGGAGATGCTCTACCTCGCCATGGAGGACTTCCGTGTCGACGTCATCGTCGGCAAGGGGCCCGGAGCCACCGCCATCCCGCTCGAGCTCCCGCCGTTCACCGTGGTGGGCGCCACCACGAGGGCGGGCCTGCTGCCGGCCCCGTTGCGTGACCGCTTCGGCTTCACCGGGCACCTCGACTTCTACGCCACCGAGGACCTCGTGCGGATCCTGCGCCGCTCCGCCCGGCTCCTCGACGTCGAGGCCGACGAACTGGGCATCGGGGAGATCGCCAAGCGTTCGCGCGGCACCCCCCGCATCGCCAACCGGCTGCTCCGTAGGGTGCGGGACTGGGCGCAGGTGCACGGGCGCAGCGTGGTCGACCAGGAGGCCGCCCACGCCGCCCTCGCGCTCTTCGACGTCGACGAGCGGGGCCTCGACCGGCTCGACCGTGCAGTCCTCGACGCGCTGTGCCGCCGTTTCGGCGGCGGCCCCGTGGGACTGGGCACCCTGGCGGTGGCTGTGGGGGAGGAGGCCGACACGGTCGAGACCGTGGCCGAGCCGTTCCTGGTGCGCGAGGGTTTCATCGCCCGCACTCCCCGCGGGCGCACGGCCACGGCCCTGGCGTGGGCGCACCTCGGCCTGACCCCGCCGCTGACTGGGGAGCCCCTGCTGACCCCGCTGCCACTCGAGGGCGGCGAGGGGCGTTTCGGCGGCTGACCGGCGAGCCCGGGAAGCGGCTAGCCGACCGGCCCGGGGAAAGGTCACAATTGGAACGCGGCGCCGGTGAGGTGCGTTGGTTGCTGTGGTGGCTGTCACCTACACTCGTGCGGTCATCCCGGTTTAGCGCCGGGTCTGATGTGTGTCCGGACACCGATGCCGCGGCGCGCACGACAAGCCCCCATCCGTGAAGGGACTTATCCATGTCAGGCGGCTCCTCTGCCTCCAGCCTGCTGATCTTTCTGCTGCCCCTGCTGCTGATCGGGTGGATGATCTTCACCCAGCGCAGGCGCCAGCGGGACATCTCGGCACTCCAGGACAGCCTCGCTGTCGGCGATGAGGTCTGCACGACCTCCGGCCTCTACGGCCGGGTGACTGCGCTGGACGCCTCCTCGGCAACGCTGGAGATCAGCCCCGGGGTCAACGTGCGCTACGACCGCCGGGCGATCGGCATCAAGGTCACGCCGGCACGGGCCACCGCTCCGGAGCAGACGCCTGCTCCCGAGCAGGGCCAGCAGGACGGGACATGATGGCACTGAACCCACACAAGCGGCGCCCCCTCAAAGTCCTCGCCGGCCTCGCCGGTATCACCGTCGTGCTCCTCGGCCTCCTCTTCGGGGCCAACACGTGGGGCACCGGGCAGTGGACGCCGAAGCTGGGCCTCGACCTCGAGGGCGGCACCCAGATGGTGCTCGAGCCGGTGCTGGTGGGCACCAACACGGTCTCGAGCGAGCAGCTCAACCAGGCTCGCGACATCATCGTGCAGCGCGTCGACGCCAACGGCGTCGCGGGAGCCGAGGTCACCACCCGCGGCGGCCGCAACATCGTCGTGAGCATGCCCGGGCAGCCGACCAAGGCCACCGAGGAGGCCATCCGCAAGTCCTCGCAGATGCGCTTCCGCCCCGTCATCGTCGCCGGTGCCGGGATGCCGCAGCCCACGCCGACAACCACCCCGTCCGGCACGGCGACCGGCAAGCCCACCGGCTCGGCCACGCCGAGCAAGGCGCCAGTGCCCACCGCGACCGGTGCCACGACCACGGCTGCCAAGAGCGGCCTGCCCCAGGCCCTGCTGGGCAGCACGACCGCGCCGACGCCGGCTGCGACCACGGCCGCGGCGACCTCGAAGCCCGCTGCCACGGCCACCGCGAGCCCGACCAGTGCGGCTCCCGCCGGCAAGCCGGCGAACGCCAGTGACCCGAAGTGGATCACGGAGGACATCGCGACCCGGTTCAAGGCACTCGAGTGCACCCCGGGCGCCGTCGACAAGATCGTCGACGACCCCGCCAAGCCGCTGGTCACCTGCTCCGCCGACGGCCTCGAGAAGTTCATTCTCGGCCCCGTCGAGGTGCGCGGTGACGAGATCAAGGACGCCGTGGCCGGGTACCAGCCGCTGTCCAACGGCCAGCCGTCGAGCACCGTCGAGATCCAGCTGTCCTTCAACGGCAGCGGCACCAAGCACTTCGCCGACGTCACGAAGCGCCTGGTCAGCCTCCAGGACCCGCGCAACCGCTTCGCGGTCACCCTCGACTCCAAGGTGCTGACGGCGCCGACTGCCCAGGCCGCGATCCTCAACGGCCAGGCCTCGATCACCGGCGGGTTCACCATCGAGAGCGCCCGCGACCTGGCCAACCAGCTCAAGTTCGGCGCCCTGCCCATGTCGTTCACCCTGCAGACCCGCGAGAACATCAGCCCGACCCTGGGCGGCGAGCAGCTGCGCTTCGGCCTGGTCGCAGGCATGATCGGTCTGCTCCTGGTGGGCGCCTACTCGCTGTTCCAGTACCGCGCGCTCGGTTTCGTCACCATCGCCTCGATCGTCATCGCCGGCGGACTGACGTACCTCAGCCTGACCATCCTCGGCTGGTCGCACAACTACCGCCTCGACATGGCCGGTGTGACGGGTCTGGTGATCGCCATCGGCGTCACAGCCGACTCGTTCATCGTCTACTTCGAACGCGTCCGCGACGAGGTCCGCGAGGGCCGCGGGCTCCGCCAAGCGGTCGACACGGGCTGGAAGAGGGCGCGCCGCACGATCCTCGTCGCCGACGGCGTGAACTTCATGGCGGCGATCGTGCTGTACTTCCTGGCCTCCTCCGGTGTGCGCGGCTTCGCCTTCACCCTCGGCCTGACGACGCTGATCGACATCCTTGTCGTCTTCCTCTTCACCCACCCGCTCATGGGTCTGCTGGCGGAGACCGAGTTCTTCGGCGGCGGCCACAAGTGGTCCGGGCTCAGCCCGGAGCGACTGGGCGCCAAGACCACGACGCGCTACGCCGGACGGGGCAGGTTTGTCACCGCGCCGGCCGGTGCAACCGAGGGGAGTGTCCGGTGATCAACTTCAGCAAGTTCGGCAACGACCTCTACACAGGCAAGCGCTCGATCCCGTTCATCGAGCGCCGGCGCCGCTGGTACGCCCTCTCGGCCGTCCTCGTCGTCGTGGCGCTGCTCGGCCTCGCCACCCAGAAGCTGAACCTCGGCCTCGAGTTCACGGGTGGTTCCGAGTTCCGGGTCTCTGCCGGGAGCAACATCGACAACTACGAGTCCCGGGTGCGCGACGCCGTGGGGCAGGTGGCCCCGGGCCAGGCCGCGAACATCACCAAGCTCGGCACGAGCAGCAGCACGATCCGCGTCCAGACCGAGAAGCTCAACGACGCCCAGAGCGACTCGCTGCGTGACGCGCTGGCCAAGGAGTTCGGAGTCGACCGCAGCCAGGTCAGCGCCTCGTTCATCGGTCCCTCCTGGGGCCAGTCGGTGAGCCAGCAGGCGCTGCGGGCGCTGATCGTCTTCCTGGCCCTGACGTTCGTCCTCATGGCGATCTACTTCCGGACCTGGAAGATGTCGCTGGCCGCCATGATCGCGCTGCTGCACGACATGATCTTCACCATCGGCGTCTACGCGATGACCGGCTTCGAGGTCTCCCCGGCGACGATGATCGGCTTCCTCACCGTCCTGGGCTACTCGCTCTACGACACCGTCGTCGTCTTCGACAAGGTGCGCGAGAACACCCAGGAGGCCTTCGGGAACAAGCGCCACACCTATGCGGAGGCGGCGAACCTGGCGGTGAACCAGACCGTGGTGCGCTCGATCAACACCACGGTCGTCGCGCTCCTGCCGATCGCCGCCGTCCTCGTCATGGGCTTCACCCTCATCGGCCCCGGCACCCTGGTCGACCTGTCGCTGGTGCTGTTCATCGGCATGGCGGTCGGTGCCTACTCCTCGATCTTCCTGGCGACGCCGCTGCTGGTCACGATGCGTGGCAAGGAGCCCGCCGTCGTGGAGCTCGACAAGGCCGCGGCGAGGTTCCACGCCAAGCAGGCCAAGGTCGCCGCGGCGGAGGGGGCTCGCGTGCCCCAGGCCGAGCCTGCCGCCGTCGCGCCCGAGGCCGCCGACCAGGGCGCCGACGAGAGCGCCGAGGAGCGCGAGAGGGTCAGTGCCGCGAGCAGCGGCGCTGCCGGCCGCAAGATCCACCCCTACGCCCAGACCGGGCCGCGCAACCAGCCCAAGCGCGCGCCCAAGTCGCGGCGCTGAGATGAGCGACGTGACCGACGTGACGAAGCCGCTCACCGAGGCGGGTCAGACCCTCGCGGAGTACGCCGCGGGCCGGCTGCGGGATGTCCCCGACTTCCCGGAGCCGGGAGTGGTCTTCAAGGACGTCACCCCTCTGCTCGCGGACGGGGAGGCCTTCAGTGCGGTCGTGCGCGACATCGCCGAGCGCCGACGGGGCACCGTCGACGTCGTCGCGGGCATCGAGGCCCGGGGGTTCATCTTCGGTGCCGCCGTGGCCCATGAGCTGGGCATCGGCTTCGTGCCGGTCCGGAAGGCGGGCAAGCTGCCCGGCAAGACGGTGGGGGTCTCCTACGACCTCGAGTACGGCAGCGCCACGATCGAGATCCACGAGGACTCCTTCGTCGGAGGCGAGCGGGTGCTGGTCATCGACGACGTGCTGGCCACCGGCGGCACCGCCGCAGCGACGTGCGAGCTGCTCGAGGGCTCAGGCGCGACGGTGGTCGGTTTCGAGGCGGTGATCGAGCTGGCGTTCCTGCGCGGCCGCTCGCGTCTGGAGGGCCGGGACGTGCACACGACCGTTGTGGTCAGCGGCGACTGAGCGGTTCAGGTCACGTAGGCTCAGTCCATGAGTGAGGAAGTGGCGGCCCAGACGCCCAGCACGCCTGCGTCCTCCTCCGCGCGCGTGCGCGCCCGGCTCGCGAGGTTCGGCGGCGCCCGCGCGACCACGGTCAACCCCGTCCTCGAGCCGCTGCTCCAGACCGTGCGCGCCACGCACCCGCGCGCCGACCTGGCCATCATCGAGCGCGCCTACGAGGTCGCCGAGAAGGCCCACCGTGGCCAGCTCCGCAAGAGCGGCGACGCCTACATCACCCACCCGCTCGCCGTGACCACGATCCTGGCGGAGCTGGGCATGACCCCTGACACGCTCGCGGCGGCACTCCTGCACGACACGGTCGAGGACACGGCATACGGCCTGGGGCAGCTCGAGAAGGACTTCGGCCGTGAGGTCGCCATGCTCGTCGACGGCGTCACCAAGCTCGACAAGGTGACCTACGGCGACGCCGCGCAGGCCGAGACCGTGCGCAAGATGGTCGTGGCGATGGCCAAGGACATCCGCGTGCTGGTCATCAAGCTCGCCGACCGCCTCCACAACGCGCGCACCTGGCGCTACGTCTCGGTCGAGTCGGCCCAGCGCAAGGCCCGCGAGACCCTCGAGATCTATGCACCGCTCGCCCACCGGCTCGGCATGAACACCATCAAGTGGGAGCTCGAGGACCTCTCGTTCGCCACGCTCTACCCCAAGGTGTACGACGAGATCGTGCGCCTGGTCGCCGAGCGCGCCCCCGCCCGCGAGGAGTACCTCGCCGGGGTCCGCGAGCAGGTCGGCTCCGACCTCAAGGCGGCCAAGATCAAGGCCGTGGTCACGGGACGGCCCAAGCACTACTACTCCGTGTACCAGAAGATGATCGTGCGCGGTCGCGACTTCGAGGACATCTACGACCTCGTTGCCGTGCGCGTGCTCGTCGACTCGGTGCGCGACTGCTACGCGGCGCTGGGCGCGCTGCACGCGCGGTGGAACCCCCTGCCCGGGCGGTTCAAGGACTACATCGCGATGCCGAAGTTCAACATGTACCAGTCGCTGCACACGACGGTCATCGGGCCCGGCGGCAAGCCGGTCGAGATCCAGATCCGCACGCACACGATGCACCGCCGCGCCGAGTACGGCGTCGCCGCCCACTGGAAGTACAAGGAGGACGCCACCGCCCCCCGCAGTGGCCCCGACACCAAAGAGGGCGAGACCGAGCCCATCAACGACATGGCGTGGCTGCGCCAGCTGCTCGACTGGCAGAAGGAGACGGCCGACCCGGGGGAGTTCCTCGACTCGCTGCGCTTCGAGATCAACGCCCGCGAGGTCTACGTCTTCACCCCCAAGGGGGAGGTCGTCGCCCTGCCCGCAGGGTCGACGCCGGTCGACTTCGCGTACGCGGTGCACACCGAGGTGGGCCACCACTGCATCGGCGGCCGGGTCAACGGGCGGCTGGTGCCGCTCGAGTCGACCCTCGAGAACGGCGACGTCGTCGAGGTGCTGACGTCCAAGGCGGACGGCGCCGGGCCGTCGCGCGACTGGCTGACGTTCGTGAAGTCGCCGCGGGCGCGCAACAAGATCCGCCAGTGGTTCTCCAAGGAGCGCCGCGAGGAGATGATCGAGTCCGGCAAGGACGCGATCGCCAAGGCCATGCGCAAGGAGGGCCTGCCCCTGCAGCGCCTCATGTCGCACGAGACGCTCACCGGCCTCGCCTCCGAGCTGCGCTACCAGGACATCGACGCCCTGTATGCCGCGGTGGGCGAGGGCCATGTCAGCGCCCAGCACGTGGTGGGCCGGCTGGTGGCCTCCCTCGGTGGGGAGGAGGGCGCGAGCGAGGACCTCGCCGAGGCGACCACCCCCACCCGCTCCATGCGCCGCCGCAGCGGCGACCCTGGCGTGGTCGTGGTCGGCACCGCCGATGTGTGGGTCAAGCTCGCCCGCTGCTGCACGCCGGTCCCGGGAGACCCGATCATGGGCTTCATCACCCGGGGCAACGGGGTCTCGGTGCACCGCACCGACTGCACCAACGCCGAGTCCCTGCTCCAGCAGCCGGACCGCATGATCGAGGTCGAGTGGGCCCCGTCGTCCGCGAGCGTCTTCCTCGTCCAGCTCCAGGTGGAGGCTCTCGACCGCAACCGCCTGCTGTCCGACGTCACGCGTGTGCTCTCGGACCAGCACGTCAACATCCTGTCCGCGTCCGTGCAGACCTCACGCGACCGGGTGGCGATCTCGCGGTTCACCTTCGAGATGGGCGACCCCGGCCACCTCGACCACGTCATGAAGGCCGTGCGCAAGATCGACGGGGTCTTCGACGTCTACCGCATCACCGGCACGAAGACGGCCGCCAGCAAGGCCTGAGGCCGGCGTCAGCCGCTGAACTCGTCGAGGTTCCCGCGGGCCTGCTCCAGCCACTGCTCCTGTGCCTCGAGCTTGGCCTGGGCATCGGCGACCTTCTTGGCGTTGCCAGAGGCCTCGGCCTTGGCGAGGTCCTCGCGCAGGCTGGCCACGGAGGTCTCGAGCTGGGTGACCATGCTCTGGGCGCGTGCCGCCACCTCGGGGTTGGTCCGGGACCAGCGCGTCTCGTCGGCCTCGCGGACCGCGGACTCGATGCGCCGCAGCCCCTTCTCCATGCGCTCGACGTCTCCGCGCGGGACCTTGCCCGCCGCGTCCCACTTCTCCTGGATGGTGCGCAGGGAGGCCTTGGCGGCGTCGATGTCGGTCACCGGCAGGATCGACTGCGCGTCCTTGAGCAGCTGCTCCTTGACTGCGAGGTTGGCGCGGAACTCCTCGTCCTCGACTGCGGCGACCTCGTCCTTGGCGGCGAAGAACGCGTCCTGGGCGGCCTTGAACCGCTCCCACAGAGCATCGTCGTCGGCCCGGCTGGCCCGCCCGGCCTTGCGCCAGCGATCCATCAGGCGCTTGAACGCGCCGGCGGTGGGTCCCCAGTCCGTGCTCGTGGACAGGGCCTCGGCCTCCTGGACGAGCGCCTCCTTTGCCGACTTCGCCTCGGACTGCGTGCCCTCGAGCTGGGCGAAGTGGACCCGTCGTGCCTTGTCGAAGCTGTTGCGGGCGTGGCTGAACCGCTGCCAGAGCGCCGTCTCCGTCTCACGGTCGAGCCTGGCGCCGGAGCGCTGGTGCTGCTTCCACTCGTCGAGCAGGGCGCGCATGCGGGCGCCGCTGGCCTTCCACTGGATGCGGCTCTCGGGCTGGCCGGCGATGCTCTCCGCCTCCACGACGAGGGCCTCGCGCTGCTGCCTCGCCGCCTCGCGAGCCTTGCTGCGCTCAGCGGCCTCGACCGCCTTGCGGGCGGCGACGGCCTGCTCGATCTCACCGACCTTGACGTCGAGGGCAGCCAGGTCGCCGACCACGTTGGCCTCGGCGATGTGCTCCTTGAGCTTGGTGAGGCCGTCCTGGGCGTCGCGGGCCGAGAGGTCGGTGGTGGCCAGACGCTGGTGCAGGAGATCCGCTGAGGCCCAGAGCTCGTCGTACTTGCGGGCGAAGTAGTGCAGGGCCTCCTCGGGCGTCGCGCCCGGGTACGACCCGACCTCCCGCTCACCCTCAGGGGAGAGGACGAAGACGGTCCCGGAGTCGTCGACGCGGCCAAAGGTCTCGGCGGCCGGGCCCGGGGCTGGGGCAGCGACGCTCACCGGCGGGTGGGCGACGGCGCGCAGTGCGGCCGGTGTCGGCGCGGGACCGGGCCGGGGGGCGCCGGGCTTCGGGGGCGCCGGCTTGGCGCTCTCCGCGGCGGCTGGCGTGCTCGCGTCTCCCTCGGCGGCCTCCGGCACCTCGGCGGAGGAGGCTGCCGGCTCGGTCGCTGACGCAGCCTCGGGGGCGGCCTCCGTGGCGGGAGCGGCCTCAGGTGCCTCGGTGGCGGGAGCCGTCTCCGGTGCCTCGGCGGAGGAGGCTGCGGGCACGGTCGCTGACGCAGCCTCAGGGGCGGCCTCCGTGGCGCTAGCGGCTTGAGGTGCCTCGGTGGCGGGAGTGACCTCAGGTGCCTCGGTGGCTGGAGTGACCCCGGTGGCGGGAGTGACCTCGGTGGCGGGAGTGACCTCAGGTGCCTCGGCGGAGGGGGCCGCAGCCTCGGGAGCGGCCACGGGGGCGGCCTCGGGGGCAGGGGCGGTCTCCGTGGGAGGGGTGGCCGAAGACACTGGCGCCGCCTCAGGAGCGGTGGGGGCGCTGGGCTGGCCCGTCTGCTCGGTCAGCTGCTCTGCCGGGGTGGTCTCGTCGGTCACGTCAGGCCTTCTTCTCGGTCACAGCAACCTTGAGGATGCTGATGGGTGCTGCCGGGGCGCCGTCGCCGGCGCCGCCGCTCACACCTGCTGCGGCGATCTTCTCGACAATATCCATTCCGGCGGTCACCGTGCCGAAGATGGAGTAGCCGCCCCCCTCGGTGGGAAGGGCAGTGTCCTTGTACACGAGGAAGAACTGGCTGCCGTTGCTGTTCGGGTCGGAGGTGCGGGCCATGGCGATGGTGCCCTTGGGGTAGGCGCCGTCGGCAGGGGCGTTCTCGATGCCGAACGTGTAGCCAGGGCCGGGGCCGGTACCGCCCAGGGGGTCGCCGCACTGCAGGACGTAGATGCCACTGGTGGTCAGGCGGTGGCACGGGGAGTCGGCCCAGTAGCCGCCCTTGGCCAGCGCGACGAAGGACGCCACCGTCTGGGGGGCCTTGGCTCCGTCGAGGTCGAGCGTGATGTCGCCACAGTTGGTCGTGATGACCGCCTCGAACGTCTTGCCCGCCGCGGTCGCCTTGTCCGGCAGCTTCATGGACGTGACGGACTTCGGGGCCGCCGGTGCGGGGGAGCAGCCGGGGACCGTCTTGGCGGCGGTGGCGGCGGTCGTCGGAGCCGAGGACGCAGCGGGGCTGGCCGCCGGGTTGCCGCCGACCTTGGAGGCGAGGAACACGAAGAGCGCCACCACGACGAGGACAGCCACCACGACGACGGCAACCTGGCGGTTGCGCGCAGCCTCCTTGGCGCGCTGGGCCTCCCGGGCGTCGAGCTTCTGCTGGCGCCGGCGCGCTCGCGCGCGCTCCTGCTCCTTCGTCACGTTCTGTGCTCCTTGTCGTGGCGTTCCTGGTGCGGCGAACCTGGCCGCGGTCAGTCTAGGCAGGTGGCCAGCGGTTAGGCTCGGCGCGTGTTGACCATCGGGTTCCCGGCCGCCGCCTTCGGCACCAACTGCTACGTCCTCGCCCCTTCAGCGGGAGAGGAGTGCCTGGTCGTCGACCCCGGCATCGGTGTCGAGGAGCCCCTGCGCGCAGTGCTGACCGAACACCGCCTCAGGCCTGCCGCAGTGCTCCTCACGCACGGCCACATCGACCACGTCTACTCGGTGACGCCGGTGTGCGGCGGGCAGACGGCGGCATACATCCACGCCGACGACCGCTATCGCCTCCACGACGCCCTCTCCATCGCGAACCCGGGCCTGCTGGCCATGCTCGAGCAGGAGTTCGGCGCGAAGGCGACGTGGAAGGACCCCGAGACCGTGGTCGACCTCAAGGACGGACAGCGCCTGGGACTGGCGGGCCTGGACGTCGAGGTCCTGCACGCTCCGGGCCACACCGAGGGGTCGGTGATCTTCAGCCTGCCCACCGTGCCGGATGGCCTCGACGAGAGCGCGGGTGTGCGTTCCACGGTGCTGAGCGGCGACGTGCTCTTCGCCGGCTCCATCGGGCGCACCGACCTGCCTGGCGGCGACGGGGCAGCCATGCAGCGCTCGCTGCGCGACGTGGTGCTCCCGCTTCCTGACACGACGCTGGTGCTGCCCGGGCATGGCCAGGCCACGACGATGCAGCACGAGCGAGCCACCAACCCGTACCTGCAAGGATTGACTGCGTGAACCCCTCAGCGCCACGCGCCGCCAAGGTCACCCCGATCAGCGGCTTCCCCGAGTACCTCCCCGCCGAGCGGATCGTCGAGCAGCACTTCCTCGATGTCATCCGTGAGACGTTCGAGCTGCACGGCTACCCCTCCATCGAGACCCGCGCCGTGGAGCCCGTGGACCGCCTGCTCGGCAAGGGCGGCGATGCCGACAAGGAGATCTACGCGGTCTCGCGGCTGGCCGCCGACGAGGGGGAGGGGAGTGAGGCCGAGCTGGGCCTCCACTTCGATCTCACGGTGCCCTTCGCCCGCTACGTCCTGGAGAACGCCGGCCGGCTCTCGTTTCCCTTCCGGCGCTACCAGATCCAGAAGGTGTGGCGGGGCGAGCGGCCGCAGGAGGGCCGCTACCGCGAGTTCACCCAGGCCGACATCGACGTGGTCGACGTGGGCGAGCTGTCGCCGCACTACGAGGCCGAGATCCCGCTGGTGATGGCGGAGATCTTCCAGAAGCTGCCGATCGGGCGGATGACCATTCAGGTCAACAACCGCAAGATCCCCGAGGGGTTCTACCGCGGCATCGGCATCGACGACATCGCCGGCACCCTGCGCATCGTGGACAAGCTCGACAAGATCGGCCCCGAGAAGGTCAGGGCGATGCTCGAGGAGGCGGGCCGTACCACGGCGCAGGCCGAGCAGTGCCTGGCGCTGGCCGCCATCCGCACCGAGGACCTGGGCTTCGTCGAGCAGGTGCGGGCCCTGGGCGTGCAGCACCCGACCCTCGACGACGGCCTCGAGGCACTGTCGCGAGTCATCCAGACCGGCATGGACAACGCGCCCGGTGCGATGGTGGCGGACCTGAAGGTCGCGCGCGGCCTCGACTACTACACCGGCACGGTCTACGAGAGCCAGCTCGAGGGCCACGAGTCGTGGGGGTCGTTCTGCTCCGGAGGCCGCTATGACGCGCTGGCCTCCGACGGGCGCACCACGTACCCGGGCGTCGGCATCTCGATCGGTGTCTCCCGCCTGCTGGGCCTGCTGCTGGGCAAGGGGCTGCTGACGGCGAGCCGCTCGACGCCGGCCTGCGTGCTGGTCGCGGTCAACGACGAGGCGGGTCGGCCGACGTCCACCCGCATCGCGACCGCTCTGCGCGCGCGGGGCATTGCCTGCGAGGTGGCCCCCAAACCGGCAAAGTTCGGCAAGCAGATCCGGTATGCCGAGCGGCGGGGAGTCCCGTACGTCTGGTTCCCGGGTGCGGGGGAGAGCGGCGACCAGGTCAAGGACATCCGCAGCGGCGACCAGGTGGATGCCGAAGCGGGGTCGTGGGAGCCGCCGGCGGAGGACCGGCGTCCCCAGATCCTGCGCGCGCAGGGGTAGTCCCGCCCGGGAGGCCGGGGCGTGACTGGGCCGCTTGGCCACTAGGCCCTAGGCCACTGGGGCGGTCGCAGGCGGGGGTCGCAAGCCGCTGTCGCGCAGCTCGAGCACGGCCAGTGCGCGGATCATCTCAGGGTCGCTGCGCCGCCACGCCCCGGCAGGGTCGTCGCACACCCGTGCCAGCCGGCTCATGGGCTGCCTGGCCATGGCCCGCAGGGCGAACAGGTCGAGATCGGCAGCCTCGTCGATGAAGCGCTGGGCGGCGGTGGCGCGTCTGATGAACCGGCCCCGGAGAACGGCCCAGACGAACACCACGAGAACGATCGGCACGAGCGCCGTGACCCAGCCGAGCAGGAGCGCGAGGCTGTCGACCGCGCTGACGAGGTCCTTGCCTGCCTGCTCGATGCTCGTGCCGGCGCTCCCAGCGCGCTGGAAGGGCTCCGCGAGGCCGTCACCGACGAGGGGCACGTCGCTGATCGACTGGCCGGCGCGTGCCATCTGCTCCCGGAAGCCGGAGCCGGCGCCCTCGAGGGTGTACCCCGGCGCGGCCAGACGCGTGGTCGCATCGTGCACCGCACGCCCGACCCAGGCCCACAGCGCGACCCAGGCGAGCACGCCCACGTCAGAGAGCAACTGCAGGGTGCGGCGGCCGGTCAGGTCGGCATACAGCTTCATGACTCGCCTCTCGTGGTTGTCGGCTGGGGCGGGCAGTCGCGGTCTAGACTCCCACCCGCACTCCCCGCCCACCTGCTAGGACGTCCCCCTGAGCCAGAACCCACCCCGCCAGAGCGCCGTCGAGCGCGCGGTGCGCGGGTGGCTCAACCACCTCGATGTCGAGCGTGGGGTCTCTCCCAACACGCTGAAGTCCTACCGGCGCGACCTGGCGCGGTACACGGCATACCTGCATGGGCGCGGGGTCCGCGACCCCGGTGCGGTCACCGAGGCGCACGTCACCGACTTCCTCGCGACGCTGCGCGAAGGCAGCTCAGAGCACCCCCCGTTGGCCGCGTCCTCGGCTGCAAGGACCCTGGTGGCCGTGCGCGGGTTCCACCGCTTTCTCGTGCTGGAGGGCGACAGCGCCCAGGACCCCGCCGGCGCGGTCAGCCCGCCACGGCCGCCGTCGCGCCTGCCGAAGGCCATCAGCGTCGAGGACGTCGAGCGGCTGCTGGCAGCGGCCGCTGTGGGCGACACGCCGGCGGCGCTGCGCGACCGGGCGCTGCTGGAGGTCCTCTACGGCGCCGGGGCGCGGATCTCGGAGGCGGTGGGCCTCGACATCGACGACGTCGACGCCGACGAGGGGGTGGTGCGCCTGTTCGGCAAGGGGAGCAAGGAGCGGATCGTCCCCCTCGGCTCGTATGCCGCCACGGCGCTCGCGGCGTACCTCGTCCGGGGCAGGCCGTCGCTCGCAGCCAAGGGGCGAGGGACGCCCGCGATCTTCCTCAACCAGCGGGGAGGCCGCCTCTCCCGCCAGAGTGCCTGGTCGGCCCTGCGGGCCTCAGCCGAGCGGGCGGGGCTGTCCGGTCACCTCTCGCCCCACACCCTGCGCCACTCGTTCGCCACCCACCTGCTCGACGGGGGTGCGGACGTCCGGGTCGTGCAGGAGCTCCTCGGCCACGCGTCGGTGACCACCACCCAGATCTACACGCTGGTAACCGTGCAGCGACTGCGGGAGGTCTACGCACAAAGCCACCCAAGGGCGCGCTGATAGGGTCTGTGCGATCAGCGAGACGCTGAACGATCTGCACCATCGCATCGGGAGTGAAACGCTTGTGGATTCTGAGGTGACCACGTCAGCGGAGAGCCGCTATGACGTCGCGCAGGACCAGCATCCCACCGCCCAGCCCAGCATCCGTGGTCGCGACACCGATCCTGCCCGCCTGCCAGGGATCGAGGCCTCGGGCAACGGCATCATGGGCCACACGGGCCGGATCATGCCCGACTTCCCCGAGCCGGGGCCCCTGACCAGCCACGGCCCCGCGCGGATCATCGCCATGTGCAACCAGAAGGGCGGCGTGGGCAAGACCACGACGACCATCAACCTGGGCGCGGCCCTGGCCGAGCTGGGCCGCCGAGTGCTGCTCGTGGACTTCGACCCGCAAGGCGCAGCCTCCGTCGGCCTCGGCGTCCGGGCCAACGAGCTCGACGTGACGATCTACAACCTGCTCGTCGACCGCGCCCACGACGTCCGGGACGTCGTGCAGGCGACCGGCACGGAGAACCTGGACATCATCCCGGCCAACATCGACCTCTCGGCCGCAGAGGTGCAGCTCGTGGGCGAGGTGGCGCGTGAGCAGATCCTGGCCCGGGTCCTGCGCCCGCTCCTCGACGAGTACGACGTCATCCTCATCGACTGCCAGCCCTCCCTGGGGCTGCTGACCGTGAACGCGCTGACCGCTGCCCACGGGGTGATCATCCCGCTGGAGTGCGAGTTCTTCGCGATGCGCGGGGTGGCACTCCTCATCGACACGATCAACAAGATCACCGACCGGCTCAACCCGCGCCTGCAGACCGACGGCATCCTCGCGACGATGTTCGACTCGCGCACCCTGCACAGCAAGGAGGTCGTGCGCAGCGTCGTCGACCACTTCGGCGACCGGGTGTTCCACACCGTCATCAGCCGCACGGTGAAGTTCCCCGATGCCACTCTCGCGGCCGAGCCCATCACGTCCTACGCGTCCACCCACGGTGCGGCCGCGGCATACCGGCAGCTGGCCCGGGAGCTCATCGCCCGCGGTGGCGCGGCCTGAGCGCGAGCCAGGCTCCCGTGCTCGGCGAGTCTGACGCACCCTCCACTGGGCCCACCGACCGCCGAGGCCGGGGGTCTGCGGACGCCACGCTCACCCCGGGTGGTGTCATCACCCGTCGGTCCGGGAGCGCGCCCTTCGAGGTGCACCTCGACGTGTTCTCGGGCCCCTTCGACCTGCTTCTGGGCCTCATCTCCAAGCACAAGCTCGACATCACCGAGATCGCGCTGGCCAAGGTGACCGACGAGTTCATCGCCCACATCAAGTCGCACCGGGCGGCCGAGGAGGAGTGGGACCTCAGCCAGGCCTCGGAGTTCCTGCTGGTGGCCGCCACGCTGCTGGACATCAAGGCCGCGCGGCTGCTGCCGCAGCTGAGCCCGCAGGACGAGGAGGACCTCGCCCTGATCGAGGCCCGCGACCTGCTGTTCGCGCGCCTGCTGCAGTACCGCGCCTTCAAGGACATTGCGCACACCTTCGCCGAGCGGATGGCGACGGCGGGGCGGATGACGCCCCGGCAGGCCGGCCTCGAGCCGCAGTTCGCGGCGCTGCTGCCCGAGCTCATCATGGGCATCACGCCGGAGCAGCTGGCCATGATCGCCGCCCGCGCCGTGACCCCGAGGGTGGCCCCGACCGTCGGCCTCGACCACCTGCACGCCCCTGCGGTCAGCGTGCGCGAGCAGGCCACGATCGTCGGGCACCGCCTGCGCCGCGAGCGGACCTGCTCGTTCCGGGCGCTGGTGGCCGACGCCGACAGCACCCTCGTCATCGTGGCGCGGTTTCTCGCGCTGCTGGAGCTCTTCCGGGAGGGGGCGATCGCGTTCGACCAGGCGGAGGCGCTCGGCGAGCTGACCGTGCGCTGGACCGGGTCGGACGACGGCGAGATCGAGGTCAGCGACGAGTTCGACGAGGACGATGATGGTGACGAGGGCGACGGACGGGACCAGGACGAGCCCGTCGTCGAGGATCAAGGAGCTGGGCGTGAGTGACAAGGTCGATCCGGACGTGCCAGAGCCGGGCGCGGGTGCCGCCGATGCGGCCCAGGACGGCCCTGCCGCTGAGCCGGCCGAGGCCGCTGAGGTAGTGCCCGAAGAGCAGATCGCGTTCGACATCAACGACTTCCCTGGTGGGGCGCGCAGCGCCATCGAGGCGGTGCTGATGGTTGTCGACCAGCCGATCAGCGAGGTCGCCATGGCCTCGGCGCTCGAGCTGCCCCTCGACGACGTCGTGGCTCACCTGCACGCCCTGGAGGAGGAGTACACCGTGCAGCAGCGGGGGTTCACCCTCCGCAGCGTTGCCGGGGGCTGGAGGGTCTACAGCCGCTCAGAGTTCGCGCCGGTCGTGGAGAAGTTCCTCCTTGACGGCCAGCAGGCCAAGCTCACGCAGGCGTCCCTGGAGACCCTTGCCGTGATCGCCTACCGCCAGCCGATCTCCCGCTCACGCGTCAGCGCCGTCCGCGGCGTGAATGTCGACGGCGTGGTCCGCACGCTGCTGACACGCGGTCTCATCCAGGAACTCGGCGCCGAGGGGGAGAGCGGGGCCGTCCTGTACGGGACCACCGACTACTTCCTCCAGCGTCTCGGCCTGGGCAGCCTCGACGAGCTGCCCGCCCTTGCCCCTTACCTTCCGGAGGTTGACGTGCTCGACGAACTCGCAGAACAGGGTCGCGCATGACCCCGCCCAAGTCCCGCGGTGGGGCTGGTGGCGGCCGTAGCGGTCAGGGCGGCAGCCGAGGTTCCCAAGGCGGTCAGGGCGGCGGCCGAGGTTCCCAGGGCGGCGGCGCGGCCGGGGGCGGTCGCGGCGGCGCCGGCGCCAGTCGTGGCGCTGGTGCTGGACGTGGCGGCAGCGGTGGTGCTGGACGTGGCGGCAGCGGTAGTGCTGGACGTGGCGGCAGCGGTAGTGCTGGAGGTGGCGCCGGTGCTGGCCGTGGCGCCGGTGCTGGTGCTGGGCGTGGCGGCGGCGCCGGCGGAGGAGGCAAAGGCGGTGCCCCGGGGCGCGGCGCGGGTGCAAGCCGTGGCGCTGGCCGGGGCGCTGGCCGGGGACCGGTGGCCGGACGTGGCGCAGGCGCGGGCGGAGGTCGTCCGCAGCGAGCGGGCACCACGAAGCCCAGCCAGCCGACTCGCCTGCCCCCGCGGGCGGCGCAGGCGCCAGCGATCGACGTGCACGACCCCGAGGGCGTCCGGCTCCAGAAGCTGCTGGCTGCTGCGGGGGTCGGCTCCCGGCGCGTGTGCGAGAACCTCATCACGCAGGGCCGCGTCGAGGTGGACGGGCAGATCGTGACCGAGCTGGGCGTGCGCATCCGTGCCGACCAGACGGTCCATGTCGACGGGGTACGCGTGCAGCTGGACGAGTCGCGCGTCTACTTCGCGTTCAACAAGCCCCTGGGCGTGGTGACCACGATGAACGACGAGCTCGGCCGCGTCGACATCGGCGACTACGTGGGCAACCGCAACCAGCGCCTCTTCCACGTCGGTCGGCTGGACGCGGACACCGAGGGTCTGCTCATCCTCACCAACGACGGCGACCTCGCGCACCGGCTCCAGCACCCGCAGTACGGCGTTGCCAAGACCTACCTCGCCCAGATCCACGGGCCGGTACCGCGCGACCTGGGCAAGCGTCTGCGGGAGGGCGTGGAGCTCGACGACGGTCCTGCCTCTGTGGAGTCCTTCAAGGTCGTCGACTCCCAGCCGGGCAAGGCCCTTGTCGAGGTGGTCCTCCACGAGGGCCGCAAGCACATCGTCCGGCGCCTCCTCGACGCCGTCGGCTTCCCGGTCCTGACGCTCGTGCGCACGCAGGTGGGTCCCATCCGGCTGGGCGACACCAAGCCGGGCAAGATGCGCGCCCTGTCCAAGGACGAGGTCGGTCGGCTCTACTCGGCTGCTGGACTCTGATCCGCTGGCTCAGGCCTCGTCGGTAGCCTTCGGCACGTGAGCCTGCGTGTGCGCATCGTCGGGACTGGCCTGATCGGGACCAGCCTGGGGATCGCGCTGTCGCGGCGCGGCCACGCGGTCACCTTGGCGGACCCCTCGCCCACGGCGCTCGCGCTGGCCCGCGACCTCGGCGCCGGCACGCTGCCCTCGGCCGGCTCTGAGGCGCCCGAGGTTGTCGTCGTGGCCGCGCCGCCGGATGTCACCGGTGTCGTCGTGGCGCAGGAGCTGCGCCGCTGGCCGGAAGCCGTGGTGACCGACGTCGCATCGGTCAAGGTCGCCGTCCTCCGGGACGCCGAGGCGGCCGGTGCGGACCTCAGCAGGTATGCCGGGTCGCACCCCATGGCGGGCAGGGAACGGTCAGGGGCGGTGGCGGCGCGGGGGGACCTCTTCGACGGGCGTGCCTGGGTGGTGGTCCCGAACGAGAAGTCTTCCGAGCGCGCGGTGTCGCTCGTCCGCGAGGTGGCGGCCGAAGCCGGGGGAACCGTGAGCGTGATGAGCCCCGAGGACCACGATGCGGCGGTCGCCGTTGTCTCCCACGCCCCGCAGGTGGCGGCCAGCCTGGTGGCTAGCCGACTGCGTGCGGTCCCCGAGCGTGCCGCGGCGCTCTCGGGCCAGGGGATCCGCGATGTCACACGGATCGCCGCCAGCGATCCGCAGCTGTGGACGCAGATCCTGGCCGGCAACGCCCATGCAGTGCGCCAGGTGCTCGGCTCGCTTCGCGACGAGCTCAGCGAAGTTCTCGATGCGCTCGAGAGCCTGGAGAGCGGGGATGGGGTCGGCGCCCGCGAGGTTCTCGCGCGGGTGGTCTCTCACGGCAACCTGGGGTACGCGAAGATCCCAGGCAAGCACGGGGCTGCGCCCACGACCTACAGCGTCGTCACCGCGCTGGTCCCCGACAAGCCGGGCGAGCTCGCCCGGCTGCTGCACGACGTCGGCGAGGCGGGAGTCAACCTCGAGGACCTGCATCTCGAGCACGGTCTCGGGCAGCCGTTCGGCCTGGCCGAGATCTCAGTGCTCCCGGCGGTGGCGGAGCAGCTCGCTGAGGAGCTGCAGACCCGAGGCTGGCAGCTCCACGGCTAGGCCGCTAACAGCTCGGCGAGGTGCCTCTCGAGGACACTGGCGCTTGAGCCGCTGTCCGGATGCCCGGCTGGTCGCCCCCGGATCCGGGAGGCAAGGACCGGTGGGGCGGTCGACAGGTAGGTGTGCCCTGTGGGCGCGGTCGTCCGCACCGAGTGGGCACGGGCCAGGGGATCCGTGCCGCTGGGGCCTGCTGAGACGACCTCGGACTGCCACCCCGGTGCCTCTTTGGCGTAGTTGCAGGCCTCGCACAGGCCCTGCGCGTTCGCGCTGCTGGTAGCACCCCCCAACCGGTGGGCGACGGCGTGGTCCTGGTGCCTGACCGGCGCGTCGCACCACGGCGTCCTGCAGGTCTGGTCTCGCAGCACGACGAGCTGCCGCAGCAGACCATCGACCCGGCGACGGCGGCGCTCGAGGCCGACGAGGTGTCGGCCGTCCGGGGTGCTGAACAGCCGGCGCAACCACAGCGGCGCGCCCTCCTCCGCGCACCGCGCCAGGAAGTCGCGGGCGAACGCGGCAGGCACGGGGCCATGGCCGGGCAGCGAGGCGGGCTCATCACTTGCGCCCAGGAGGCTCTCGGCAGGCATCACCAGCTGGATCTCCACCGGCACCGCGCCAGCGGTGGCCTGGCCCGTCACCCGCTCGACGAGGGTGTCGGCCATGATCTGCCCGCGGCTGCGGCCATCGCCCTGGGCAATGAGCTCCTTGGCGCGGCGGTCGAGCGCCGCGAACGCAGCCACGCCCTGCGCGACCGGCAGCAGGCCGGTGAGCAGGGCCATGGCGTCCGGAGCAGGGCGCACGCTCACCCGGCGGTCGGACTCCGCCCCGCGGACCCGTCGCACCACGGACTCCGCGTCCAGCTCGTACGCCAGGGCCCGGGCCGTCCGAGCCACGGCCGCGTCGCCCATCGTGGGCAGATGGCCACTCATCCGCGCGTCGACCGTCCTGCGGTCAGCAGCGCACAGGACTGCGGTCTCGCGGCAGAGCACCGTGGCCCGCCACTCGCTGACCCGACCCGCGGAGAGGTGCTCGAGGGTGTGGGGCATCTCGTGCACGAGGGCTCGGGCCAAGCCGAGGTGGCGCGAGCCGCGGGCGGGGGAGTCGCGACGGGCGAGCGCGACCTGGGCGGCGACGCCCCGGCCGCGCTCTCGGGCAGGCACCCCATGCGCCGCCTGCTGTTGGCGCTGCGAGGTGTCGAAAGCCACTGTCACCCGCGCCTGCGCTCCGGAGGCAGCGCCCTTGAGCGACTCCAGCAGGCCGATCTGCTCGATGCGCTCCGCATCGGGGACATCCAGGTCGAGGTCGCCCAGCTTGTCGACCAGCGAGCGGAGCGCCGCGGTGGTCAACCGACCTTCGCCACCCCTGCGCCCGCACCCGTGATCGAACATGTGTCCACTCTAGGCGGAGGGTGTGACAGCCCCCTGACCTGCGGAAACGGATCCGATCCCCCACGAGGAGCAGCCCGCCCGCCGGCGCCTGCCTCGCCCTGCCCTAGGCTCTGCAGAATGACCAGCGAGCACCTCACTGTCGCGATCGACGGCCCTTCGGGGTCGGGCAAGTCCAGCGTCTCGAAGGCGGTGGCCCGCGAGCTGGGCGTGGGCTTCCTGGACACGGGCGCGATGTACCGCGCCCTGACGTGGTGGTGCCTCGAGGAGGGCGTGGACCTCGACGACCAGGCGGCCGTGGCCCAGGCCGCCCGCGAGCTGCCCCTCGAGATGGGGCATGACCCCCGGGTTCCCCAGGTCCGCGTCTCGGGCCGGGAGATCAGCCAGGACATCCGCACGACGCGGGTCTCCGCGGTCGTCTCCAAGGTGGCGACCAACACCGACGTGCGGCCAGTCCTCCAGCAGCGACAGCGCGAGCTGATGGCGCAGATCGCCGCCGAGACCGGTGGCGTCGTGGCAGAGGGGCGCGACATCACGACAGTCGTGGCGCCGGATGCCGACGTGCGCATCCTGCTGACGGCGAGCGAGGAGGCCCGGCTGCGCCGCCGGTCCCGCGAGCTGCATGGCCACGCGGAGGAGCACGCAGTGCAGGCGACCCGCGACCAGGTCGTCCGCCGCGACCGCGACGACTCGACCGTGTCGCAGTTCACCGAGGCGGCTGACGGGGTGGTCCTCGTGGACACCTCGGACCTTGACTTCGAGCAGAGCGTGCAGGCCGTCCTGTCGGTGGTGCGCTCGGCGCCGTCACGTGCCTCCTGAAAAGTGCGCGACAATGGTGGTTGACCTCGCGAAGGTGAGGTCGGCCGCGGAAGGCGGCTGACCGGCATACCAGCCGCGAACCCCCGATCAAGATGTGGCGAAGGACCCTGCTGTGAGCGAGCACCTGACCGACGACCCCTCCGTCGAGCGCGCCCTGCGCGCTGGGCTGGAGGAGTTCGACCTCACCGAAGAGGACCGCTCGCTGCTCGAGCACGAGGGAGGCGAGGACGGGTATGCCGCCGAGTCCGGTCCGCTGCCCGTGGTCGCCGTGGTGGGGCGCCCGAACGTGGGAAAGTCCACGCTCGTCAACCGGATCCTGGGCCGCCGTGAGGCGGTCGTCGAGGACGTCCCGGGCGTCACCCGGGACCGCGTTGCCTACGACGCGGACTGGGCCGGCCGGCGCTTCACCCTCGTCGACACCGGCGGGTGGGAGATCGACGCCACCGGCATCCACCTGAGGGTCGCCGAGCAGGCCGAGGTCGCGGTCGACCTCGCCGACGTCGTGATGTTCGTCGTCGACGCCACCGTGGGGGCGACCGATGACGACGAGGCCGTGGTCAAGCTGCTGCGCCGTGCCGGCAAGCCCGTCGTGCTGGTGGCCAACAAGGTCGACGACCAGCGCACCGAGGCGGACGCGGCGGCCCTGTGGAACCTCGGCCTGGGCCAGCCCTGGCCCGTCTCGGCGCTGCACGGCCGGGGGAGTGGTGACGTGCTGGACGCCGTCCTTGACGTCCTGCCGCCGGTCTCGGCCAAGGACGCCTACCAGCGTGGTGGTCCCCGCCGGGTGGCCCTGATCGGCCGTCCCAACGTCGGAAAGTCCTCGCTGCTGAACAAGCTCGCGGGCGAGAACCGGGTCGTGGTCGACACCGTCGCCGGTACCACCCGCGACCCGGTCGACGAGTTCATCGAGCTCGGCGGCAAGACCTGGCGCTTCGTGGACACCGCGGGCATCCGCCGCCGCGTGCACCAGACCCGTGGAGCCGACTTCTACGCCTCCTTGCGCACCCAGACCGCGCTGGAGAAGGCCGAGGTCGCCGTCGTGCTGATCGACGCCGAGCAGTCCATCGCCGAGCAGGACATCCGCGTCGTCCAGCAGGTCATCGACGCCGGTCGCGCGCTGGTCGTGGCCTACAACAAGTGGGACCTGCTCGACGAGGAGCGCCGCTACTACCTCGAGCGAGAGATCGAGCGCGAGCTCGTCCAGATCCCGTGGGCTCCCCGCGTCAACATCTCGGCGCGCACCGGCCGCAGCGTCGAGAAGCTGGTGCCGGCCATCGAGCGTGCACTCGAGTCCTGGGACTTCCGGGTGCCGACCGGTCGTCTCAACGCGTTCTTCGGCGAGATCGTCGCCTCCCACCCGCACCCGGTGCGTGGCGGGAAGCAGCCCCGCATCCTGTTCGCCACGCAGGCCAGCACCCGTCCGCCGCGGTTCGTCATCTTCGCGTCCGGGTTCATCGAGGCGGGCTACCGCCGCTTCCTCGAGCGGCGGCTCCGCGAGGAGTTCGGCTTCGAGGGAACGCCGATCGAGGTGTCCGTGCGAGTGCGCGAGAAGCGCCGCCGGAAGTAGGACGCGGCGCACGGCATACCGATTTCAAGCACTCGTATGCCGTGCGCTAGGGTTTCGTTCGCTCCCGCGGGTTCCGTGGGGACAACCGAATAGCGGGCTGTGGCGCAGCTTGGTAGCGCACTTGACTGGGGGTCAAGGGGTCGCAGGTTCAAATCCTGTCAGCCCGACCGATCGGGCCCTGATCTGTTTCGACAGGTTAGGGCCCGTTTTCATGCCCCGCTCCGGCCGCCCTGGACGACGCCGAGCGACCGAGACGGTGAACCAGATGTGGACCACCGGGCCGAGAACGCGGCACCGACCTCCAGCACCGCGCCTCAGCATCGATGCCCGTCACGACGACAGCGGGTCCAAGGTCCCTACCTGCAGGAATGGGGCCGCTGTCACCCTCAGGGTACTGAGAAAGGTGGCGCAGATGAGTCTGTCCAACCGCGAAACGTGGACCCTGGTTCACGGCATGGTGCTGGGTGCGTTCTTCCTGCTGGGGTTCGCCGGCGGGCTGGAGGGCCTGTACAGCCTCCGGCCGCAGCTGCTGAGCGCCGAGGGCGTCCGGGACCGCTCACGCCGCCTGAGGGTCGGTGTGGTCACGATGGCCGTAGCAGCCTGGGGAACCGTGCTGACCGGCACGTGGGTCGTCTACCCCTGGTACCGCGAGGCCGTCCCCAGCAGCCCCCGATCGGTGCTGCTCGCCGACCCCAGCTTGAAGGACTGGCACGAGTTCGGCATGGAGTGGAAGGAACACGTGGCCTGGATCAGTCCCATCCTGGCCACCGTTGTCGCCTTCATCGTCGTCTACTACGGGACGAGCCTCATCCGACACGACAGGGTTCGTAGGACGGCGCTGGTTCTCTTCGTGTTGGCGTTCGGCCTTGCGGCTGTCGCGGGCCTTTTCGGCGCCCTCATCACCAAAGCCGCACCCCTCACCTAGGAGACCGACATGGCATCGAACCTTCAGACCGGCGCAACAGCCGCCGCG
>DASULG010000103.1:0-2056 GCA_036278335.1 Pedococcus sp.
GCGCCAGCGCGCTGGGAATGGGGATGGCCGTGGCCGACGCCGCTGACTTCAGGGGTAGGCCGCCGCGCTGCTGCGAGGGAACGATCAGGCCTCGCATAAAGTCCACGTCGGCGGGCCTCCCAGATCCCTCGGCAGGGCAGCTCCGCGGCAGTCCTCGCGCTGCTCTTCCTCGGTCAGGCGCTCCCCCTGATGGCACGACCGGTGCGCGAGCATGTGAGCTCCTCCCCGCGGCCCCACTTGCTGGGTGTCTCCCTGTATTGGCCGGAGGCGGCCTCAGCTGCCATGGGATCCGCCCGGACATGGCTCCCTTCTGTGTCAAGACGCGGTCGGAAGGATGCGCTTAGGCTTGGCCTCGGCGGGTCCGGGAAGTGACTTGTCCGAAGAGCCGGCATTGGGCTGTGAGTCGGTCGCGCTGGAGTCAGAGTCGTTGCCTGGTTGTCCTCCCGGGCCCGTCTTCTGTGCCGCGACGAGGTCCTCGAGCATCGTCTTGTAGACCAGGTCGGAGAGGCGCCTTTTCAGGCAGCGCATGGCTTCCATCGAGGTCTTGCCCGATGCCTTCTTGCGGTCGAAGTACCGCCGGCCTTCGGTCGGGTTGCGCAACTGCACGACGGCCATGATGTGCAAGACCCGGTTGATCTGGCGGTTGCCTCCGCGCGAGAGTCGGTGTCGGACGTGGTCGCCGGAGGAGGCGTCGATGGGCGCGGTGCCGGTCCAGGAGGCGAAGTGGCCGCGGTCGGGGAACCGGGTGATGTCGCCGACCTCGACCAGCAGTCGTGCGGCGCCGGAGGGGCCGATGCCGCGCAGGTCCAGCAGGCGGGTGCCGGTGGCCTTCACCAGTTCGGTCAGCTCCTTGTCGGCGGCTTTGGTGCGGGTGTAGATCTTCTCGAGGTCGACGACCAGCTCCATCGCGACGCGCTTGCGGGTCTTGCCGGCCAGGTCACGCGGGCGCACCGACGCGAGCAGCTTGCGGGCCTGTGCGGCGGAAAGGAACACCTTCGCTCCGCCGGGGATCAGCTCCAGCAGCACGGCGTGCAGCTGGGAGACCTTGCGGGTGTGCTCCTCGCCCAGGGAACGGCGGCGGTCGACCAGCAGCCGGAGCACCTCGAGCTGCTCGTCGGCCACGACCGGACGCAGCCCGGTCATCCGGGTTCCGACCAGTGCGACGGAGTGGGCGTCGGTGGCGTCGGTCTTACGTCCCTGCCCGGTGGCGAACACCCGCGCCCGAGCGGAGAGCTTCGGCGGGACGTCGACCACCTGCTCGCCGTCGGTGATGAGCCGGTGCGCGATGTGGCGGCCGATGCCGTTGCAGCCTTCGATTGCCCAGACTCGGTCTGGCCAGTCACGGACGGTGTGGAGCATCGAGCGGTAGCCAGCGGTGTCGGTGGCGAACCTGCCGCCGCCCAAGACGTGCTCGTCAGCGTCCATCACCTCGATGGTGACCGATCGTTTGTGCGGGTCCATGCCGATGACGACCCGCGGGGATTCCTGGCTCACGTTGCCTCCTCAGACTCAACCGATGGATGTCGAGCCGGAGGGCACCGCTACTTCGAGCAGAGCAATCCCTTCTTGAGCCTCTCCCGCCCGTGACGGTGCCCGAGGCTGCGCAGGCCATGTGAGAGCCACACGCGATCCGTGGGCAGCCGCAATCAGAGCGACAACCTCGGGCACCTCGACCGAGCCTCGTCAGACCTCGGTCGTGACGTCAATGGAACAAGTAGCCGCTGTCAGCGCGCGCTGCAGCCGATGTGCGAGCGAGTGCGCGGTCGTGGACGCGGTGAAGGCTGCCGACGTGTACGTCTTCGCTGGGGGCTGGAGGAGGAGGACGGTCCGGTCAACAGCGCCGACACCACCAGTGCCACCCTGATGATCACCGACGGACCCTACGTCGAGACCAAGGGGTTTCTGGGCGGGTTCGCCGTGGTAGAGGTGGCCGATGACGACCCGCGGGGATTCCTGGCTCACGTTGCCTCCTCAGACTCAACCGATGGATGTCGAGCCGGAGGGCACCGCTACTTCGAGCAGAGCAATCCCTTCTTGAGCCTCTCCCGCCCGTGAC
>DASULG010000104.1:0-16834 GCA_036278335.1 Pedococcus sp.
CCTCCTCGACCGGAGCGGCCGGGCCGCCCTGGACCGGGCCCGCGACGGCGACCGGCGCGGCGGCCTTCACGTCGAAGGTGTCCTCGAACTGCTTCACGAACTCGGAGAGCTCGATGAGGGTCATTTCCTTGAAGGCCTCAAGGAGCTCGTCGGTGGAGAGCTTCGCCATGATGGGCGTCCTTTCTACTTACTTACTTGTATGCCGTGAGTGGCGGTTTGGTGTGCGAGCTGGCTCTGCGCGGGTTGCCGTTCGGCAACTCGTGCGAAGTCAGCTCTCGTCGCCACCCTCGGCGACGTCGGTAGCAGCCTCGGGCGCGTCAGCAGCCTCGGCGGGGGCCTCTTCGGTGGTCTCGGCGACGGGGGCGGCGGCGACAGCCGGGCCCTCTGCCTCGACCTTCGCCCGGAGCGCGTCGACGACCCGAGCGGTCTGCGACAGCGGCGCGGCGAAGAGGTAGACGGCCTGGCTGAGGGACGCCTGCAGGGCGCCAGCCAGCTTGGCCAGGAGAACCTCGCGGGACTCGAGGTCCGCGAGCTTCGTGATCTCCTCGGGGGTCAGGGTCTTGCCGTCGAGGACGCCACCCTTGATCACGAGGAGGGGGTTCGCCTTGGCGAAGTCACGCAGGCCCTTGGCCGCCTCAACCGCGTCGCCCTCGACGAAGGCGATGGCGGAGGGGCCCTGGAGCTGGCCCTCGAAGGCCGTGACTCCGGCCTCCTTCGCAGCGAGCTCGGTCAGCGTGTTCTTCACGACGGCGAAGGTCGCGTTGCCGCGCAGCGAGTTGCGCAGGTCGGTGAGCTGTTTCACCGACAGACCGCGGTACTCGGTCAGCACGGCCGCGCCCGAGGAGCGGAACTTGTCCGTCAGCTCGGCGATGGCGGCAGCCCTGTCAGCCTTTGCCATGTGGCCTCCCTTCGTTGTGGACGACCACGCGGCGAGGGCCACACATGAAGAAGGCCCCGGCGCAGGGCACGGGGCACACGGCATACCCTCCGGCGAGCCGGGTGGTGTCCGGTAGAACGTGGCCTGCGCTGGCGCCCCGCTTCAGCGGGACCTTCGGTCTCGTGCCCTGGAGGGCGCAAGACAACCGTGCGGTCTCTGGTCAGGCTCAAGGGTACGGGCCCGGACGCGCTGGGCCAAATCGCCTCAGGCAGGGCATCCGCCCCGCCGGCCGGTGGCAGGCAGGCAGAGAGCCCGCCGCCCCAGGTGGGGTGGCGGGCTCCTCGCGGGTGGATCTGGGTCAGGCGGTGGCCTCGTCGTCGGCCAGCAGGTTGCGGGTGCGGGTGAAGTCCAGCGGGATGCCCGGGCCCATGGTGGTGCTCATCGTGGCCTTCTCGATGTAGCGGCCCTTGGAAGCGGACGGCTTCAGTCGCAGGATCTCGTCCAGCGCCGTGGCGTAGTTCTCCACCAGCGCCTTCTCGTCGAAGGAGCTCTTGCCGATGATGAAGTGGAGGTTGCTGTGCTTGTCGACGCGGAACTCGATCTTGCCACCCTTGATGTCGGTGACCGCCTTGGCGGTGTCCATCGTGACGGTGCCGGTCTTCGGGTTCGGCATCAGGCCGCGGGGGCCCAGCACCTTTCCGAGACGTCCGACCTTGCCCATCATGTCCGGCGTCGCAACGACGGCGTCGAAGTCGAGCCAGCCACCGGAGACCTTCTCGATCATGTCGTCGGAGCCGACGTAGTCGGCGCCGGCCTCGCGCGCCGCCTCTGCCTTGTCACCGTTGGCGAAGACCAGGACTCGAGCGGTCTTGCCGGTGCCGTGGGGCAGGTTGACGGTGCCGCGAACCATCTGGTCGGCCTTGCGCGGGTCGACGCCCAGACGCATGGCAACCTCGACGGTTGCGTCGAACTTCGTGCCGGCGGTGTCCTTGGCCAGACGCACGGCCTCCAGCGGTGCGTAAGCCTTGGCCGGGTCGATCTTCTCGACGGCGGCCCGGTAAACCTTGCTGCGCTTCATTGCTGCTCCTGATGTGGGTGATGCGGAGATGTGGTCAGACGGACCAGCGCTGGTCCTGCCACGGCCGGTATGCCGGTGAGCCGGCTACCGGGGTGAGCCTGAGGGTTCTCAGAGCTCGGTGTTCAGTTGTCGCTGTTCCTCGGCGGTGCGGACCTCCCTCGCGGGCGCTCGGTCGGGTCCGCCCACGCAGAGCGTGGGACCCACCGCTCCCGTCACAGCTCGGTGTCGATGCCCATCTGGCGGGCGGTGCCGGCGATGATCTTCATCGCGGCGTCGACGTCGTTGGCGTTCAGGTCGGGCATCTTCTGCTCGGCGATCTCGCGCAGCTGGTCCTTGCTGAGCCGGGCGACCTTGGTCTTGTGCGGCTCGCCGGAGCCCTTCGGCACGCCAGCGGCCTTCTTGATCAGCTCAGCGGCCGGAGGCGTCTTGGTGATGAAGGTGAAGGAGCGGTCCTCGTAGACCGTGATCTCCACGGGGATGACGTTGCCGCGCTGGGACTCCGTCGCAGCGTTGTACGCCTTGACGAACTCCATGATGTTGACGCCGTGCTGGCCGAGCGCGGGTCCGACGGGCGGGGCCGGGGTGGCCGCACCGGCCTGGATCTGCAGCTTGATGAAGCCGGAGATCTTCTTCTTCTTGGGAGGCATTGCTTCGGGTCCTTTTCCTTGGATGTGGGCCTACGCCGTGGGCGATGACCCGGTTGCAGTGTCTGCAGCACCATCGGGGCGCCGAGGGCTGCAGCCGCTCGCTCAGATCTTGGCGACCTGGCTGAACGAGAGCTCGACCGGGGTCTCCCGGCCGAAGATGGAGACGAGCACCTTGAGCTTCTGGGTGTCGGGGTTGATCTCGGAGATCGTGGCCGGAAGGGTCTCGAAGGGCCCCTCCATGACGGTGACCGACTCGCCAACCTCGAAGTCGACGACAGCCACCTCCTTGGCCTTGCCCGGGGCGCCCGCAGGGGCACCGGCGGCAGTCGTGGCGCCGAGGTCGGACGGGGCGAGCATGGTGAAGACCTCGTCGAGGCTCAGCGGCACCGGCTGGTGGGCGTTGCCGACGAAGCCAGTGACGCCCGGGGTGTGGCGCACGGCGCCCCAGGACTCGTCGGTGAGGTCCATCCGGACCAGGACGTACCCGGGCATCCGGACGCGGCGGACGAGCTTCTTCTGGCCGTTCTTGATCTCGGTGACCTCTTCCATGGGCACCTCGGCCTGGAAGATGTAGTCCTCCATGTTCAGGGAGGTCATGCGGTTCTCGAGGTTGGCCTTCACGCGGTTCTCGTAGCCCGCGTAGGAGTGGATGACATACCAGTCGCCGAACTGGCTGGCGAGCTTGTCCTTGAACTCCTTGACCGGGTCGACCGGGGCGGCGTCGACGTCGGCGACGCTCTCCTCGACCTCGACGGCCTGGTCGGCCTCGTCAGAGTCGGCCGCGACCTCGTGAGCCTCCGCAGGGGCTGCTGCCTCGGCCTCGGCCGTGTCATCCACGACGTCTGGGGTGCTCTCGGTGCTCTCGGTGCTCTGGGCGCCCTCGGCGCCCTCAGGGGTGGCGAGGTCCTCGACGGACTGCTCAGTGCCGTCGGCGACCTTGTCGCTCTCGGTGGTCCACTGGTCGGACACGCTGATGACCTACTTCCTTCGATGTTTCGCCGGAGGGGGTACTGCCTCCGGGCTGGCGGCGCAGGCGCCTGGCGCTAGCCGCCGAAGACCCACAGGACGAACTTGGTGAAGACGAAGTCCAGCACCGACACCATGGCCATCATGAACGTCACGAAGACGATCACGACGATCGTGTAGTTCACCAGCTCGGACCGGGTCGGGCGCACCACCTTGCGCAGCTCGTCAAGGATCTGGCTGACGAACAGGCTCAGGGAGCGGAAGAACCGCGAAACCGGGTTGCCGCGCCTGTCGCCCTTGCGACCGGTGCGGCCTGAGCCGCGGGTCTGCGCGCTCACGTCCGTCACGATGCCTCTTCTCCGATGGTCCTGCTGTGCTCGTCCTACAACGCAGGGCAGGAGGGACTCGAACCCCCAACCGCCGGTTTTGGAGACCGGTGCTCTACCAATTGAGCCACTGCCCTACGACACCCACCATGGGGGCTGGTGCCGGGAGGCTGACCTGGCGCACGTCTCGCGGGCACGCCGGAAGCATGGCCGAAGTCAACCGATGCAGAAGCATACGTGACGGGCGCCCCGAGACGCGAACTCGCGGGACCGAGCGCGCCGGCGACGGCGCTGGCGCACTTCCCCGCAGGCGCTGGCCGGGCTGCGGACGGGACCGGCGGCATACCGGTAGGTCTGGGAGCATGGCGGGGTGACCAACCAGATCGCCACCACCACCCCCCTCGCCGAGCTGTCGCGGCAGCAGCTCGAGGCGTTCGCCGCGCAGGAGCGCGCCGCCTACGACGCGCTGCGCCAGCGCTCCCTGAGCCTGGACCTCACCCGGGGCAAGCCTGCCTCGGCCCAGCTCGACCTCTCCAACGAGCTGCTCGCCCTGCCCCGGGGGCACGTGGACGCGAGCGGCACGGACGTGCGCAACTACGGGGGCCTGCAGGGGCTGCCGGAGCTGCGCGCGATCTTCGCCGAGCTGCTCTGGGTCGACCCGGCGCAGGTGGTGGCCGGCGGCAACTCGAGCCTCACGATGATGCACGACTGCCTGGTCGACCTGCTCCTGCACGGCGGCGTGGACTCACCGCGGCCGTGGTCCCAGGAGGAGCGGGTCCGGTTCATCTGCCCGGTGCCCGGCTACGACCGGCACTTCACGATGCTCGAGTCCTTCGGCATCGAGATGCTGACCGTGCCGATGCTCGACAACGGCCCTGACGCCGAGGCCGTGGCCCGCCTCGCCGCCAGCGACCCGAGCGTCAAGGGCATGTGGATCGTGCCGACCTACGCCAACCCGGCGGGCTCCGTGACCACGCTCGAGGTGGCGGCCCGCCTGGCCTCCATGGAGACGGCCGCCCCCGACTTCAAGATCTTCTGGGACAACGCCTACGCCTTCCACCACCTGACCGAGGACGAGGCCAAGAGCGCCGACATCCTCAGCCTGGCGGCCGCTGCCGGCCACCCGCACCGGCCGATCATGTTCGCCTCGACGTCGAAGATCACGTATGCCGGCGCCGGCGTGGCGTTCCTCGCGGCCTCCACGGAGACCGTCGCCTGGTACCTCGGCCACCTCTCCAAGGGGTCGATCGGGCCTGACAAGGTCAACCAGCTGCGCCACGCCCAGTTGTTCGGCTCGGCCCAGGGCGTGCGCGACCACATGGTCAGGCACCGGGAGATCATCGCGCCGAAGTTCGCCGAGGTGGAGCGGGTGCTCTCGGAGCGCCTGGGCAGCCTCGGGGTCGCCAGCTGGACGCACCCCCGCGGCGGGTACTTCGTCAGCCTGGACGTCGTGGACGGCACGGCCTCGCGCGTCGTCCAGCTCGCCAAGGAGGCCGGTGTGGCCCTGACCCCGGCCGGGGCCTCGTTCCCCCACGGCAGCGACCCGGACAACCGCAACATCCGCCTCGCGCCGACCTTCCCCGAGCTGCCCGAGGTCACGGCGGCGATGGAGGCCGTGACCACCTGCGTGCGCCTGGCCGCCGCCGAGAAGCTCCTGGCCGACCAGCCCGGGCGGTCCGGCGCCACCGGCGCCTGAGGGTCGTTTGCCCTTTGCGAGCCTGCGCGGTTCGGCACAGACTGAGGCCATGAGCGATCAGTCCGGCCGCGAGAACTACGACAACGACCTCGGCAGCTACAGCCTCGACGAGGAGGACCAGCTGCAGCCCGAGGACACCCTCATCCAGGACGGTGTCGAGGACACCCTGGACCGCGGCTACTCGCCCCCGGAGAAGCCGCGGGGGGTCGACGCCTACGGCACCACGGCCTCCGAGCAGGCGCACGGGGAGAGCATCGACCAGCGCATCCGCCAGGAGGAGCCCGACCCCGGCAGCGCCTACGGGGCCCCCGAGAACGAGAGCGGACTGGACAAGCTCGATGACGAGCGCATCGGCGGCGACGACCCCGACTCCATCGCCGCCGAGGACGACTTCATCGGCGACGCCGAGGTGGGCGACCGCAGGGCCGGTCGGCTCGTTGCTCCCGACGAGGGTGCCCACGAGGACACCGACTCGGAGATGACCGGCCGCGACGCGGGCATCGACGGTGCGGGGGCCTCTGCCGAGGAGGCCGCCATGCACGTCATCGAGGAGGAGTAGCCCGACAGCGGCACGTCTGACAGGCAGGCAGGGACAGCAGGCAGGGACAGCAGGCAGGGGCGCGTGCCGCCCCGTCCGGGCCCTCGCGGATGACAGACTGCGGGCATGCCGCGCCTGGTCAGCGACCTCCCCAAGGCCCACCTGCACCTGCACTTCACCGGCTCGATGCGGGTCGAGACGCTGCGTGAGCTCGCCGAGAAGCACGGACTGCACCTTCCGGACTCGCTGATGACCTCCTGGCCCCCGCGCCTGAGCGCGCGCGACGAGCGCGGGTGGTTCCGCTTCCAGCGTCTCTACGATGCCGCTCGGGCCTGCGTGCGAGACGAGGCCGACATGCGCCGCATCGTGCGGGAGGCCGCGCAGGATGACGCCGCCGAGGGCTCGCGCTGGCTGGAGATCCAGGTCGACCCGACGTCGTACGCGCCGTTCGTCGGTGGCATCACACCGGCCTTGGAGATCGTCCTGGACGAGGCCCGCGCCGCCTCCGCCGAGGAGGGCACCCAGGTGGCGGTCGTGGTGGCCGCAAGCCGCATCAGGCACCCGCTCGACGCCCGGGTCCTGGCACGGCTGGCCGCCCAGCATGCGGGCGAGGGGCCCGGGTCCGTGGTGGGTTTCGGCCTGAGCAACGACGAGCGGCGCGGCGTCACCGAGGAGTTCGCCCGCGCCTTCGAGATCGCCCGCCGCGCGGGGCTGGCCCTGGTCCCCCATGCGGGCGAGCTGCTCGGGCCGGCCGCGGTGGAGACGACCCTGGAGGCCCTGTGGCCCGACCGCCTCGGCCACGGCGTGCGCAGCGCCGAGGACCCCCGCGTCCTGGAGATGGTGGCCGAGAGCGGCGTCGCGCTCGAGGTCTGCCCGGGCAGCAACGTGGCCCTCGGGGTCTACGCCACCGCGGCCGAGGTGCCGCTGCGCGCGATCGTGGACGCCGGCATACCGGTGGCGCTCGGCGCCGACGACCCGCTGCTCTTCGGCTCGCGGCTGGTGGCGCAGTACGAGATCGCACGTGAGGCCCTCGGCTTCTCCGACGAGGAGCTCGCCCGTCTGGCGCTCGGCTCGGTGGAGGCAAGCCGGGCCCCGGAGTCGCTCAAGAAGACCACTCGGGACGACATCGCCGACTGGCTGGCCGCGCCCGAGGGCTGACCTGGTGCCGGCGGACCATCCCGGTCAGAGCGAGTGGCCCACGAAGACGGGCTCGTTGACCAAGGTGATGGCGAAGGCCTCCCGCACCCCGTCGCGGATCTCGCGGGCCAGGGCGGCGATGTCGGCGGCCTTGGCGCCGCCCCGGTTGGTGATGGCCAGCGTGTGCTTGGTGGACAGCGCGGCGGGGCCGGGCAGGCCGTAGCCCTTGCCGAACCCGGCCTGGTCGATGAGCCAGGCCGCGCTGGTCTTGATGTTGCCGTCCGGGTCGGCGAAGCGCGGCGGCACGGAACCACCCTCGCCCAGCCGCTCGGCAGCCCGGCCCTCGAGGGCCTCGAACTGCTCGACCCTCAGGATCGGGTTGGTGAAGAAGGAGCCGCAGCTCCAGGTGTCGGGGTCGTCCGCGTCCAGCACCATCCCCCGGGCGCGACGTTGCTCCAGCACGGCGCCCCGGGCCTCGGCCAGCGGCACGCGGTCCCCGACACCGACGCCGAGCTGGCGGGCGAGGTCGGCGTAGCCCAGCGGCTGGGACAGCTCGGTGGGCAGGAGCTGGAACAGCACGTCGAGCACGACATACCGCGGGTGCGCCTTGAAGATCGAGTGCCGGTAGGTGAAGGCGCACTCCAGGCTGGAGAAGGTGCGCACCCGCTGCTCGTCGCGGTCCCAGACCCGCACCGACGCGATGGTCTGGGCCACCTCCTGGCCGTAGGCGCCGACGTTCTGCACCGGCGTGGCCCCTGCGCACCCCGGTATGCCGGAGAGCGCCTCGATGCCCGACCAGCCCTCGGACACGGCGCGGGCCACCACGTCGTCCCAGACCTCACCGGCCGCGACCCGCACCATCACGCCCCCGCAGGCGTCGGCGGACTCCACCGCCACGCCCGAGCTGGCGATGCGCACGACGGTGCCGGCGAACCCCTCGTCGGAGATCACCACGTTGGAGCCGCCGGAGAGGACCAGGAGGGGCTCGTCGGCGTCGTCGACCTCACGGACGGCGTCGACGACCTCGTCGGTGGTCTGCGCGGTCACGAGCCGTGCGGCGGGGCCACCGACCCGCATCGTCGTCAGGTCTGCGAGCGGGACGCCCTCCTGCTCGCGCATCAGTCGAGCTGGACGACGGCGAGGCAGCGGCCCAGGACCTTGGCGCCGCCACTCGTGGCCGTCAGCTCGACGGTCGCACGGCGGGTCTGCTCGTCGAGGGCCTTGACGACCCCGGAGAGCTCGATCTCGCCTCCGCCTGCGGGGACCACGACCGGCTTGGTGAAGCGGGTGCCGAACTCCACGACACGCCCGCCGTCGCCGGCCCACTCCTCGACGACCGAGCCCGCTGCCCCCATGGTCCACATGCCGTGCGCGATGACGTCGGGAAGGCCCACGGAGCGCGCGAAGGCCTCGTCCTGGTGGATGGGGTTCTGGTCGCCGGAGGCGTTGGCGTAGGCGACGAGGGTCTCGCGGGAGACCGGGACGGTCACCGGGCCGAAGGTGTCGCCGACGGCAGTCTGCGCCAGGGTGCGCACGCCCATGCTCACTCCCCTCCCCGGATCACGATGGTCGAGGTCGAGGTGCACAGGGCCTCGCCGGCCGCGGTCGCCAGCTCGGTGCGGGTGCTGACCATGGCGTGCCCGCCGGTCTCGCGGACGCTGTCGACGCTCAGCGTTCCCAGCACCTCGTCGCCCGCCGTGATGGGGCGGTGGTGGACGAACCGCTGCTCGCCGTGCACCACGCGCGAGAAGTCGATGCCCGCCTCGGGGTCCTCGATGAGCTGTCGGTCGCACTCCTGCGCCAGGGTGACGGCGAAGGTGGGGGGAGCGATGACATCGCGGTACCCCGCCGCCCGTGCGGCCTCCGCAGAGCGGTGGACGGGATCGGACGAGCCCACCGCCTCCGCGAAGGCGGTCAGCGTCGCCGCGTCCACGGCATACGGTCCACTGGGCGGGTAGGTGCGCCCCACGAAGTCAGCGTTCACAGCCATGGCGACCACTCTAGGGGCACACAAAAGCCGCCTGGACCGTACGGTCCAGGCGGCTTCGGGACGGCGTGCGCCGTCGGTGGTTCAGCGGGTCTCGCGGTGCACGGTGTGCTTTCCGTCGCGCGGGCAGAACTTCTTCATCTCCAGGCGGTCGGGGTTGTTCCGACGGTTCTTCTTGGTGATGTAGTTGCGCTCCTTGCACTCCACGCACGCCATGGTGATCTTGGGGCGGACGTCTGCGCTCTTGCTAGCCACGGGGCAACCTGCTCTCGGAGAACTACGGGTGGAGATCTGTCTGCCGCAGCGCAAAGCGCGGCGACGCAACAGAATACGCGACTTCAGGGTCATTCCTGAAATCCGGCTGTAGCGGGGGCGGGTATCGATCCCGCGACCTCACGATTATGAGTCGTGCGCTCTAACCATCTGAGCTACCCCGCCTCGGGGCGAGACGCCGCAAAGCGCCTTCCCAGAGCCCCCTGTCGGAATCGAACCGACGACCTTTTCCTTACCATGGAAACGCTCTGCCGACTGAGCTAAGGGGGCCGACTCAGGCCTGCCGGGACAGGCGCGCGAGTGCGTCGGAGAGACTACACGGCGATCCGCCCCGAACAGAAATCGGCCGTGCGACGCCTCAGGAGGCCAGCCGGGCGAGCCGTGCGATGGCGAGGGCATACCCCTGGGTGCCGCACCCGACGATGACGCCGTCGCAGACCGCGGACAGGTAGGAGTGGTGCCGGAACTCCTCTCTCGCATGGACGTTCGAGATGTGTACCTCGATCACCGGGGCCGCCACGGCCGCCAGTGCGTCGCGCAGGGCGATCGACGTGTGGGTCAGGGCGCCGGCGTTGATGACGATGCCCGCAGCGCTCGCGCGGACCTCGTGGATCGCGTCGACGAGGACGCCCTCGTGGTTGCTCTGGCGGAAGTCGAGACCGAGCCCGGCGTCGGCTGCAGCCTGCCCGCACAGGGTCTCCACGTCGGCGAGGGTCTCGCGGCCGTAGACCTCCGGCTCGCGCTCGCCGAGCAGGTTGAGGTTGGGTCCGTTGAGGACGACCACGGTCCGCTCCCCCATCGCTGCCACCTCTCGCTCGATGCCCGTATGCCGCGTGCGCGCGCCTGCGCCGCGGCGGTGGGCTCAGGGTAGGGCACCGGCGGCAACAGGGGCTGCCTACCCGGCTGGGTTCTCCGGATGGTGCCGCAGCTCAGCAGCGTCCCGGAGCGCCTCCTCGCTCTCGACGTAGATGTGGCCGTTGGCGGCCTCCTGCGCCACGGCCATCACCCAGTTGTGGGGCTGGCGCGGAAGGCCGCGCGCGGCCAGCGAGCGCTCGAGGTCGTCGACCACCTCGGGGACGGGAAGACCGGCGCTTCGCTCGGCAAGCTCGGCGATGACTGCCTGCATGACGGCCCGGTGCTCTCGCCGGACATCGTGGCCGGTCGGCTCGGTCATGACCCACTCCTTCGCAGATCGCTCGTCGTCGTGGGTCCAGACTCCCACCGCCGCGCGGCGGCCGCAGCCCGTCCGGCGGTGGGAGCCTGCCTGCCCGGCGGTGGGAGCCTGCCTGCCCGGGACGGCTCAGCCGCCCAGGCCTGCCTCGACCGCAGCGATGACGCGCGGCCTGAGCTCGCTGGCACTGATGACGGCGTCGACCGAGCCGACGGACACTGCTCGGTGGATGCTGTGGACGCTGTCGAACTCGGCGGCCACCTGCCCGAGCTTCTCGGCCCGCACGGCCGTGCGCACCTCCGCGAGCTCGGCGGCGACCTGCGCCCGCCGGGCGCCCGTCGCATCGTTGAGCCGGGCCTCGAGCTCGGTCACCCGGGGGTCGCCCGCGGTGCGGGCGTCGACGTCGCGGGAGAAGACCACGGCAGCCGCCGGGGCCCCGCCGATGACCGACGCGAACGAGCCCTCGACCGCCATCACCGTCATGCGCGGGTTCAGCGCCTTGGAGAACACGACGAACGCGCCGCCGTGGTAGCGCGAGACCACGGCGAAGACGATCGGGCCGTCGAAGTTGACGATGGCCCGCCCGATCTCGGCGCCGTACTCGAGCTGGAGGTTGCGCATGGAGTCCGGCGACCCGTCGAAGCCGGACAGGTTGGCCAGCACCACGAGGGGCCGGTTGCCGCTGGCGGCGTTGATCGCACGAGCCGCCTTCTTCGACGACCGCGGGAACAGCGTCCCGGAGGTGTAGACGTCGGGCCCGTCGGTGGGCGGGAAGCCGCGCCGCGGAACGGACTTGGACTCGATGCCCAGCAGGCACACGGCATACCCGCCGATGTGGGCGTCGAGGACGACCGCGATCTCCGCGTCCGCCATCCCTGCCCATCGCTCCAGCGTCGGGTGGTCCTGGTCGGCGACGGCGCGCATCAGGGTCCGGATGTCGAAGGCCTTCTTGCGGTCCGGGTTCGTCGCCGACGAGAAGATGTCGCCCACCGTCGTGAAGCCGCTGTCGGGCATCTCGTGCGGGTAGACCGTGACGTCGCGCTCCGCCGGGTCGTCCGTGGCCACCCGGCGCGGGCCACCCTCGCCGGGGTGGGCGTAGGTGTGGTCGTAGTGCGACATGAGGACGTCACGGGCGCCGGCGAGGTCGGGCGCCCAGTACTGCGCCTGGCCATTGGGACCCATGACGCGGTCGTAGCCGCCGATGCCGAAGTTGTCCTCCGCTGAGACGCCGCCGGAGAAGTCGAGCGACTGCTTGCCCGTCAGCACCATGGCGCTCTCGGGCGTCATCACGAGGATGCCCTTGGTGTGCATCAGCATCGTCGCCTCGGCGTTCCAGTAGGGCTGCGCCCCGACGTTGATGCCGGCGACGACGATGTTGATCTCCCCGCCGTCCTGGGTGAACTCGACGATGCGCTTGAGCGCCCTGGCGACCCAGTCCATGTTCTCGGTGCCCGAGTCCATCGAGATGCGGGCACCCGCCGAGAGGGCGAACCACTCCACCGGCACCCCCATCTGCTCGGCCAGGTCGAGTGCGGCGATCACGCGCGCGCACTCCGCCTCGGACACCGCCCCGAGGGCCTTCAGCGGGTCGCCGCACAGCAGCACGCGGGTGACGCCCTCGGGGTGCAGCCGGGTGGGCGTCGTGACGACGCCCGCGATGATGCCGGCCTTGTTGAGCCCATAGGGCCGGTCGACCGGGACCAGCGAGCCGCTGTCGTCGAGGTCGTACTCCGTTGCCGTGCCGCCCTGCCCGGCCACCATGGACACCAGCTCGTACGGGTACACCAGGCCGCGGCGGCGGGCCCTGACCACCTTCTGCGCGTAGTCGTCGAGGGGCTTCAGCCGCTCCGTCGGGGGTGCCTCGATGGAGGTCACGACGCCGGACCCGGGCTGGTAGGAGAAACGGGCCGCGATCGGAACGGGAGTGCCGTCCGGGCCGGCCACCCGCGCCGTGACGAGCACCTCCTCGATGCCGGCGCCCGCCGTCAGCGGCGAGATCTTGGCCTGGAGGGCGGTGAGCTGGTCGAGGTCGGCCTCGATGACGGGCCAGATCTCGACCCAGATGTGGTTCATGTCGAGCCGCCGGCCGGCAGCACCGTGGGCGCCCCGGGCACGGCGGATCGCCTCGAGGCAGTTGGCGATGGCGCGCTCGGCGTGGGGCAGCGCGGTGACCTGGCCCGTCTTGTCACGGATGACGGCGAGCTGGCGCACCTGCGACAGCGCGACGAGGCGCTGGTCGGCCTCGTTGCCCCTGGCGACGCAGTGGTAGAGCAGCACGTCCTCGGGCGCCTCGAGCCTGGTGACGTCGAAGTCGCGCAGCCGCCAGAGGTTGAGCCGTCGCCCGACCATGGGGTGCATGCCCCGGACGAGGGTGTCCTCGACCATGGCGCCCTCGGCGGGGCGGAAGGTGAAGTATCTGACGGGACGGTCACCACCGGCGCACACGGCGACCGCGACCCGGCGGACCTGCTGGGCGAAGTCGAGCTGCGCGAGCAGGGCAGCGAGCTCCTCCGACGCCCGCTCGGACGACTCCGGCTGCTCCGGCCAGGACAGGTAGAGGTCGACCACGGACTCGTAGCCGATCGGCCGCGCTGCCACCTCACCGGTGACGTCGCGCACCAGCGTGCTGCCATCTACCAGCTCGGACACGAGCCCGATGGTGGAGACGAGGTGGGTGCGGCGGTCGTCGAGCGTGTAGTCGGCCACCGCGAACGGGCGACCCTCCTCCGTGGCGGTGCTCAGCGCGTGCAGCTCGTGGTCGCGGTAGTGGCGCTTGACGAGCACCTCGAGCATCGGCTCCCGCTCGGGCACGCCGTGCTCGAGCCGCTCCGCGAGGAAGCGGACGGTCTGCTCGGGGATGGCGGCGAGCGCGTCGATCCGCGCCGCGAAGTCCGGCGCCTCAGGGTCGGCTGCGAGGGCGGCGATCTCATCGCCCACCCCGGCGAGCACGGAGGCGCGTTCGGCGTCGACGAGCGGCTGGTCGAACCACCGGAACCGCACACTGCGGGCGAGGTCGCCCACGACGGGGTAGCGCAGCTGGGTGGCGAGCACCAGCCGGTCGAGGACGTCGCGGGCGGCCTGGTCGGCCGGCGGCTCGGGGCAGGGCTCGGTGAGCCAGCGCTGCAGCAGCGTCGTGGCCAGCAGGACGTCAGGGGCACTGCGCTGCTGGGCGAGGAAGACGCGGAAGACCGCCTGCTCGAGGTCGGGTGTGCGGTCGAACTCCGGGACCCCGTAGTGCGCCAGCACCCTGGCCAGCTTGCCCCGGAAGTGGTCGGGAAGGCCCCCGCGCTCGACGTCGAGGCTCTGCAGGTAGGTGTGGAAGTGCTCCTTGGGGCTGTGCACCCGGTGCTCGGTGTGGCGCTCCTCGTCGGCGGGGCGGTTGCGGCTGAGCTCGGCGAAGTCGGCGAAGACCCCAAGTGCCATCACCTCGTCGGCTACCGGCGAGGTCCCCGCTGCGACGAGCTCGTCGCGCGCCGCGAGGTAGCTCTGCAGCGTCCGTCCCTCGTCGCGGGGGTCGATGTCGTAGCCAAGCACCATGGCGCACAGGTCCGCCAGGCCGCGGGCGGCACGCTCTGCCGCCGTGGTCTCGGCGGGCGGTCGCCCGTCGAGGTCGAGCTCGACGCTCGCGCCGGGCGCCTCCTCGACCGCCTCTTCGTCGCCGACGGGCTCCAGCCGCAGCAGCGGCGCCCCGGTCTCCACCTGGCTGCCGGCGGAGACCCGCAGCTCCCTGACCTTGGCCCTGAAGGGCGCGGGCAGCACGGTCTCCATCTTCATCGACTCCAGCACGAGCACGGGGGCGCCGGCGGCGACCTCGTCCCCGACGGCGACTGGGGTGGCGACCACGAGGGCCGGGGCGGGCGAGCGCAGCACGCCGCCCTCGTCGCGGCTCACGCGGTGGGTCACCCCGTCCACCTCGATGAGGTGCACCGGGCCGTGGGTGGCGGTGATGAGGCGGTGCGACCGGCCGGCGATCCGCAGCCGGCTCGCGTACCTGTCGAGGCGGTCGAGGTCGGCGTCGACGACGTGCTCCTCGCCGTTGGCGGCGATCGCCACCCGGAAGCGGTGGGGCCCCGTTCGGGCGACGGTGACCTTGTATGCCGTGCCGCGCAGCTTCAGGTCGATGGCCCGCCCGACCTGGTGCTGCACCTGGGGCCGTCCGCCATGGGCGGTCTCCAGCAGCCGGCTGCGCTCGACGGCCTCCGCCTCCTCGTAGCCCTCGATGCCGGCGGCGACCAGCGCGACGCCGGAGTGGCGGTGGGAGACGAGCCGGCCCTCGCCGCGGACCCGGTCGATCCACCCGGTGTCCGCGCTGCCGTCGAGGACCTCGGGCTGGTCCAGCAGGTCGAGGATGAAGCTCTTGTTGGTGGCCCCGCCCTCGATGACGACCGTGGTCTCGGCCATGGCCCGGCGCAGGCGCGCGAGCGCCTCGTCACGGGTGCGGCCGTAGGCGATGATCTTGGCGATCATCGAGTCGAAGTCGGCAGGGATCGAGTCGCCCTCCCCCACGCCCGTGTCCACCCGGATGCCAGGGCCCGCGGGCAGGTTGAGCAGGGCGATCCGGCCGGGCGACGGCGCGAAGTCGCGGTCGGGGTCCTCGGCATTGAGCCGGGCCTCGACCGCGTGGCCGGACTCGGTCGGGCGCTCACCCTCGAGGCGGCCACCGGCGGCCACGTGGATCTGGGCCTTGACCAGGTCGAGGTCGGTCGTCGCCTCGGTGATGGGGTGCTCCACCTGCAGCCGGGTGTTGACCTCCAGGAAGGCGAAGAACTTCTCGCCCGGGTGGTAGAGGAACTCCACGGTGCCCGCCCCGGCGTACCCGACGGCCACGGCGAGCCGCTCGGCGCTGGCCTTGAGCTCGGCCACCTGCTCGGCGCTGAGCACCGGGGAGGCGGACTCCTCGATGACCTTCTGGTTGCGGCGCTGGACCGAGCAGTCGCGCACGCCGACTGCCCAGGCGGTGCCCTGGCCGTCGGCGATCACCTGCACCTCGACGTGGCGGGCCCCGGTGACCAGGCGCTCGAGGAAGACCACGCCGCTGCCGAACGCGCGGGCGGCCTCGTCGCGGGTGCGCTCGTAGGCGTCCTTCAGGTCGGCGTCGGAGGCCACGACCCGGATGCCGCGGCCGCCGCCGCCCGCCGTGGCCTTGAGCATGAGGGGATAGCCGATGTCGCGCGCCGCCGCGGTGGCCGCCTCGAGCGTGTCCACCGGGCCCCGGCTCCATGGCGCCACGGGCACGCCGACCTCCTCGGCGATGAGCTTTGAGCCGATCTTGTCCCCGAGCTTGCGCATCGCCTCCGGGCTCGGGCCGATGAAGGTGACACCGATGCGCTCGCAGACCTCGGCGAACGCCGGGTCCTCGGCGACGAACCCCCAGCCGACCCACGCGGCGTCGGCGCCGGTCTCGACGAGGGCGCGCTCGAGGACGCTGTGGTTGATGTAGGGGCGCTCACTCGCCGGGCCGAGGCTGTAGGACAGGTCGGCCTCGCGGACGAACATCGCGGTCCGCTCGCCCTCGGTGAAGAGGGCGACCGTCTCGATCCGTTCAGCACGCCCCGGTTCGGCGTTGAGGTCCCGCACCGCGTGGATGAGCCGCATCGCGGCCTCGCCACGGTTGACGATCGCAATGCGACGGAACATCGACCACGCCTTTCGAGTCAGCGCCAGACGGCGTCGGGACCATCCTGCACAGGTCCTCAGCCCGAGACTGTCACGGGTTCCGGGTGACTCGCGAGTAATGCGGCGACGCGACCGCCCGCGACACTGGTCCCCGGCGATGCCCAAGGCAGCCTCGACTGTTCCGATCTATACCCCTGCGGGTATCGTTGGGGTCGTGACCCGACGTGGTCGCCGACGAAGGAGCTGGACTTGGCAGACGCAACGGCAGCGGCCGTGCTGACCCGGTGGCCGCGCCGGCGCTGGCTGGCCGCCCTCGTGGCGTTCCCCTTCGTGTCGGCCCTGTTCACCGGCGCGGCAGGGGTCGCCCTGGACCAGGCAGGGCTGGCGTGGTCCCTGCTGCTTCTCGCTGCCGGCATCATGGGTGCGGGCATCCTCGCGACCTACGTGCCGAGGTCTGGCCTGCGCCCCGGTCTCGGCTGCAGTGCGTGCGCAACGGTCTCGGGACTGACCGTGGTGGGCGCC